>CANBJR010000098.1 GCA_947369085.1 uncultured Clostridia bacterium | reverse complement strand
GGCTGGTGACGGCCCGGGAAAATAGGGAGATGCCAACACAATATGCAAAACACCCTTTCGGGTGTTTTGCTATATTTTCCTCCATAGCTCAGTCGGTAGAGCGAGTGTACAGAAATACACCGGAAACTATTGCTTAGTTAGAGGAAACAACCAAATATGTTGTTTAAGTCCACTACCGGGGACTTAAGTAACAAAAAAGATTGCTCTTTGTGCAGTCTTAACAAAAATCTTTGGTAAAATCCGAAGAAAATTGTATATTCCTCCATAGCTCAGTCGGTAGAGCGCATGACTGTTAATCATGATGTCACTGGTTCGAGCCCAGTTGGGGGAGCCAAAAGAGGCTCATAGTTTTTCTATGAGCCTCAATTATTTATTTACAAAATTTATTTCCGGTAGAAGTGATAATTGATTTATCGGAAAGGAAAAGATATGGAGTTCGAAAATATGACAGACAAACAATTTGATGTTCTTATGAACTCAATTATCCAAATAGTAAAGGATTCTGAAACTAAAGATGAAGCTGTTGAAAAGCTACAAAATTTAGTTAAAGGTAAAGAAAACTGATTACTTTCGCTAATCTGCTTAATTTAATATTATCAAATATATGAGTCAATCATTATATTTCTTATTTTAGAGATATAGTAATTGGCTCTTTTTTTATTTGGCAATCGTTTTAATTTTTTAGATTAGAACGGTTGCCTTTTTTATTTTGCAAAAAATTTGAAAGGAATGATTGATATGTATTTTACCGACACACCCGAACTCAGGAGGTTTGAAAGAGAGATGCGTCAGAAACCTAATTTTGACAGGCGAAATGATGATAACAATGAAAGCGAGATTGCACATTTCTCTGACAACAAAAATCTCAACGCAAACAGAAATAAGAAAGAGGTCGGTTAATTTTATGACAATAAAAATAAGAAGTCCCACTCAAAACAATGCAATTAAACAAATAAACTTTAGGAGATGATAACTTGAACGAATATGAAAGACAGCGCAGAATAGCTGAAAGCACAAAGAAATTGTATCCGCCGGGTACAAGAATTGAGCTTATCAGTATGAAAGACCCTTACGCACCTGTTCCGGCAGGAACAAGAGGAACAGTAAAATTTGTTGATTCAATGGGAACGATATTCCCCGAGTGGGACAATGGTCGTTCACTTGGCGTAGTGCCCGGAGAGGATTCATTCAGAAAGCTTACGCAGGAAGAAATTGAAGCAGAAAACCAATCTGAATCAGAATTTGAAGATGAAGCTCCTGATGAGGATAACGCAATGGCTATGAGAATGTGAGGTGTTTTTAAAAATATAAATCTTCGTTTGGAATGAAGATTTATGTCCATCAAATTTTTTGATATGTTTGCAGGCATCGGCGGTTTCCGTTCGGGACTTGAAGCCATAGGCGGTTTTGAGTGCGTCGGATACTGCGAAATCGACAAGTATGCAAAGCAGGCATATGAAGCAATGCACGATACAGGAGGTGAACTTTTCTTTGATGACGCAAGAAAAATTGTACCCGAACAGCTACCCGATTTCGACCTTCTGGTCGGAGGATTCCCTTGTCAAAGCTTTTCAATTGCCGGAGCAAGGAAAGGATTTGACGATACAAGAGGAACGCTGTTTTTCGAGATTGCTCGAATTGTTGCCGTTAAAAAACCTAAGTATCTCTTCCTAGAAAATGTTCCCGGTCTGCTTAACCATGATTCAGGCAAAACATTTGAAACAATCCTCCGTACGGGGTCCCCGAAAAGCTGTAAGCTTTTTGGGGAGAGGAGGCACAGCATAGCGAACGAGTTTTTGACCGCTTGCGGTCGAAACGAGTAAGCGGAGCTTGTGCCGACGAGGGGTATGATGTGTGCTGGCAGGTACTTAACAGCAAAAATTTCGGAGTTCCACAGTCACGAAATCGAGTGTTCATTATCGGATATCTTAGAGGACAATGTGCCGGAGAAGTACTATCTTTCACGCAAACAAGCGGAAAAGCTCTTATACAAAGAAAAGCCAACACAAGGTGAGCGAATCTACTCATCTGAAGGACTAAGCTGTACGCTGACAAGCGGTTCGGGCGGTTTCGGCGGTCATTCGGGACTTTATCTTATTGAAGATACTGAAAATTTTGGTTTGCCGATAAAATCTAAAACCAAAGACGGTTATCAGATCGCATATCCCGGTGACAGCATTGATACTGCTTTTTCGGGACAAAATTCAAGACGAGGTAGAGTAGGAAGTCAGATAGCACATACTCTGACAACTTCCGCAACGCAGTCGTATTATTTCATAGACCTAAACCCCGATCCGAAGCTGACAGAAATAGCAAGGTGCATAACTGCAAGACACGATTCGGGAATCAGTAACCGAAAGGCTGAACATTCGGGAGTTTTCGTTGAAAGCACAAATTTTACAGATGATGAAAAATTCGTGGTAGCCTTTGTTGAGCCGAACGGAGAAGTTCACATCGGCAGAATAAGGAGGCTTACTCCGAGAGAGTGCTGGAAATTACAAGGCTTTACGGATGAGCAGTTCGACAAGGCAAGAGCAACAGGACTATCTGACAGCAGGCTTTACAAAATGGCTGGCAACGCTGTGACAGTAAATGT
>CANBJR010000097.1 GCA_947369085.1 uncultured Clostridia bacterium | reverse complement strand
TCTTGAATTTTCAAACGGCAGAGTTGCAAGGCTAATTTCGGAGGACACAGGGGCAAAAACAATGCGTTATTCTTCTTGTCACAATGTAACTAAGGATGAATTTGCTGACGGAGCAACTTATATTTCGTTAATGGAACAAAACGCAAACGCACTAAGGGAGGCTTTAAACTGATGGCGCTTATTGAAATTAAAAATGCTTCTATGGGTTATGAAGGCAAAACAGTACTGTCTGACATTAATTTGAAAATTAATGAAGGTGATTATGTCTGCATAGTAGGTGAAAACGGTTCTGGTAAAACTACTCTTATGAAGTGTCTGCTTGGCCTTATGTCGGTTCAAGGCGGTTCAATTTCATATGGAGATGGTTTAAAGCAATGCGAAATCGGATATCTTCCTCAGCAGACTGTACTGCAAAAGGATTTTCCTGCTTCGGTTTCAGAAGTAGTGCTTTCAGGTTGTCTTAATAAAAAACACACATTGTTTTATTCAAAGGAGCAAAAAGAAACTGCGGCTAAAAATATGGTGCTAACGGGAATTTATCAGCTTCGAAAAAAGTGCTTTAGAGAACTTTCGGGAGGTCAGCGTCAGAGAGTACTGCTTGCCAGAGCACTCTGTGCTACTCATAAGCTGCTTATACTTGACGAGCCTGTAACGGGGCTTGACCCCAAAGCCTCCTCTGATATGTACTCTCTTATTAAAAATCTCAATAAAAACGGCATAACAATAATTATGGTATCGCACGATATTACAGCTTCGGTGAACAACGCTTCAAAAATTCTTCATCTGTCTAAGAATACCTATTTTTACGGTACGGCTCATCAGTATCTCCATTCCGACATAGGCAGAAAGTTTATGATTACCGACTGTCCGTGCGATGACTGCCGTCACAATCATAGAGGAGGTGCTTTGCAGTGATAGAAATGCTTGCTGAAATGTTTTCTTATAATTTTATAATAAGAGCTTTTATAGTAGGGTTGCTTGTATCGCTATGTGCATCGCTTCTCGGAGTAACGCTTGTGCTTAAACGATATTCAATGATAGGCGACGGACTGTCCCATGTAGGCTTCGGTGCACTTGCAGTAGCTGCTTCTCTTAATCTTGCACCGCTTGAGGTTGCAGTTCCCGTTATAATTATCGCGGCATTTTTGTTGTTAAGACTTTCCGAAAACAGCAAAATCAACGGCGATGCCGCCATTGCTATCATTTCAAGCACTTCACTTGCAATTGGTGTTGTTTGTGTAAGCGTTTCGGGAGTAAATACCGATCTTAACTCATATTTGTTCGGCAGTATACTTGCAACGACAAATGCCGATGCAATAATGTGCGCCGTGCTCGCGCTTGTAGTTATAGTGGTCTTCGTAATTTTCTACAACAAAATTTTTGCCGTAACCTTTGACGAAAGCTTTTCAAAGGCAACAGGCTTGAAAACAGGAGCTTATAATACGGTTATTGCGCTTTTAACTGCGCTGACAATTGTTATCGGTATGAGAATAATGGGAACGCTGCTTATATCAGCGCTGATAATTTTCCCTGCACTTTCTTCAATGAGAATTTGCAAAAAATTCAAATCGGTAATTTTATGTTCCGGTGTACTTTCTGTTTGCTGCTTTTTTGTCGGTATGTGTGCTTCGTATTCACTCGATACGCCGGCAGGCGCAAGCGTTGTAATTGTAAATGCGGCTGTATTTCTGATTTTCCTTATAATAGAAGCAATAAGAACAAAAATTTCAAAAGCAAATGAGCTTAGCTGATTATAAAATATTTTCTGCTAACGGATACTCGCTTTCTTTAATGGAAGCGAGTTCTTTTTTTGCAGTCGTACTTTCTGCGAAGTACATATCAGGACTGCAATTTTCAGCATAACAGCGCATATTAGAAATTTTATTTCCTATCTCATCTACATAATCGTGAATAAGCAGCATATCAATTTTTTTTGCTGAATCGCTCCATTTTTCTTCAATATTTTTACATACGTTGATTGCATCTTCAAATTCACTTTTTCGCATATATTTGTCACTTTGCTCAATCATAAAAATAAATGTATCTGCCTCTGCACTGACATAACCAAACTGTAAGGCGGCACTTATTGCAACTATCATAATGAATAATAATGATACATATATCCTTTTCATACGTTTTCCTCTTTCTGTACAATATTATATTTTCCCAATGCGTCAAGCGTCATAATAAAAACATCTTTCAGTCTTATATTTTCGCTTTTCAGAATCTTGTAAACATCCTCTTTGTTTTTTTCACAAAGCTTAAGCGAATTATCAAGTATCTGACCGTCACTTACAACAACTGTTTCAATTTTATTGTCAATGATTTTAACTTTTAGATCATCAGCGCTCGGCTTTCTGCTCTGAGGCTTTTCAAGTACACTGACTTTTCCGTTTGTTTCAACAATACAGTATTGAACGTCCTCAATTGAAAAAATATCCTGCTGTCGCAGTTGAACGCATAAATCTTCAGTTGTCAGCCTGAGTCTGCGCATTTCATTTTGCAAAATTTTACCGTCACGTATTACTACAATCGGACTACCGCACATAATTTTACGAAATTTCCCGCTTTTCATCATCAGTACGCTTGCCGCAATTT
>CANBJR010000096.1 GCA_947369085.1 uncultured Clostridia bacterium | reverse complement strand
CCGTTATTGCCGTTAGTGAAGATAATCATATTATATTCGCCTGTAATGTTATACGAATATACGTCACCTTCAACCTTTGTCATCTCAACGCCCGGCCATTTTTGATTTTCGCCTACGCCATCTCCCCACATATAGGCATAAACCTTGGTCCAACCGTTATTGAGTTTACAATAAACAGTATCTCCTGATGCTGCAAAAGCACCGACAGTACCGGCACAAACTGCCGAAACTGCAAGTATTAAGCAGAGAATAAGACTTAATACTTTATGTTGTTTTCTTACCATAATGATTTTCCTCCATATTCATTAAGTATGGTTGTCCGTGTGAAGTCACTCAACACTACTCCACAATTACAACATAATTTTACAATAGTTAAAGATTAATTATTTTCTTTTTTAGAAAATAATACCATTTTTTCTTACAAAAAATCAAGCTTATATTTGTGCACTTTTTACAATAGTTATAGCATAAGATAAAAAAAGATAAACAAAAGCAAAACTCGGAACAAAATATTGAAATTTCGTCCTGCGTTTTCGTATTATTTTCAGGTATAAAAATAATTCTATATCTTCATATATTGTTTAAGATTTTTCAGATTTAATTTTGTCCCAATAGGCTTTGAATGCTTGTTCATTTTTGTTATCACCGTATCTGTAGTAAACCCTGTTTCTGATTTCATCAGGCAGATATTGCTGTTTAATGTAGTGATTTTCAAAATCGTGCGGATAAAGATAGAACTGACCTTTATTCTGATTATCCTCGCCGTCGTAATGCATATTCTGGAGTTGTCTGGGAACAGGTCCTGTTTTGCCGTTTTTAACGTCCTGCATGGCAAGATTTATTCCCATATACGCCGAATTTGATTTTGGTGCATTGCACACCATTACAACTGCGTCAGCAAGTGGAATTCTCGCCTCAGGTAGTCCAACGTCACGAGCAATGTCAACACAGGATTTCACAATAGGAATAAGTTGAGGATAAGCCACTCCGACATCCTCGCAGGCACACACCATAATCCGGCGACAGGCACTTATCAAATCTCCTGCTTCAAGCAGTCTTGCAAGGTAGTGCAAAGCCGCATCGGTGTCACTGCCGCGCATACTTTTCTGATAGGCTGAAACAATATCATAATGCTCATCTCCGTCTTTATCGTAACGGAGGGCACTTTTCTGCACAAGCTGCTCAACAATTTCAAGCGTGACCTTTCTTGTATCTCCCTCAATATCAGCCGAAATAACAGAAAGCTCGAGCGCATTCATCGCCTTGCGAACATCTCCGCCGCAGCCTGATGCAATTTTTTCTGCACACTCGGAGGGCAAATCAATCTTTATTCCCTGCTCCTGTTCTAAAAGTTCAGCGGCACGATAAACGGCTCTTACCACCTCGTCCGGTGAAACTGACTTAAATTCAAACACGGTTGAACGGCTCAGAATTGCGTTATATACATAAAAATAAGGATTTTCCGTTGTAGAGGCAATCAGCGTAATACTGCCGTTTTCAATGTATTCAAGCAGAGTTTGCTGTTGTTTCTTATTAAAATACTGAATTTCATCGAGATAGAGCAAGATTCCGTTTATGCCGGAAAACGTATTTATCTGTGAAACAATATCTTTGATATCTGCCGTAGAGGCAGTTGTACCGTTGAGCTTTTTTAGAGTTTTATTTGTTTTGTTGGCAATATAGGTTGCAAGAGTTGTTTTGCCGACACCCGACGGACCGTAAAAAATAAGATTCGGCACTTCTCCGCTTTCAATTATTCTGCGAAGCGGCTTGCCCTGAGAAAGAAGATGCTTCTGCCCTACAATATCGTCAAGCGACTGCGGACGAAAACGGTCAGCAAGAGGTTTTTTCATTAGAAAGCCTCCTTTCATTATATTTGTGTAAAAACTTCGGGAACGGCTTATTGCCGTTCCCTACAATGTTAACATTCAAAACTTATTAATTATTCGTAGAGCGGATACTTTTTGCAAATTGCTTCAACGCCTGCTCTTACCTTATCTCTGTTGTTCTCATAATCGTTTAGAACAAGTGTAATATACTCGGCGATCAGATCCATATCTTCCTCGTTTAATCCTCTTGTAGTAACTGCGGCTGTACCGATTCTTACACCGCTTGTAACGAACGGTGAACGGGGTTCGCCGGGAATAGTGTTCTTGTTTACGGTGATGTAGCAATCGTCAAGACGAGCCTCCAGTTCCTTGCCCGTAACTTCTGTATCACGCAAATCAAGCAAAAGAACGTGGTTGTCTGTACCACCCGAAACGAGCTTGTTGCCTCTCTTAACAAGACCATCGGCAAGCGCCTTGCAGTTTGATACAACCTTAGCACCGTACTCCTTGAATTCAGGCTTTAAAGCTTCACCGAAGCAAACAGCCTTTGCGGCGATAGTGTGCATCAGAGGACCGCCCTGTGTTCCAGGGAATATAGCCTTGTCAATCTGCTTAGCAAATTCCTCACGGCAGAGAATAAGTCCGCCGCGGGGGCCGCGAAGAGTTTTATGAGTTGTTGTTGTAACAAATTCACAGTAAGGAACGGGGTTGGGATGAACGCCTGCGGCTACAAGACCTGCAATGTGAGCCATATCTACCATAAGATATGCACCGACCTCGTCTGCAATTTCTCTGAACTTTGCAAAATCAATGATTCTCGGATAAGCAGACGCACCTGC
>CANBJR010000095.1 GCA_947369085.1 uncultured Clostridia bacterium | reverse complement strand
AGGATTGTCAAAGTTAAAAATATTAAACAAAGTCGGGATTACCGTGAGAAAAACAAGAGTTAGCACAAGCACTTGCTTCTGCCTTTTGTTTTTAAGTTTATTGTATGCAAGATTAAGAAATGGAATGAGAAGGAATAAACCAATGTACATTTCAATGTACCACGAATAGTTTGCCCCCGTAAAATCAAGCGTACCTAAAATAAATGATTTAAGGGTGAAAGGCTCGTTATTGTGTATGGTTTTAAAAATCATACAGGCAAGAGTTGCAATCACAAAAATAATCAAAGTCTTTGATATGCCCGAATAATATTTCCTACTCAGCGTTTTATGACTCATCAGATAACCCGTAAGAATCATAAATAACGGAACACAAACGGAGAATAGTGTACGCATAAGTACCATTATGTACATAGGCGCACCTTCTACAGTCTGACTGTAAAAACCGTTATGTAAAAAGAAATGGACAGAAAGCACAGTGAATGCTGCTACTATTCGTATTATGTCCATTGCGGAGTTTCGGCTTTGCAATTTTTTAATATCCATAGTTTTCCCTTTCATAAATAAGCATAATATCGTATTTATAATAACATAATAATTATCTGATTACAAGAAATCATATGAATTTTATCTTTTGTTTTAAAATTTTTTATCACAAAAAATGCATCTGCAAAAAATGCAGATGCATATAATGTAAATTTATTTAATCCTCAAGAAATTCTTCAACAATAAATCTTGGTCTTTGCTTAGTTTCAAGATAAATTTTTCCGATATATTCACCGATGATTCCGATTGCCAAAAGCTGAAGACCTCCGATAGCCCAGATAGAGCAAAGGGTGCTTGCCCAGCCTGTAGTTGCAGAGCCGATAAAGAAGCTTACAAGCGAATAGATAATCATAATAATGCTGATTGCAAATACAATACCGCCAAGCCATGTAATCATTCTTATAGGCTGAATGCTAAGTGAAGTAATACCTTCCCAAGCAAGGGCAAGCATTTTCTTAAGCGGATACTTACTTTCTCCCGCAAGACGTTCAGAGCGTTCATATGTAACGATGTCTGACTTGTATCCAATAAGAGGTACCATACCTCTTAAGAAAATATTAGTTTCCTTATAAAGGGAAAATGCTTCAAGAGCGCGCTTGCTCATCAGTCTGAAATCAGCGTGGTTAAAAATAACTTTGGCACCCATCTTGTTCAAAATTTTATAGAATGCTTCCGCAGTAAAACGTTTGAAGAATGTATCTGTTTCACGCTTAGAACGCACACCATACACAACGTCGCAGCCTTCTTCGTATTTCTTTACCATTTCATCAAAAGTGTTGATGTCATCCTGCAAATCTGCATCAATTGAAATTACTGCGTCTGCCTTGTCTTTAAGTGTCATAAGTCCGCACAAAAGTGCATTTTGATGACCTTTGTTACGACTGAGCTTAATACCTTGAAAGACAGAGTTTTCATTGTGAAGCTCTTTGATAATGCTCCATGTTTTATCCTTTGAACCGTCGTCTATAAAAACAATTTTACTGTCAGAGGTAATTAATCCTTCCGACATCATTTTATCATATTTATTCAACAGTTTGCCCGCAGAATCCCTGAGCACCTCTTCTTCGTTATAGCATGGAATAGCAAGATACAATTTTGTCATAATTTGACCTCCGTATTTTATCTTATCATTATAGATAAATTATAATCCTTTTCAACACCGTTTTCAATAGCAGGATGCAATTTATCATTCAGTTCTTTTGTTCTGTAAAGTGAAATGCTGTTTTTGTAACCGATAATACTCTGGTCTACACCGTCAATTGCCGTGAATTTAATTTCATACGTATCGTCTGTGTTGACTTCCAGATTTTTTAGTTTAATCAGCGTAGCTTTATCGTCATTTATCATTGAACAACCCACACGTGTTGTGAATATATTTTCGTTGTTATTTTTATTGTTAATCTCAACGATTACCGAGCAAAAGTTATTTCTTGATGAATTACTGTTGTCAAAAACTACCTGTAGCTCGTTTAGACGATAGACTTTATCAAAGCTTAATTCCTGACTTACCGTATTATTACTCAGCAAGTCACATTGTGAAGAAATGTTGGTTTTATTAATGTTATTGTATATAACAGGATTGGTTGTAGCCGTATATGCGTAGATGTAGAGGAAAATTATCAAAAGAAGTGCTAACGGTCTTATGATAATGACTCCTCGGTCAACATAAGAATCACGTTTATATTTCTTTAGAATTAACGGACAGCATGTGATTAATGTTGCTGCAAGCGAGCATACAAAAATAGTAAAAAACAGATATTCAAAATTGTCTAATCCAAAAGAAGAGAACAATTTGTCAAGATTACCGTATTTAAGCTCGCCGTTTTCGGGCTGCTTAATAAACTTATAAAGCAAAAGCCGCCATACTATACTTTTATCACGTGCAGCTCCTCCGCCTGCGATTGAGTACCACATAAAGAAGCAAAATCCCGAAAGAAGCTCAAGCAGAAGATTCAGCTTCATAAATCTGCCTGCAATGAATATTGTCATAACAAGAAACGGTGCAAGATAAATAACCCAATATCCTCTTGTCTGAACGAAAATCATCATACAGCCGTAAACAAGAGCAGATACATATATCGGAAGAAAAAGCTTTGGCTCAGAATTTTTTACATCATATTTATATA
>CANBJR010000094.1 GCA_947369085.1 uncultured Clostridia bacterium | reverse complement strand
CTGCGGAAGAACAAATCCCTTGTGTTTTTTTAGTACAGAAGACAATTCTTTTTCAGAAATACCTTTTTCAAATTCAATAATCAGCCTTTTAAATTCGCCCTTGCCGCAATATATTTCGGGCTGCTTTTCCTGAATGTTTTTTAAAACTTCGATAATTTGTTTTGAATTAAGCATTTCATCAGTATTATCAAAAAGAGAAGTGTAGTTTTTAATCATATTTATAAAATCAATCCTTTCGCAGTAATATTTTATCATCACTTGTTTTTAATTGTCAATTATTGAATTTCCTGCTTTTATATGGTATTATATCCTTACTATATAAAAAGGAATGAACGCTTTGGATAACAACAGACAGCTTACCCCAGCAGAACAAAGGCGAAAAGAAGTATTTGATGCAAAATGTGAAGAAATGTATGAAAAAGGCTACACTAAATCTGATTTGACTTTCAGCGTTACTAAAGCTAATATGTACGCGGTTATTATTATGCTGCCGTTTCTTATTGGTTTTATGGTTTGGTTTTTTGTAGTAAATTTAAATCGTTTATCATTTCACTACGGATTAATTGATTTTTTAATACTCATTGTGTGTATGGTTTTGTTGACGATAATTCATGAATTAATACACGGAATAACCTGGGCGGCTTTTGCGAATAGGCATTTTAAATCAATCGAATTCGGAGTAGTATGGAAAATGCTTACTCCTTATTGTACATGCAGTGATACGCTTACAAAGCTGCAATACATAATCGGTGCTGCTATGCCTACAATTATCGTAGGCATTATTCCTGCGATTATTGCAATTTATTGCAACCACTTCTTACTGTTTTTGGTTTTCTGGGTTTTGATTGCAGGTGGCGGTGGAGATGCTTTGATAATTCTGAAAATACTTCAGCATCGCTCAAAGGGAAAAGAGTGCGTATATCTTGACCATCCATATGAGTGCGGAGTAGTAGTTTTTGAGAAGGATAGCTGAGAAACATATGGCTGAAATAAGAATTGAACATATTGCAATTTATGTAAATGACCTTGAAGGAGCAAAAGAATTTTTTGAAAAATACTTTGGCGCCAAATCAAATGAAAAATACCACAATATCAAGACGGAATTCAGGTCGTATTTTCTTTCTTTTGACGGAGGTGCAAGACTTGAAATTATGTCAAAACCTAATGTTTCTGATGATGATAAGTCTTTAACCAAAACAGGATATGCGCACCTTGCTTTCAGCGTAGGGAGCAGAGAGCGCGTTGACAGGTTTACATCTCGGCTCAAAGCTGATGGCTACTGTGTAATAAGCGGACCGAGAGTAACAGGTGACGGATATTACGAAAGCTGTATATCGGGTTTTGAAAATAATCAGATTGAAATAACGGAATGATAAAATTGAAAAGTAAGTAAATTAAAGCGCAAAAATACCGCCCCACAAAAGTGAGGCGGTTTTCATTTAGTAATCTGGTAATTAGTTAGCTCTGGTAACCTTACCTGAACGTAAGCAACGGGTGCAAGCATATACACGCTTCGGAGAACCGTCAACAATAGCCTTAACACGCTGTACGTTGGGCTTCCATGTTCTGTTGGAACGTCTGTGAGAGTGAGATACCTTGATGCCGAACTTTACATCCTTACCGCAGAATTCACATTTTGCCATGCGTCTGCACCTCCTTAAAATTGCAAATATTTTTTCTAACTTTGTTATAATAACAGAAAATCAAAGAAAATGCAAGTGTTTTTTCAAAATTTCTTAACTTGTTTTTTATACTAATTTATTATATAATATAAATTAAGTATGTCATAAGTATGTTATAATTTGATGAATGCAACAAACGGTGTTTAACCTTATAATATTATAATAACAATTTCGGAGGAGTATTATGCTTTTTCAGATTTTACACGGTAATTTTGATTTTGCTTCAATTGTAGCGGAAATTCTTGCAGTTTTGCTTATTGTATTTCTTATTCTGCCTTTTCACGAGTGGGCTCACGCTTTTACTGCTTCGCTGCTCGGCGATAAGTCTATAAAGTACAGAGGCAGACTTTCGCTTAATCCGTTGAGTCATATCGACCCTATGGGTGCGTTGTGCTTGCTGTTATTCGGCTTTGGTTGGGCAAAGCCTGTTCCTGTTGACCCGAGAAACTTCAAAAATCCAAAACTTGGTATGGCTGTAACTGCAATTATGGGACCTGTTGCAAACCTTATTGCGGCTTTAGTCGGGCTTCTTGTTTTTAATGCGTTGTTCTATTTTAATATAGGCTTTTTACTTACCGACATAGGCGGTTTTGTCAGAACATTTTTGAATTTTTATATTTCATGCAATATCGGACTTGCAGTATTTAACCTGATTCCAATTCCGCCTCTCGATGGTTCAAAGGTACTCTTTCTGTTTTTGCCTGACAAAGCTGTGGACTTTTTCTATAGATATCAGCAGATTTTCTTTGTAGTAATTTTTATACTTCTTTATGTCGGTGTTCTTTCTCCAATTTTGAATTTTGCAACAAACGGAATTTTTGAAGGATTAAACTGGCTTGCAAACTTACCGTTCAGGCTCTTCGCTAACTGATGGAGGTTTGTATATGGAAACGCAGCTGCAATATAAGCTGTCCGTTTTTGAAGGACCGCTTGATTTGTTGTTAACTTTAATTTCAAAAAACAAAATAGATATTTACGATATTCAGATTTCCGAGCTTCTTGAACAATATATGGAACAGATTAACCGTATGCAGGAAAATCAGATGGATATTGAGTCTGAGTTTCTCACAATGGCGTCACGCCTTGTCTATATCAAGTCTGTTATGCTTTTGCCAGAGTATGAGGAAGAGGCGCAGGAACTCAAA
>CANBJR010000093.1 GCA_947369085.1 uncultured Clostridia bacterium | reverse complement strand
ATGCTAAACGAACAGCGCAGAATGCACCCACACATTTCTAAGTTTTCAAATCAACACATATATAAAGGTCTTCTGAAAGACCATTCGAGCGTAATGTCAAAGTGGAATTCAGTTACGGCAAGAGAACCTCTTTCAGACAAGGCAATGAATCTTATCGATCTTGCCGGTACATTCTGTGCCGCAAGCAAGAATGCTGACAATTCAAGCTTTAATATTCTTAGTGCCATTTTATCCTTTGCTGTGGCATTAAAATCCGAAAAATCTCAAAAAGGGTTACAATTCAAGGAAGAGGAGAAGGTTGGCATTATTACTCCATATGCCGCACAAACAAGACTTATCAGGGCGCTGATTCAGGATTACAGGCAAAAGGATGCAACCGCTGTTTCTTGTGCAACTGTTCATCAGTTCCAAGGCTCCGAACGCAATGTTGTTATCTTTGACGCTGTTGAAAGCTATCCTTTTGTTAAGCCCGGCTGGCTCGTAGCAAAAAATGGAAACGGTTCTGTTATGCGTTTGATAAATGTTGCATTAACCCGTGCAAGATGTAAATTTATAACATTGGCGAATACACGATTCTGGTACAATAAATTTCATGAAACCCAGAACACATACTTCAAACTGCTTGAACATATAAAAACAAATGATACTGTCGTTAGCATGAAAGGGAACTCGCTTATTGAGCTTATTCAAGGGTTAGATTTCGGTAAAAATATCAAGGCTTTTTATACGGCAGATGATGCCTGTGAGTTGTTGCTCAAGGATATTAAATCAGCTAAAAAGCAAATATTCATTACACTGCCTACGGATAAGCTTCACCCTGAATACGAAAGTGCGATAGCGGATGCATTAAAGGCACAATCCCGTGCAGGTGTTGCTGTAACAGGTAAAGCTAAAGAAATTATCAGTCTTAACGAAACATGGAAGAATTTATTGTTCAAATCCAAGGATGCATCTTTTCCGTTGATTGTTATTGATGACCGAATCACATGGTATGGTTTTCCGTTGTCAGAACTCTTCTTTGCGGACAAGAATTACAAGTTTTACTCACCGAAAAGTCCTATTTTCAGAATCATCGGCAAACACACAAATGAAATGATTCATTCGCTTTGTGATTTGGAATACCGAGTTGACGACAAAGGTATGCGAATAAAGCTTTTGGAAAAAGCAAACAGCTCTTCGGGCAAAGGATTAACCGAATTTATCCACAATACGGAATCCTGTAAGAAGTGCGGTGCACCAATGAATCTTTACAAAGGACACAGCGGAAAATACTCGATAAAGTGTTCTTCCTGCGGCTCATTTGATTTACTCTCTGTTCACACAATGAATAAGTATTTAGATAAGGTGAACGCAAAATGCTCTGTGTGTGGTAAAGACATATATGCAGGTGTCGGGAAATTCGGCATATATGTAAAATGTAACAACGGACACTTTACAAAATTATCGGAGCTTTCATAAAGGACGGATAAGCAATTATGAAAGCTCTGAAAAAAGTCTCCTGTCAAGTGACCGATTCATGAAATTATACAGTATAATATGATTGTAAGAAACAGATATCTTACAAAATATTTTTAGGAGATTTTGTTATGATAGGTGCAATTATAGGTGATATAGTTGGTTCGAGATTTGAGTTTGACAACTGTAAATCAAAAGATTTTGAAATGTTTAATAAGAAATGTGATTTTACCGATGACTCGGTTATGACTCTGGCGATTGCAAAAGCACTGCTGTCTTATGAAAAAATTGATGATACGGAAGCGTTTAAAAAGCACCTGGTTGAGGTAATGCACGAGGTCGGTATCAGATATCCTTACTGCGGTTACGGCGGCAGATTTTATGAATGGATAATCAAGGGACAAACAGAGCCCTACAACAGCTACGGCAACGGCTCTGCGATGCGAGTATCTCCGGTCGGATGGTTTGCAAATTCTCTTGAAGAGTGCGAAGCGTTGGCTGCTGCAACAGCAGAGGTTACCCACAATCATCCTGAAGGAGTAAAAGGTGCTGTTGCGGTTGCCGGAGCAATCTATCTTGCAAGAACAGGACGCAGTATGGACAAAATCAAGGAGTACTGCAAAAACTATTACACTATTGACTTTTATCTTGACGAAATCCGAGATGACTACTCTTTCTTTGAAATATGCCAGAAGTCCGTACCGCAGGCACTGGAAGCATTCTTTGAGTCAACGAGCTTTGAAGATGCTATCAGGAACGCCATATCCATAGGTGGTGACAGTGATACCATTGCCACCATTACAGGCTCAATTGCCGAAGCATTTTACGGTGTTGATGAGGATATGAAAGAAACGGCACTTTCGTATCTGGATTCTTATCTCTTGGAGATTGCGGAGAACTTTATACATAAATTTATTACGCTAAATTAAGTTATATCATAATTTCTTGACTAATTTGACAAATTTGAGTACAATAACTTTTAGAGAGTGAGACTTTGCAATACTTAATAAAACTAAAGAAAAACGCCTCAGAGCTGTCAAAATCGCAAACGCAATAAACAGCATAGAGGGTGTGCCTTTGTCCGACAAGGTGAAACAGATTTCAGAGCGTTGGGCTAACGGAGAAATAACAAGTGAACAAATGAAGAAAGAAGTAATGTTATATATAAATGATTTTATACCCGCACCGTATGAGTATATTGAGGATAAATAAAAATCTCTTTTCTTTGTTTACAGTGTAGCAAATTTTGAGGTGAGTTTTTAAATTATAACTGTATAAATCTTGCTTATCTTATTTTCCTATGCTTAAATAAACATAACTAAAACACGAGGTTGACCTTATGTTAATAAATAATAGTGAATATCTAGAAACAGTTGAACAGATAAAAAAT
>CANBJR010000092.1 GCA_947369085.1 uncultured Clostridia bacterium | reverse complement strand
GTTTAGCTGCAAAACATCATTTGGTAAAATTACAATATCACCAGAGCAGGCTGTATCGGATGGATATAATTCACCGTTTGTCGGAACACACATCTCTGTGATTTTTATTTTCTCTTTTTCAGATATTCTAATAACATCCCTCAAATGCAATGTTCCGCTATATATACGCACATAAACAAAACGCCGCCTTTTCTCTGAATATTCAATCTTAAAAACCTGCCCGCATAATTCAGATTGACCTTCAGGCGTTGATGAATAAAATTTACTGGCAATCACTTCTATAAGCTGCCGAATCCCCAGATTGTTTTTAGCGCTTCCGTGATAAACGGGAAATAACGTTCCGTTTTGGAATCTCCTGTTTTCTTCCTGTTCCAGTTCTGACATTTTAAACGGTTTCCCTGACATATATTTCTCTAATAGTTCATCGTTTCCCATAATTACCGCATCCCACTGTTCCATATCGTCATTGTCCGTTACATTTATATGGGGATGCTGCCCAACCTTTTGCTTCACTATAATTTCCGAAGAAAGCTTTGCTTTCATTTCCCGATATACCATTGGCAAATCAATCCCCTCTTGGTCAATTTTATTGATGAAAAAAATTGTCGGAATCTTCATTGTCTGTAGTGCATGAAACAGTATACGGGTCTGTGCCTGTATGCCATCCTTTGCAGAAACTAATAATACTGCTCCGTCTAATACGGATAAAGAACGGTATACTTCCGCCAAAAAATCCATATGGCCTGGCGTATCTATAATGTTGACTTTTACATCCTCCCACTGAAAAGATGTCACTGCTGTCTGGATAGTGATTCCCCTTTGACGCTCCAAATTCATTGTATCTGTCCTTGTTGTGCCTTCATCTACGCTCCCTAGTTCTGCAATTGCACCACTGGTATATAATAAACTTTCCGTTAATGTTGTCTTTCCTGCGTCAACGTGAGCCAGAATGCCTAAGTTAATTATTTTCATGTGATTTTCCTCCTATCAACACCCAAAAAAGGGCATAAAAATACCCAGTGATAAATACTCCTATCACTGGGTAAATAACTCCAATAGCCCCAAAACACTTATATGTTTTCGGGCATATAAAATTACATGATAAAAGTATTCTTAAACTGGGTACAAAAAACTAAGCCCCATATTAAAAGTGAAACGGGACTGCTACTTTTTGTTCCCACTATCAAATTGACAGTTTATTTAAGAATACCTTGCCGCATATTTATTAACTCCTTGTATAATACTGAATCTAATTATATTCCTTAACCCTTTATTTGTCAAGCTGACAAACTAAAGCAGAAAAAGCGGCAGGATTTCCCCCTGCCACTAATCATCTGTTTATGCAAAAATAATTTCCTTTTCCACAATCTCCCTCGCACAAGCCCTTATGTTATTGAGGCATCCTGTCCATTCTAAGGCGTTTTCTGCCTTTAGCTGTTCCGTTATGCCCTGTGCCTGTTTCATACCCTCTATGAGCCTTTCAAAGCGTTCCTGTGCCTGTCTGTTGATGTCGGCAAGGTAGGCGTTTAGCCTGCCGCTTGTAAGAAGATTGGTGTATGTAACTTTACGGTACTGTTTTAGATAATCTAAATGCCGTTGCCCCCAGATGCCTATTGCCTGTTCTTCTTCGGCGGGTACAGTTAAGCACGGTATCAAATAATCCCCTTGCCTTTCGTATTTGCCGCCCAGTTCCTCAAATAATGATTTTGCCATTGTCTGTTACCTCCACATTCTTTTTTATTTTGAATGTCCGCAAAATCCGTCCTACATCGGACGGACGCCAAGGACAATCAAGGTCCGAAAGCGCCTTAAGCTTATCCTGCACATTTGTACCGGCTCCCATCTTTTGAGTGGAACCCATCAGAATACGGACATCACCCTTACGGGTTTTCTTGAACAGCTCCTGCTTTTTACTTTCGGTATCTGCTTCGTGAATAAAGCCTATTTCATTTTCAGGCACACCTCGCTGTATAAGCTTTTTTCGGATATCATCGTATACTGAAAAATTACCGTCATTTTTCGGTGTTGAAAGGTCGCAAAAGAAAAGTTGTGTCAACCTTTTTTCTTTCCCTTGCTCCCAAGTTTTAAACATATAATCTACGCAAGCGTTTAATTTACTACCCTCGAAATCAGGAAGCATAGGATTGAGTAATCTTTGATCAAGTGCTAATTTTCTGCCGTCATTGGTTATCTTCAGCATATTATCTACACTCGAATCGACTAATCCGGCTCGCACTTTTTCAGCTCTCTCTGCAAGTGAAGCCACCATTTCTTTTTGCATTTCGGACGGTTTAACCGCCACATTATGAAAATTAACTTTCGGTACAGGCAAGTCAAGCATATCCGCTGTTTTAATGTCGGCTATCTCTTTAAACATTGCCATAAGTTCCGGAAGATTATAAAACTTTGCAAAGCGCGTTTTTGTTCTGTATCCTGTGCCTTCCGGCTTCAATTCAACTGCCGTAACCGTTTCGCCAAAGCTGGACGCCCACGCATCAAAATGCTGTAAGCCGTTCTTACAAAGCGTGTTATATTGCAAATAGCGCTGAATAGTATAAAGCTCTACCATCGAATTGCTGATAGGCGTTCCGGTAGCAAAAACCGTTCCACGCCCGCCTGTAATTTCATTGAGGTATCTGCACTTCATAAACAGGTCGGATGATTTTTGCGCCTCTGTCTGTGCGATACCGCCCACATTACGCATTTTAGTGTATAAAAACAAGTTCTTGTAATAATGACTTTCATCAATAAACAGTCTGTCAACACCAAGCTCTTCAAATGTTACGACATCGTCTTTGCGGCTTTGGTCATTAAGCTTTTTCAGCTTTGTTTCAATAGATTTTTTGGATTTTTGAAGCTGCTTAACCGAAAAATTTTCGCCACGGTTGCGTTTTAATTCTGCAATACCTTTTAAAATATCATCAAGCTCCTGCTCAAGGATTGCCCTTTGTCTTTCTATACTCATCGGAATTTTCTCAAACTGGCTGTGTCCGATAATAACAGCGTCATAATCGCCTGTAGCAATACGGCCGCAAAAGCGTTTACGGTTTTTAGTTTCAAAGTCTTTCTTAGTTGCGACCAAAATAT
>CANBJR010000091.1 GCA_947369085.1 uncultured Clostridia bacterium | reverse complement strand
GTGTGATGCAAGCGTTCCCAAGAACTCGCTTTTTTGCAATATTTGCGGAGCAAAGCTTGATGATGTGAATAATAACGAAGATTTTTCAGCTTCTAAAGCTACAGACGCATCAGAAAACACTGATGCTGATAAAACAGATGAAGATTTTAAAACAACAGAATAAATCTAATGTAAAAAATTCAAAATAATTTTACGGGCGACATAATATTGTGCCGCCCGTTAATATGTTTTATTGTATGACAAAGTATTATGCAAAAAATATCTGTTATGCTTCAAAATAAGTTCAAAAGGTGATTTGATTTGTCAAAGAAATACAATGCTGTAGCCAACTCCGAAAAGGATGTATCACAAACTTTTCTTAAAGGTGCCGCAATTTTAACATTGAGTATGGTCATAGTCAAGGTTTTCGGACTTCTCGACAAAATTCTTCTGACCAATATTTATTCAATGTTCGGTGATGATGTTGCTTCAATGGGTATGGGACTCTACAGCAACGCCTATGAAATTTTCGTTGTAATCTTTACTGTTGCAACAGGCGGACTGCCTATTGCAATTTCTCGTCTTGTTTCACAAAATATGGCTGAAAAGCGGTATAAGGACGTAAAGCTGATACATAAAATATCGGTTCCGTTTTTTGTAATAGTCGGAATCGTTTGTCTGCTTATTATGATTGTCAGCAGTTTTATTTATGTTCAATTAATTAAATCACCGTATTCGCTTCACGCAATGCTCTGCCTTGCTCCGACCATTTTATTCGGTTGTCTTGCTTCAATTTACAGAGGTTACTTTGAAGGTCAGCGGAATATGACTCCTACGGCGATTTCAGAAATAATTGAAGCCGCTGTAAAGCTTCTTATCGGTACTCTGTTCGCTTACCTTGTGATGAGCTTTGGTATAAACTCTTACGAACAGACGGGTGCATTTCTTTGGTTTTCTTTTTCATCTGAAGCAGAGGCTCAGAATACTGTTCTTGCTTTTTCGGTTGCAGGAGCAATATGCGGAATAACTTTCGGCAGTTTCTGTTCATTTTTTTTCCTTTGGTTAAAATACAGAATCAGCGGCGATGGTATTCCTGAAGCGTATTACAAAAATTCAATAGATGCAAGGGCAAAAAGAGAAACCTTTATCATTATCTGCAAAACGGCTGTTCCGATAGCAGCAGGTGCATTTGTAATGAGCATAGGTTCGCTTATTGACCAGATAATTATTCAGAATGTACTTTCAAATCTTGCCGCAACAAACCCCGAGGCGCTTTATTCGCAGTACAGCGCATATTACCCTGACGAAGCATTCTACGGCGAAGCCGCAACGGGTGTTCCTGCTACAATTCACACAAGATTATGGGGCTGTTATTCATCGGCTCTTACGCTTATGCAGCTTGTAACAGCTGTAACTCAAGTGTTTGGTTCAAGCGCAATGCCGAATGTTACAAGTGCGTGGACAAAGGGCAATACCAATGAGCTTAAAAAATCAATTGAAACAGTAATCAGAATGACAATGATGTTCACTCTTCCAATGTCGCTTGGACTTTGTGTGCTTGCTCATCCTATTATGTCATTTGTATATTCCGACTCTGCAATTTCAGAAATCGGGGGCAATGTTCTTACTCTAATGGGAATTACAACTATCTTTACTGCTGCAATAACTCCGGTTTGCAGTATGCTGCAAGGCATAGGAAAGGTAAATCTTCCCATGAAGCTATACACCCTTTGTATGTTAATCAAAATTGCAACATCGTGGATATTTGTTAGTATTCCTGAAATAAACATACAGGGCGCAACAGCCGGCTCACTTATCAGCTATGCAATAATTCTTGCTTTAGGAATGTATCTGCTTGTAAAACATTCAAAGGTAACGCCTGATTTCTTTTCTACAACTGTTAAACCGCTTATTGGTTCGGTGTTTAGCTCGGCGGCAGCGTTTTTTACAAATATGCTGTTGTCACCATTAATACCTCAAAGAATTTCAACAATACTTGCCGTGTTTACAGCTATAATTGTTTATGTAGTGGCTTTGCTTTTGCTTCGTGCATTTACGGCTACAGAAATAAAATTTCTTCCAAAAGGAGAAAAAATTGCAAAAGCACTTGAAAAATGGCACTTGATTGGGTAAAATAGAAAAGTGCGAGTTAAAAAGTATGTAAAGGCTTGATTTTGCCTTGCTATTAGTGTATAATCGGAGATGTGTTAAATGAACTTTAAAGAAAAAGATAATTACAATTTTAGTGATCTTGTTGAAATAGTTAAAGTTTTACGCTCGCCGAACGGATGCCCTTGGGATAGGGAACAGACGCACAAGTCCATCCGTGCAAACTTCATTGAGGAAACTTATGAAGCTGTCGAGGCTATTGATACGGAAGATAGAGAACTTTTAAAAGAAGAGCTCGGCGACGTGCTTTTGCAGGTTGCACTTCACAGCGAGATTGAAAGCGAAAATAACGGCTTTACCATAGATGACGTGTGTGACGGAATCTGCAAAAAGCTGATTATTCGTCACCCGCACGTGTTTGGCAGTGTTGAGGCAGATACTACAGAGCAGGTGCTAAAAAACTGGGATGCAATTAAAATGAAAACAAAATCCCAAAAATCACAAACGCAGGCTATGAACAGCGTTTCAAAGGCTTTGCCTTCGCTGATGAGAAGTACAAAAATTCAGCAAAAGGCTGCAAAGGTCGGCTTTGACTGGGAAAATGTTGACGGTGCGATTGAAAAGCTTTTTGAAGAATGTAACGAGCTTAAAAGTGCAATTGCTTCAGGGGATAAGGAAAATCAGCGTGAAGAGCTTGGCGATGTTTTGTTTTCTGTTGTAAATGTTGCAAGATTTTTAAGTATTGACAGCGAGCATGCACTTTATGATGCTTGCGACAAATTCACAGACCGTTTTTCAAAGGTTGAAAGCCTTGCAAATGAGCGTGGCATTGATATGAAAACGGCTTCACTTTCGGAACTCGATTCCCTTTGGGATGAAGTTAAAATATTAAATAAGGATAATTATGGAGGTTTTTAAAATGAAAAAAACAGAACTCATTGCTGCTGTTGCAGAACAGAGCGGTCTTTCAAAGAAAGATGCTGAAAAAGCTCTTAACGCTACAATTGACACAATCATCAAGGCTGTTGCAGAGGGTGACAAGATTCAGCTTACAGGCTTCGGTACATTTGAGCAGCGCCAGAGAAACGCAAGAACAGGC
>CANBJR010000090.1 GCA_947369085.1 uncultured Clostridia bacterium | reverse complement strand
AGTCCGACAAACAAAACAGATGTGAACATCACCCTCAAGCCGTAACGCCTGAAAAAATACTGCAAATCAGAAAGCGTTATCCGACGTATTCCTCTTCTGCCTGACTTTGCTTTTTTGAACGAAAATACCAAACTTTTCATAAATACATTCCTTTCGTTTTATCAGAGCTTACCGAGCATTTTGCCGGGTTGTCCTGTTAAAAATTTATGCGGAATGTATTTATAATATGCTTATTACTTGCCCAGCTCTTCGGCACGTTTTGTACAGGCGTCCATTGCATCCTGTACAGCTTCATAAAAGCCGCGCTCATTGAGCTTATCAAGTGCGGCAATTGTTGTGCCGCCCTTAGAACTTACTTTTTCTATAAGAACATCGGCGCTGTCACCGCTTTTACGAAGCATTTCTGCTGAACCCTCAAGGGTTGCGCACACAAGGTTCATAGCCTTATCATAGTCTATCCCCTGCTTTTGTGCATAATCAGCCATTGCTTTAGCGAAAAGATATATATATGCAGGACTGCTGCCGTTTACAGCAATAATTTCATTCATATGCCCCTCTGAAATATATTCGCATACTCCGCTGCCTGCAAACATATTATATACAAGTTGTTTGTCCTCGTCGCTTATATTATCGGACGGGCAGAGTGCGGAAGCACCCTTTTTCAGAAGCAAGGGAGTGTTTGGCATTACTCGAACAACGGGGCATTTGCAGTCAAGAGCAGACTGAACATATCCGATTGAAATTCCAGCCGCAATTGAAACAAAGGTCTTGTTTTCGTTTACAGCCGGCTTAATTGTCTGAAGCACCTCTGAGTAATTCTGAGGTTTTACGGCAAGCACTATAATATCACTTTTTTCTACAACTTCACAGCCCGTCTTACATACAGAAGCACCTAACTCATACATTAATCTGCATTTATTTTCGTCCGTATCAAACACATTGATAAAATCAGCTTTGCCGTTGTTTTGCGCCATAAGTCCTTTGATTATGGCGGTTGCCATATTGCCTGCTCCGATAAATCCTATTTTTTTCATCTGAATACCTTCTTTATTTAAAACGCTTTATATAATTAACATCAGCCTATACCGAAAGACGGTCTTACCTGACAGGTGAAGTTGAAACCCTTTTTGTTGTATTCACCGTCACGCTTGTAGTCGGCGTAAAAGAATACCTCGGCTTCATCAACTCGTCTGTATAAAAGTCCCCAATAGCAGGAACCTGCTGCATGATGATATTGCAAATAGCTGTTGAGATAATTTTGCTTGTTTACGTTATTTAAATCTCTTGTACCGCCCGATGCAGAGGCATAAGATTTGTATATGTAGCCGACTTTGCCGTTTGAAAGCTTGATTTTATACCAGTTTGAATTGTACACCTTGCCGTCAACAAACGTAAACTTAGTATTTTTTGACATACAGGTTACAACAGAATAGTTTGTTCCTGCGCCGCTGCGAAGATTTACATCACTTGCATTGACATATCCGTTTGCACCGGCTTTTACGTTAGAACCGCCCGAGCCTGTATTAAGGAGAACGGACTGCAAATCGGAGTCGTTGTAAATTGCGCTTGCACCGACATTGTAGGTAAAGCATACAAGCGAGTCAAACTGCTGCTGGTTAAACTTTATGCCGTTATCAATGAGGAACGAATTTGTCTTTGTAGTGTATCCGCCCTTATTGACCGTCTGACAAAGGTAAGCGTACGCTTCATTTTTTGTAAGATTATTGTAGAACTGCTCATTTGTAAGCACAACCTTACCGTAACCAAGAGTCGGGTCGGATGTTATGTAGTCGGCAGTTACGCTGCTTAAAAATCCTTCGTAATTTGCAATAAGGTTGATTACCTCGTCACTTGCACGTCTTTCAGCGCAAACTGTTGTTGTTTTGTCAGTTGAAGAAGTTACGAACACCTCTCCCTCACCGTTACCGGAAGTTGTTAAATACTCCGATGAGGTTTTATATTTTGCATAAGCCTTGACGGTCCACTTACCCGAAGTGCTGAGCTTTTTAGAGCCTGACCATATGTAATTATGGCCGTCTTTTACCTTGCTTGTAGCATTAACGGTATACGAAGTGCTTCCGTTTGATACTACAAAACGAACTGCAACTCTGTCGGTATCGGTAATAGCCTTAAAGGTTACCGTTGAATTCTTTGGTGCAGAGTTGGGTGATGCGTAAACAAATCTGACATTATCTCTGCCTATTACCTTTATAAGGCAGGTTGCGGCACCGCTTGATGTGTAGGCAGTAATTGTCACATAACCGTTTGATTTTGTATCGACAATTCCGTTATTTACGGTTGCAATAGCGGTATTTGACGATTTCCATTTTACTGAACCCGTATTTGATTTTAATAGTACAGACTTTCCGTTGCGCATATTGTTGATTGAAGTTGAGGAGATGTTAACAGAACTTCCCGACTTAACCGTGATTTTGCAAGTTGCGGACTTTGAACCCGATGCAGCTTTAATATTTGCCGAACCGCTCGCCTTTGCAGTAACAACACCATTTGAATCAACGGAAGCTACAGATGTGTTTGAGCTGCTCCACTTAACAGAGCTTGCGCCTGTTGCCGTTATAGCAAATTTGTTTCCGACATAAATGGTTTCGCTTGTATCGGAAAGTTTGATTGAACCTGACGGCGTTGTGGGCTCAGTCGGCTCTTCGGGCTTAGAACTTGAAGCTTTCTTTGTTGCATACTGCTTATAGATATATCCCTTCTTGCCGTTTGAAAGCTTAATATTATACCAGCTTGAATTATAAAGCTTTGTACTTATGAAAGTAAACTGCGTATTCTTACGCATACAGGTTACAACAGAGTAGTTTGTTCCTGCTCCGCTGCGAAGATTAACATAATCATCGTTTACATATCCGGCGGTTACTTGCTCAGAAGGATTTGTATTTGACGGAGTTGAATTTTTAGTTGCATAATCTTTGTGAATATATCCCTTTTTACCGTCTGAAAGCTGTATGTTATACCAGTTTGAATTATAAAGCTTTGTGCTTATAAAAGTAAACTTAGTATTCTTGCGCATACAGGTTACAACAGAGTGGTTTGTTCCTGCACCGCTGCGAAGATTTACATAATCGCTGTTTACATAGCCGGTGGCTTTTTCGGTTGTATTGCCGTTTGACGGCTTTGAAGAAACTGCGGCATAGTCCTTATGAATATAGCCTGTTTTAGAATTTGATGTA
>CANBJR010000089.1 GCA_947369085.1 uncultured Clostridia bacterium | reverse complement strand
TGTATGCTTCATTCGGAAGATTCAACGGAATGTTTTACATTCTTCTTGCAATCAGCATAATAGTAAGCATATTTTTTCTTTTTTCATTTTACTACATTCCCCCGATGACTGTAACATTTGATATTTCAATGAAAAATATCTACAAAAACAGCGCACTAATGACTTTCGGTGAATTTAAGCACAATATAATCGCTACCTTTGGCTTGTTTGTACTTTTTCTGATAGACGCAACAATTCTTTTGTGCTGTTATGTGCCGATTGCTGTAATCATTGCAACAATTATCCTTGCGCTTTTCTTAGTTCCCTCCATAATGTCATTTATAATCAATTCTGCGGTATACAAGCCGATGTATAAAACGATAGTCGGAGGCGATGAAAAGAGCAAAGAAATTGATAAAAAGATTGAAAACAGGAAGAACGGCATTTTTGATGATAACGAAGAAACATCTAAAAAAAATATTGCCGAGGGATTTTCTAATATTGAAGTTGATGAAAACGCCGACGGCGATGAATACATATACTATAACGGAAAAATGATAAAACGAAGCGTTCTTTTAAAGATAAAAAATAATGAGAATTCGAAAGGAGTGCAGGACTAATGGCAGGACGACACAGCGCAAAAAGTTCAAAAAAACCAATGGTCATAATCTGCATTGCAGTCGCAGTAGTAATCATAGCCGTAATTTGTGCAGTAATATTTTTAAATTCAGGAAATTCAGGCAAAACCCCGTCAAATACAAATACAACATCTGCAACATTGCAAACTACTTCAATTGTTCATTCAACATCTTCTGAATCTTCCGAAACGTCGGTTCAGCCCGCAACAGCGCAACAGTCCACAACGCAAAATGAAACCTTTGCAGGCGAAACCTCGGAGGTATCAAAGGTAGTAGTGCCTACGCAGGGCGGACAACAGGTCAGCTACTTCAACGCAACTTATGTGCCTTATAAGGCAGTTGACTCCTCAACAAATGAAGAGTGTTCACTGCGTGAGGTTTTCGGTTCGTCGTTTTCTCAGGGAGTAATCACCTTCAACAGCGACGGCACATTTGCAGACTCGGTAACTTCATCTTCTGTCGGCTCAGGTGCATATGCTGTAGAGGGCGACGCAATTAAAGCAACCTACTCAAATGACAAGAATATGTCTGTACAGGTTCTTTCGTGGGACGGTGACACCCCCTCGGAACTCATGATAAATTACGGCGGATATGACGTTTATTTCAATATGTAATTTGTAAAACGTTGCTTTCCGTAGGGACACAAATACAATTGTATTTATAGCAATGGTAGCCTGATGGTGACTACCTTTCCGTAGGGACACGGCGTGCCGTGTCCGCAGTCAATATCAAACTTAATATTATTGTATATCGGTGACAATATGGCAAAAAAGAAAAATAAAAAGGCTTCTGCAAAGTCAAAACAATCGCAGAAAAAACAATCCAAAAAGCTTCCGATTATTATCAGCACCGTTCTCGGCACAATAATAATAGCGGCAGTAGTAATACTATCAGTAAGTTGTTTTTCAAATCAAAACAGCAAAAACGAGCTTTGCTCCTATCAGTGGATTCCGTCCACGGCGAAGAATGCAAGCGGTGACGAGGTAGAAATGGCAGAAATCTACAATACCAACTATACCTCATACCAAGGCTCGCTCAACTTTAATGATGACGGAAGCTTTTCGCTTTGGCTCTCACCGGGAACAGCCGATGACGGCACACATACCGGAAGCTATAATGTAAGTTCCAAAGACGTAATTGAAGCTTATTTTGATGACGGAACAAATACAAAATTCAAAATCCAGCGAAAAAACGGCGTCGCAGACGGAATAATAATCAATTATAATGATTACGAAATATACTTTTCACACGAATAAGGGGCAATAAAATTGACACTTAAAGCAGAAAACAAAGCAAATCGAATATATCTTTTTGACAACATAAAATTTCTTGCAATTGTTCTTGTAGTAATCGGTCACGCAATCAACTTTCTGACCGAATCCGACGGAAATATGCTTGAAAAAAGCCTGTTTCTTACAATCTATTCAATCCATATGCCGATTTTTATTTTCATAAGCGGATTATTCCTCAAGCCAATGGACAAGTCAACGAAATTTCCGAAACAAAAGGTAATTTCATACATTTTAATCGGAATTGTCCTGAGAATAATGATGTCGGTTCTTCGCCTTGCTCTCGGGCAAAATATGAACTACTCCTTGCTTGATATGTACGATTCATTTGCGTGGTTTATGTGGGCAATGGCTGTGTTTATCACACTTATGTGGATTTTCAGGGAATACAATACCAAAATTCTCCTCTTGCTCTCATTGCTAATCGGCTGTATGGTTGGCTACGACAAATTTCTCGGCGATAAGTTAGCTTTAATGCGCATAGTGGTTTTTCTGCCGTTCTTCGTGGCAGGCTATATGATAAAACCCGAACAGCTTGCTTCTTTCTTGTCAAAAAAGTGGATAAAAGTTGTGTCAATATTTGTAGCAATAGGATTTTTAGCACTGTTCTTCATAAATACCGACATCTATCAATATCTAAGACCGATTTTTACAGGCAGAAATTCTTTTAAGGTGCTCGGTGATTTCAGCAAATTCGGTTTTATTGTAAGATTATCGTGCTACGCAATCTCAACATTGTTCGGTTTAGCACTAATGAGCCTTGTTCCAAACAAAAACCTCGGTGTTATTTCCAAAACAGGCACGAAAACCCTGCAAATCTATTTTTGGCATCAGGCATTTTTGGTTTTACTGTCATATTTTGAAGTGTACAAACTCATCTCGTCAGTCACAGGCAATACAATTGCTACAGCGGTATATATACTGATTGCCGTTGCTGTAACATTCGTATGCTCGCTGTCTGTATTTTCATTTCCAACCAAACAGCTGTTGTTGTTCGGCAAAGAAAAATAGCAGATAAATTCAAGGAACGATCTTTGTGTCGTTCCTTTTTTATTTTCACGTATTCTATAATAAAAAACGTTTCCGTTACAATCGTATGTGGTAATAACAGAAACGTTTGTATTAAATCCGTAGGGGACGGCATCCTTGACGTCCCTATGTATAAATTGCGAAACAATTTATACATTATGGCGAACACTGTTCGCCGCTACACTAAAAAACGTTACCTTTATATTAAAATTTGTTCAGAAAATAAACTTATCCAAACAACACGCACTATTATAAATTCGGAAATTTGCCAGTCGAGGCACTCGACCGACC
>CANBJR010000088.1 GCA_947369085.1 uncultured Clostridia bacterium | reverse complement strand
CATGAACATTGTCAAATGACGAATATACTTTTTCATCTTTCAGCAATGTTGATGCGAATACCTGTACAGGCAGCATTAAACCTATCAATACTGTTAATGCAACTGCGATAACACCTTTTAAAATTCGTTTTCTACTCATTGTAACGCCTCCTTTAATTTAAATGTTATATTGCGAACACAAAAGCTACAATAATTAATATAACAACTTTATAGTTTCATATTACCATAATATTATTAACATTACAATGGTTTTTATTTAAATTCACGTTTATTTATAATGTATACTATTACCTCTTCGAATATACGCGCGTAAAACATAAAATTGTCATAGGTTTTGTAACCCAAAAATGCTCCTGTTCAAAAATAGAACAGAAGCACTTTTACTCAGTAATTCAAATAATATTAAGTTATAACTAATGGTATGAAATTATTAGGTTAAACCTATCCTACTAATAAATACTTTTTATTTGCACCTCTGCCACAAACATAAAGCAAGCCCTTGTCACAAAGTGATTTTGCAATTTCATATGCTCTGGTACGTTTTACATTCAGTAGACTTTGAATATCTGCTTCGGTGACCTCTCCATTCTCATTTGCAAAATTCATTACCATTTTCATTTTTTCGGATAAAACGCTATTTCTATTACTATTATTCTGATTAAGAGGTGCTTGGTAATTCATATTAGGAAGAACAATTTTATATGTATTTGATGTAGCCTCTATCCTCGGCTGAGCATTGCATTTGCTGTAGAGGTTGTATATTCTTCTTATACCTGTACCATAGGATTCTATTAGGTGTAATCTATGAAATACCTCCGCAAGATTTTTGTTTCTCGGCTGTGAAATTCCACTTTTTATATCGTCGGCAGAAAGTCCTTAAACAATACCTCCTATTGAAATAAATTCCATTTCCTTATCATTTACATTGATAATAATGCTTCCGCTGAATGAATAATCACGATGAACAATTGAATTGAGCAGTGCTTCTCTAAGTGCTTCCTCGGGATAGTCAAAGCTGTCTATTCTCTCAAGACCCTTAAACTCTGAAACATTTTTATTGCACAGCATAATGTATGAGAAGGTGTCGTCAAGCTGAGTAAAGAGCGAACCGCTAAATTCCTTGCTGTCCCTGAATTCGGTATTATTTTCATCCGCAAATACAGCAACCTTTGTTGTATGCTGACACTGGTCAGACAAAAGAAATCCCAGATTTGTATATAGTGAGTTTGTGTTATCTTTTATGCCAAGAGCAATATACTTTTCTTCAGAAAATTTAACCAAATATTTTTCAAAGGCTTTTTGGGCAACGTCAAAGGTCAAATTTTGATTAAGCGAACGCATACTTTCAAAATTTCACCGTCAGGCGATTGTGAATATTCACTGAAAAGGGATACAAAAAAGAGATTTGTCATTTTAATTTCGATATTAAAATTCTTTATATTGAAAAATCAACCGAATTTATCGGCTGATTTTGTTTTATTACGTAAAAACATTAACATAAAATTTTATTCCATAAAATACCTTGTCTAAAAGTTGTAATTTCGCTATTATTTTCAGTATAAAAAATTTCCGAAAACAAACAATATAAAAGCAACCTTATGAAGCGCCGTAAAAATTTTTGCGGACAAAACAAATATAAGTTTGAATTTATATTAGAATAAAGGGAGATTTTAGATATGAAAGCTACAGGTATTGTAAGAAGAATTGACGATTTGGGCAGAGTGGTTATTCCGAAAGAAATTCGGAGAACACTGCGTATTCGTGAAGGTGACCCACTGGAAATATACACAGCGACAGACGGCGAGGTTATTTTTAAAAAATATTCGCCCGTCGGTGAACTCTCAGAATTTTCAGGACAATATGCCGATGTAATTTCACGGATAAGCTCTATGCCTACGCTCATTTGTGATAAAGATCATGTCATTGCAGCAGCCGGCGTCTCTAAACGTGAATTTCTTGAGCGCAGAGTGAGCGCTGTTCTGGAAAATTATATGGAAAGCAGAAAAAGCTATGCTGCTACTCAGCAAAATGTCGGTGACATTCAGCCGATTGAGGGCATTGAACATTCTGCGGCTGTTATTTATCCTATAATTGCTTCGGGAGATGTCACAGGTGCAGTTATAATGCTCACCAGCGAGAGTATGAAGGTGCCAACAAATGCTGAAATTAAGCTCGCTCAATCTGCTGCTTCTTTTTTAGGAAAGCAAATGGAAGAATAATATCTACTATTTAGCCTGGACTTATTTCGGTATGTTAGAAATAGAATTTCCGGATAGACAAAAGACAACGGCACCCCTTAACGGAGTGCCGTTGCTATTTGCAAGATAGTTTAATTATTTAAGATAATCTGAAGATCCGCCGATTGGACCGTTGATGCCTGTGAAGCCTGAAGCGCAGCATACATATACTCTCATATTAGCCTTACCAAGTGAAGGAACTGTGAGTGTACCGTTTGTTACGTTCTGAACATCACCTGTAACTGCATCAATATATGTGCCATTGGGGATATTCTTAAATGTTGCGCCGCTTGATACTGTTACAAGTGCAAGGCTGTCTACACCTTCGTCATCGTTTGTATAACGACGGATGTAGGACATATCGCCACCGCTTACATAGTTACTTGAAGCAGTATACTGTCCCTTCTGGAGAGCAGGAACTGCACGGCGAATAGCGTTAAGCTTTGAAAGGTGCTTTGAAAGTGTGCTGTTAAGCGTTTCAGCTACAGTACCGGAAGCAGTATATTCACTGAAGTCAGTTGCTGTAACATCACCCTCAAGGTAGTCACCAAAGTATGCACGACCTGTGTTTTCAAGTGCAATGTTAGGACCTAAATCAATAACTTCGCCCTTCTTAAACTCAACCTCAGAACCATAGTACAGACATGGAATACCACGGAATGTAAACATAAGATCAAGGTTTTCTGCCCAAGTCTGTGTACCGCCTGAGAAACGTGTTGATTCCTTAGGCTGCTCGGGAGCATAGTCGTGAGAGTCAACATACATTACATTGTATGTTGCGTCATTGTAATACTGGTCATTACCCTTTGCAAAGTTATAGGCGTTGCTTGCATTACCAAACATTCTGTGCATCTGGAAGTCAATACCTTCCATACCTGATGCCATAGATCTGTCAGGAGTATGATACTCAATACCCTTAAGGTATGCATTATCCGATGTAGGCTGATCATCCGGATTATCCTCTTCAAGATAATGATCAAATGTAATATTCATATTGTTGTTAATGTCTTCAGCAGTTGTACCCCAGCTCCACTGGTCAGCCCACTTGCTGTTAG
>CANBJR010000087.1 GCA_947369085.1 uncultured Clostridia bacterium | reverse complement strand
AATTTTAACTTTTTTCATTTTAGGTCTTGACTTTTATTTGCAGGACTCCTGTGTTATTAAATTTGTAAATAGTACTTTATTATAGTAGCAAAAATATGTAAAAAAATCAAGTAAAATGCGAATTTGATGTAAAATATTGAAAAAACTGTTCAGAAATAAGCGTTTGTGTTGATTTGAAGATACAAAAGTTATATAATATTCACTGAATAAATAAATATCAGAATGTCGCCGTTTAAAATAAAGCAAAGCAGTAATTCTGCGCAAATCGGCGGAGTGATTTCTGATTCGGACAGAAGGGTAAAAATGGAGTTTGTAAAAAGAACATGGGCTGAAATTTCTCTTGATGCAATTGCCCATAATTATAATGTAATAAAAAATAAAATAAACGGCAAAGCAAAAATCTGTTGTGTTATCAAGGCTGACGGTTACGGTCACGGTGCAGCAGAGCTTGCCAATATATATGAAAAGCTTGGTGCTGATTTTTTCGCTGTTTCAAATATTGACGAGGGCATTGAAATCCGCAATTCCGGCTGTAAACTGCCCATAGTCATTCTCGGCTACACTCCTGTTGCCGAAGCTGTAAGGCTTTCGGAATACAATATTTCGCAGACTGTTTTTTCTCTTAAATATGCAAAAGCGCTGTCTAAGGAATGTTCAGTCAAGCATTGTGAGTGCAAAATCCACATTAAGGTTGATACGGGAATGAGTCGAATCGGCTTTATGTGTCAGGAGTTTCCAAGAGATGATTATTCCATAGAAGAAATTTGCGAAGCTTGCAGTCTTCCTAATCTTCGTCTTGAAGGGCTGTTTACCCACTTTTGCGTGTCAGACGAGGCACAAGAGGGCAAAGAGTTTACAAATAAGCAGTACAATAACTTTATCTATGTAAAAAATAAGCTTTGCGAAAACGAAATCAATGTTCCGATTTGCCACTGTTCAAACAGCGGCGCAATTGAGGATTACAGCAGTACATACTGCGATATGGTTCGTGCAGGAATTATTCTTTACGGGCTTTCACCCTCGCAAAAGCTTTGCGGCAAGCTTGACCTTATCCCTGCAATGACGCTCAAAACCTCGGTTGCTTATGTCAAAGAGCTTAAAAAAGGTTCAAGTATTTCGTACGGAAGGACCTTTACCGCTGAGCATAATATGAAAATTGCCACAGTTCCTATCGGTTATGCCGATGGATATATTCGCCAGAATGCCGATAAAGGTTATATGCTCGTAAACGGAAAAAAAGCAAAAATTGTGGGTAGAATATGTATGGATCAGACAATGCTCGATGTAACCGACATAGAAAACGTTAAAACAGGCGACGAAGTAATTGTTTTCGGAACGGGCAAAGACGGTTCGCCTACTGCGGATATGCTCGCAGAAAATACGGATACAATCAACTACGAGGTTGTATGCCTTGTCGGCAAGCGTGTGCCGAGAATTTTCTACAAAAACGGAATTGTTACGGATGTGATGTATAAGCTATGAGATTACTTGTTATTGACGGAAACAGCATTGTAAACCGTGCGTTTTACGGAATCAGACCGCTTACTACAAAGGACGGTCAGTTTACCAACGCAATTTACGGCTTCCTTACTATGCTTACAAAGCTGAAAAATGAAGAAAATCCCGATGCGGTTGCAATTGCATTTGACCTTAAAGCACCTACCTTCAGACACAAAGCCTATTCGGGTTACAAAGCGACACGAAAGGGTATGCCGCCCGAGCTTGCCTCACAGATGCCGCCGCTTAAAGAGCTTTTAAAATTGCTGGGATATAAAATTGTAACCTGCGAGGGCTACGAAGCCGACGATATTCTCGGAACATTTGCCTCTGCGTGTGAAAACAGCGGAGATGAGTGCGTGATTGCTACAGGTGACCGTGACAGCTTGCAGCTTGTTTCCGACAAAACAAGCGTTCATCTTTGCACCAACAGGGATGATATTCTTTATACTCCCGAAAAGATTATGGAGGATTACGGCGTAACACCGCTTGAACTTATCGAGATTAAGGCAATTCAGGGCGACTCTTCCGACAACATTCCGGGTGTTGCAGGAATCGGCCCAAAGGGGGCAGGCGACCTTATTAAGAAATATCACACGGTTGAGTATATATACAAGCATATTGACGAGCTTGACATTAAGGACGGAGTGCGCAATAAGCTGAAAAATTCAAAGGAAAATGCGATTTTAAGCCGTATGCTCGGTGAAATCTGCCGTACTGTCCCGATCGATACCGAAGTACAAAAGTATGTTGTTAATATGCAATCTCCTGACGAGTGTGCAAGGTATATGGCTAAGCTGGAACTTTTTTCTTTAATAGAAAAATTTGGACTTAACGAAACAACTCCACCACAGGAAATAAACACCGAAGTAAAAACACTTGAAGTGGTAGAAAATGAAGATGATAATGTTCTTATAAAGAATATTATGGACTGCAAAAAATTATACTTTAACGCTGAATTTTCCAATAAAGAATTAAATGCATTTGCAATACTCTATGACGGCAGAGTTTATCTGAGCAAAAGAAATGAGCTTTTTGAAAAGTTTTTATGTAGTGAAGAAATTGAAAAATACACTGAAAACTCAAAATCAATTTTTGCTTATGCCGACAGAAAAGGCTTTGAAATTAAGTCACTTGTCTTTGACGTGGAGCTTGCGGCATATCTGCTTGAGCCGTCTGCAAAGGATTATTCCGACGAAAATCTCTGTAAGCTAAACGATATTCAGTTGCCGGCTGCCGAAAATGAAGAATACAAAAAATACAGAGCTCTTGCAGTTTATGATTTGCTGTGCGAAAAATTAAACAGCGAAATCAAAGCAAACAAACAGGAAAAACTGTTGGTTGATATTGAAATTCCGCTGGCAAATGTGCTCGGGAAAATGGAAAATATCGGTTTTGAAGTTGACAGACAGGGAATAGAGGACTACGGCAAAATGTTGTCGGAGCAGATAAACAGCCTTGAAGAGTCAATTTACGAAAGTTCGGGAACAAAGTTTAACATAAATTCCCCGAAACAGCTTGGAAAGGTGCTTTTTGAGGACTTAGGTCTTCCTTGCAAGAAAAAGACAAAGAGCGGTTACAGCACCAACGCAGAGGTGCTTGAAGGTCTTAGATATGAACATCCCGTTGTAGAAATGGTTTTGCAGTACCGCACGCTTGCAAAGCTCAACTCTACCTATTGCGAGGGGCTTTTAAAGGTTATCGGAGATGACGGAAGAATCCATTCAAGTTTTAATCAGACCGAAACACGTACGGGCAGAATCAGCTCCACAGAGCCGAATCTGCAAAATATTCCCGTGAGAACTGAGCTTGGCAGAGAGATGAGAAGGTTCTTCTGTGCAAGAGAGGGTATGGTGCTTGTTGACGCTGACTATTCCCAGATTGAACTGCGTGTACTTGCTCACATTGCGAATGATAAAAATATGATAGAGGCATTTAAAAACAACGAGGACATT
>CANBJR010000086.1 GCA_947369085.1 uncultured Clostridia bacterium | reverse complement strand
AGAATCACGTTGCATATGCATCGGATACCTCTTTTGTCACGCTGAATTCAACAGGAAGCGAGATTGCTAATGTTCAGCTTCGTTATTCAAAACCTGTTATGAAGTCGTCGGGCAACAGATTTTTAACCTATGGAATTGGTACTACCGGCTACCAGATTCAGGACTTTGACGGAATGCTTTACTCAGGAGAAGCCGAGGGCGCAATCTATACCGCCGATATTTCTTCAAACGGAGTGTACGGAATTGTTACCGAAGGCGGCGGATACCTTTCTATTCTTTATGTTTTCAACAGTAATAACAATAGAATATACAAGTATTCATTTTCGGAATATTACATAAATTCAATAGCACTCAACAGCGACGGAAGCGGTGGCATAGCCTGCGGAATTACAAGCGACAACGGTGCAGTTAAGACAGGCGTCTATGTGCTTGATTTTACAAAAGAAGAGCCTGTTTCTCAATACAGCATAAGTTCAGACACAATAGTTGACTGCGACTATCTAAATGATAACAGAGCAGTACTTGTCGGTCAGTCTTCCTCCTATGTTATCAAAAGGGGAGAAGAAAACTACGTTACTATAAAGTATGACAGTAAAACTCTTGCAAATTACTGTTTTAATCCCGACACCAATTCCTTTGCGCTTGCACTTTCAAAAAGCGGCGACGGAAGAAACTGCGCAATCGATATTTACAATGATAATGGAGAAAGGACAAGCTCCGTTGATACTGATTACGGCGCTGAGTCAATTTCTCTTTATAAAGGTACTGTAGCTGTTCTTGACGGAAACACTGCCTATGGTTTTAACAGCACGGGTGATTTGCTTTACTCCTGCGACACGGGAACAGGTTCAAAAAGGCTTATTCTTACATCTGATAATACAGCTTATGTTTTAAGTGTAAATCAGGTAAGGTATTTTGACTTGTCAAAAAACTCAACGGGAGATACGGCAAATTGATTTTTGGAGCGGTCTATGATAGTTGATATTATAATTATAGCGATAGTAGTTTTGTTTGTAATAATCGGTGTAAAGCGCGGACTGGCAAAAACTATTTTGAATCTTGCAGGGCTTGTATTAACAGCGGTATCAGCTTATTACATTTCGTCATTTTTATCACAGCTTTTCTATGATATGTTTATAAAACAGACGGTAATAACTAACACCCAACAGATAATTGAGCAAAACGGAATTGACTATGCAGTAAGTAACTGCCTTGAAGCAGTACCGCAGTGGATAAACGGAATAATCTCGTTTATTGTTGGAGCTTTCGGAATCAGCTTAAATGAATTTCAGAATCAAATAACTGTACCTGCAAATATATCCTCGTCGGCTAGTCAGGTTATCGAAAGCGTATTAGCTCCCGTTGTAACCTCGGTTCTTTCAATTATTCTTGTAATCATACTTTTTATAATAATTTTAATTATTGTCAAAAAGCTGGTAAAACTTGTCCTGAGGATATTCAACATTCCCGTAATTAAGCAGATAAATCAGTTCCTTGGCGGAATTGTCGGTTTAGCGGAGGGTTTGCTTATCGTCTTTATTGCTGTGAATGTTATAAGTATGGTGGCAGGCTTTTCAAATCCTGATTTGCTAAGCAACGGGATGTTTAACGGCGGAATTTTTAAATTTTTTGCTATAAATATTTAGAATAGATTTATACTTCTATGGGGTGGTTTTATGGATAACAATGAAAAGTGGAGTTTTAAACCGAAAGACTTAATTACAATCCCGAATATTCTGACTTACATCAGAATAATTCTAATTATACCGTTTGTTTACTATTTTCTAAAAGAGAATTATATTCCGGCTGTAATCTGCATTGGCGTTTCAGGACTTACCGACTGCTTTGACGGTATGATTGCACGCAAATTTAATCAGGTTACATCTCTTGGAAAAATTCTTGACCCTATTGCCGACAAATTTACGCTTTTGGCGGTTGTAATTTGTATGGTAATATATGTTCCAATCGTACTTCCTGTTCTTGTTGTACTTCTGTTAAAGGATGTTTTAATGCTCCTCGGCGGAATGGATTTAATAAACAAAGGTATAACTCCTCCGGCGGCAAAATGGTACGGAAAGGTAGGTACCGTGGTGTTTTATCTGTCAGTATTTACAATAATTTTTCTTAAAGCCGCTTTTTGTATTGAAAACTTTGCACTTGATGTTTCATTGTTGTCGGTAACGGCAATAACAATGCTTTTTGCCCTTTATCAGTACGGAAAAATCTATTTTCAGCTTATAAAGGAGTATAACATCAAGCAAAACGCAAAAGAAAATTTAGAAAGTTTATAATTTGACAAAATACCATTGAAATTTGTATCATAAACATATATAATGTATACTAATTGAATATAACAATTGGATATACAAGTTTTACATATTAAGGAGAATACTATGCTTTGCAGCAGATGTGGAAAACGACAGGCAGTTGTTTTCGTTTCTAATAATAACTCAAAAGACGCTCCTACAGCAGGCTATTGCCTTACCTGTGCAAAGGAGCTTGGCATAAAACCCGTTGAAGACTTAATCAGCAAAATGGGAATTTCAGATGAAGATTTGGAAAATGTTCAGGATCAGATGAACAGCCTTATGCAGAATATGGGCGAGAACGGCGACATTTCACAGCTTATGGAACAACTCGGCGCTGATAATCTTGCAGAACAAATGGACCAGTTCGATGCTGAAAACGGCGGAAGTGACGATGATGACTTCTCGCACGGAGCACCTGCTTTTCCAGCGTTTTTTAATAATTTGTTCGGCGGAACTCAGTCGGGTAATGCAAACGCAGGCAATAACAGCTCAAAGCCGAATAAAAAGGATAAAAAAGAAAAGAAGAGAAAGCATATCAGCCTTTACTGCGAGGATTTAACCCGCAAGGCAAGAGAGGGCAAAATTGACAAAATTATCGGACGTGATACTGAAATTGAACGTGTAATTCAAATTTTGTCACGCCGTACAAAGAACAACCCCTGCCTTATCGGCGAGCCTGGTGTAGGTAAAACAGCAATCGCAGAAGGACTTGCACTTAGAATTGCTTCGGGCAATGTTCCGCAAAGGCTCAAAAATAAGGAGATTCAGCTTCTTGACCTCACCTCTCTTGTAGCGGGAACACAGTTTAGAGGTCAGTTTGAAAGCCGTATAAAGGGACTTGTTTCCGAGATTAAGGAAAGCGGCAATGTCATTTTATTTATCGACGAGGTGCACAGCCTTGTCGGAACAGGTGACAATGAAGGCACAATGAACGCCGCAAATATCTTAAAGCCTGCTCTTTCAAGGGGCGAGGTTCAGGTAATCGGCGCAACAACCTTTAATGAATACAGAAAATACATTGAAAAAGACTCTGCTCTTGAAAGAAGATTCCAGCCTGTTAAGGTCGGCGAGCCTACAATTGCGCAGACAATTGATGTTATCGCAGGCGTTAAGAGCTACTACGAACAGCACCACAGAGTTGTTGTTGATGATGACGTAGTGCGCAAGACTG
>CANBJR010000085.1 GCA_947369085.1 uncultured Clostridia bacterium | reverse complement strand
GGTCAGCTTTCTAAAATTATTGATTTGCAGGTTACGCTTGATAATGAAGTAATAGCTAAATACCGTGCAGACGGGCTTTTATTTTCCACTCCAACAGGCTCAACAGCCTATTCGCTTTCGGCAGGCGGACCAATAATTGCACCTAGGCTTGACTGTATTCTTATGACGCCTGTATGTCCGCACTCGCTTTTCTCCCGTTCAGTAGTTTTTGAAGGTAATTCCGTGATTACTGTTGCGGTAAATGTGCCGAGCGAATGTTGTTGCGTGCTGACAATTGACGGTGAAAAAAATGTTGATATACTTGCAGATGATAAGGTAAAAATTAAAAAATCCGATTTAAAACTAAAATTTGTTTCCATACACAAACGTAATTTTTACAGAAAACTAAACGAAAAGCTGAAAGAGAGGGAAATCTGATGAAATCAAGACGTCATGCAAAAATTCTTGACATAATCGCAGAATACCCCATTGAAACTCAGGACGAGCTTCTTACTCGTCTTAAAGGTGAGGGTTACAAGGCTACTCAGGCAACAATTTCCCGTGACATTAAGGATTTGCGGCTCGTAAAAACTCTCGGTTCAGACGGTAAATACCGCTACGTTTCCTCCTCTAAGAACTCAACGGATATTCGTTCAAACTTTTCTTCTCTTTTTGCTTCTTCGGTAAACTCAATAGATTTTGCTCAAAATATAGTTGTAATTAAAACCTTGAGCGGAATGGCACAGGCTGTTTGTGCCGCTCTTGATTCAAATGACTTAAAAGCAGTTGTCGGAACAATCGCAGGCGATGATACTATTTTTATTGCCTGCCGTTCATCACAGTTTGCGGTCAGTCTTACGGAAGAACTAAAAAAGCTCATTTAAAACAGGGTGAATACTAAATGCTACAGACTTTATATATTGAAAATATAGCAGTAATTGAAAAAACGTCTATAGATTTTAACACCGGACTCAATGTGTTGACCGGTGAAACAGGTGCAGGTAAAAGTATCATAATAGATGCAATCAGTGCGATAATGGGACAGCGTACCTCAAAGGATATAATCAGAACAGGGGAGCAGTCCGCTTTTGTAAGCGCAAGTTTTTATAGCATAAACAGCAAAGTGAAAGCAAAGCTTGAGGAGCTTGGATTTGCTGATGATGACGGAACTTTGATTTTACAGAGAACACTTAACTTATCAGGTAAAAGCAATTGTAAAATCAACGGCAGACCTGCAACTGTTTCAATGCTAAAAGAGCTTTCAACGTGTCTTATAAACATTCACGGTCAGCACGAAAGCTATGAACTGTTTTCGCCTGAAACCCATATTGATTACATAGACAGCTACGGCAAAAGCAGCGAACTTTTAGCTGAATACAGAAAAAATTACAGGGAGTATAAAATTCTTGAAAAGAAATTAAACGAGGCAAACACCGACGAAAGCGAGCGCTTAAAAGAGATTGACTTGCTTTCGTTCCAGGTTCAGGAACTAAGTGATGCTGAAATTATGCTTGGTGAGGAAGAGGCTCTTCAAGCAGAACGCACCTCTCTTATGAGCTTTGAAAAGATTTTTTCTTTGTTAAATGAAGCTAAAATGCTTTTGTCTGGCGATGAAAATTTTGACGGCGGAGTTGAAATTGTTGATTCTGCCTGTTCAAATATTCAGAAAGCCGCTGAATATAACAGTGAATATGAAGCTCTTTCAGATGTACTATCTGATGCTTATTATAATTTAAAGGATTGCACCGAGAATATATCTGACGCTATTGATAATCTCGAGAGTGACCCTCAAAGGCTTGAAGAAATCGAAGAAAGGCTTGATTTGCTCAACCGACTTTCCAGAAAATATAATTGCCCATGCGATGACTTGATACCTCTTGCTGAAACTATGCAGGCAAGGCTTGACGAGCTTATAAACTTTGACAAAAACCGTGATGAACTTAACCAAGCATTTGCGAAGTCGGAAAATCTCACAATGCTTTCGGCACAGAAACTAAGTAAGCATCGCAAAATGATTGCTGAGGAGTTTGCAAAAAAGGTAAAGGACGAAATGAGCTTTTTAAATATGCCGAATATTGAGCTTGTTCCGAAATTTGAAACAACCAATTTTAATTCAAAAGGAATTGACAAGATTGAGCTTTTAATTTCAGCAAATCCGGGTGAAACTCCGCGCCCTGTTGCGAAAATTGCATCAGGCGGTGAACTTTCAAGAATGATGCTTGCAATAAAAACGGTTCTTTCATCAGCCGATACGGTTGATACTCTTATCTTTGACGAGGTAGATACCGGCATTTCCGGATCTGCTGCTGAAAAGGTTGGCTTAAAACTAAAGCAGGTATCAGAAAACAGTCAGGTTCTCTGCGTAACTCATCAGGCGCAGATTGCCGCACTTGCCGATCATCACTACCTCATACGCAAGCAGGTTGATGACGGAAGAACATTTACCGATGTTTCCGCTCTTGACCATAACGGCAGAAAAAGTGAACTTGCTCGTATAATTGGCGGCGTTAATATTACCGAAGCCGCTTTAAATCACGCTGAATCTATGCTTAATGAATATAACAACTGATTTTTATAAATGATTAAAAGAAAGGTTGCTGCATTTTTTGAAATTGTGGACAGTATCAGAGCTTAACAAGACCGAAGCATCTGAAATACAAACTAAATATGAGCTGCCTGCAATTGTTGCAATGCTGCTCCAGATACGAAATATAAAGACGCAGAATGAAATTGAGGATTTTCTTTTCAACGATTCAGAAATTGCTTCTCCTTTTGAAATAAAGGATATGGATAAGGCTGTCAGCCGTATAAAAACTGCGCTTGACAACGGTGAACTCATCTGTGTTTACGGCGATTATGACGCCGACGGCGTAACTTCCACAGCGCTTTTGTATTCTTATTTTGATGCAACGGGCGCAAATGCCATGTATTATATTCCGTCACGTGAAACAGAAGGCTACGGAATGAATAACTCGGCTGTCGATTTCCTCAAAGAAAAAGGAGTAAAGTTGATTGTCACTGTTGATAACGGTATTGCGGCTTTGGAAGAGATTGAATATGCATCTTCTCTTGGAATTGATACCGTTGTAACTGATCACCATATGCCGACAGGAGAGCTTCCGAATGCCTGTGCTGTTGTTGATTTGCACAGAAAGGATTGTCAAAGCAAATTTAAAAATCTTTCAGGTGTAGGCGTGGCTTTTAAGCTTATTATGGCGATTGAAGGCGAATATTGCGATGTGAATTCACTGCTTGACAATTACGCTGATTTGCTCAGCATAGGAACAATCGGAGATATTGTTGAGCTTAAAGGCGAAAACAGAGTGTTTGTCAAGCGAGGACTTCAAAGTATAATGAACAGCGACAGAGTAGGTATCAATGCGCTTGTTGAAAGTTCGGGACTCGGAGGCAAAAATCTGACCGCAGGCAATGTGTCGTTTACGCTTGTTCCACGTATAAATGCTGTCGGCAGACTCGGGCTTTCGGGAAAATCGGTTGAACTT
>CANBJR010000084.1 GCA_947369085.1 uncultured Clostridia bacterium | reverse complement strand
GATAAAACTTGTTCAAATCGCAGAAAAAACGTTTTAGTGCCGAATGTTTTTCAAAGGAAAGCAAATCCCACTGAATACCCGAATCAGCATCCCATTCATCAAACTGACCGATTTCGGTACCCATAAACACAAGTTTTTTTCCGGGATGAGCATACATATATGTAATAAACGCTCTGACAGCCGAAAATTTATCGTCATATTCACCGGGCATTTTGTTTATTAACGAGCCTTTTCCGTGCGAAACCTCATCGTGCGAAATCGGCAGGAGAAAATGCTCGGAAAAAGCATAGAAAAAGCTGTAGGTAAGATTGTCATGATTGAACGGTCTCCAAAGCGGATTAAGCGACATATAGTGGAGCATATCGTTCATCCAACCCATATTCCATTTATAGTCAAAGCCAAGGCCACCCTCCTCAACAGGATGAGAGAGTTTCGGCCAAGAAGTGTTTTCCTCAGCAAACATAAGCACGTCGGGGTGGAACATATGCACTGCCGTGCTGAGGTGCTTAATAAAGTTTATAGCCTCAAGGTTTTCCTTTCCACCATACTGATTTGCAGTCCACTCGCCGTCCTCTTTGCCGTAATCAAGGTAGAGCATAGACGAAAGCGCACCCACGCGCAAGCCGTCAATATGGAACTTTTCAATCCAGAACATCGCCGACGAAACAAGAAAGCTTATAACCTCATTTTTTGAAAAATCAAACAGGCAGGTTCCCCACGAAGGCCGTTCGCCCTTGCAGGGGTCATCACTTTCATAAAGACAAGTTCCGTCAAATTTTACAAGTCCGTACGGGTCTTTAGGGAAATTAGACGGCACCCAATCCAGAATTACTCCGATATTTTCCTGATGGAGTTTATCAACAAGGTACATAAAATCCGCAGGAGTACCATAGCGAGAAGTAGGCGCAAAATAGCCGGTTGTCTGAAATCCCCAGCTTCCGTCAAACGGATACTCTGTTATCGGCATAAGCTGAACGTGTGTATAGTGCATCTCTTTAAGATACGGTACAAGCTCTTCGGCAAGTTTGCGGTAATTAAAAAAGTTGCCGTCGGGATACTTCCTCCACGAGCCCGCATGAATTTCATAAATATTCATCGGCGACTTAACGCCGCTACACTTTGAGCGGTAATCAAACCAACTCTCATCACACCATACATAGTCATCTATATCATAGACAAGTGATGCATTATCGGGACGTGTTTCGGTATGAAAAGCAAACGGATCTGACTTCAGGAATTTTTCAAACCACGGTGTTTCAATGCAATACTTATATACGTCATAGGTTTTAATACCCTCAATAAATGCTTCCCAAGAGCCGTTTCCGATTTTATACATATAATTTGAGGTCTTATTCCAATTGTTGAAGTTTCCTACAACCGACACGCTCTGAGCATTAGGCGCCCATACTCTGAAAATGGCGCCGTCTTTTCCATCACGATTAACGAGGTGTGCGCCGAAAAATTCGCCGGCACGAACAGAATCGCCGTCACAAAATAACTCAAGCGCATTTCGAGCCTCGCTAAAGCTGTAATTCATACGTTCAACTCCTTAAAACACAATAATATCAATTCAAATCAACTATATTTCATTCTTAATAATATAATACCAAAATAATATGTTGATTTCAAGCAAATTCAAAAAATTTTAAACTAAATTTTCGTGTATTTTTTATAAACTGTTACTAAATTTTACAATATAACAAAGTTATTTACACAATAATATAAAATATTTTGTATTTTTGCTGTAATTTTGTTTATTAAAAAATCGCACACTCTAATCATCGCAGTCATACAACAGAGTCTTGACAAAATATTTTCCGAAATCAAAACTACTAGTAAACTATTGGCAGCACAGTCCCAATAAGGGGTATTACGGACTTAACCCCTAAAAAGGGCTTTGAAAGTTTGACAACGCATTACCATTACAGGCAGCCGCTCACGTGCGGCTGTTTATTTTTGCCTACTTATTCTTGCTACCTGTAAGTGGGTCAATATATTCTTCTAATGTCAATTAATCTGCTGCGAAGTTTTCTTCTAACTGATTCTTTATGTAATCAGCAATTACTTTCTTGTTACGTCCTACTGTATCTACATAGTATCCTCTACGCCAAAAACTTTGGATCTATACTAAAAAAGTGGACAAGTATAATAAAATAGAAGACAAATAAAGGAGGCAAAAAATGCCGGGAAAGAAAAGCAATTAATACAGTAATGAATTCAAGCAAACAATCGTAAATTTATACCATTCAAGTAAGACTTACTCGCAAATTCATAAGGAGTATGGAATTTTTTCATAGTGCGTTAGCAAATTGGATCAAGCAGTATTCCGATGACAAAACAACCACCGAATTTTGCCCAATGTCGGCTTTTTCTTTTGATTTGATATTCTGTGCCTTGAAGGTTCTGTTTCTTTTGAAACAGTGGCTTTTTCAGCGGTTTTCGTTGATTCCTTTTCTGCTGTTAACGAGGTGTTTGTCTGTGCAAAAGTTTCTTCAGATACAGAAACACCCACGGAAGCCAACGCCGTGGGTGATATAGAACTGTTATTTACTTTTTTCTGACGAACAAGCTGTAAATGTACCTGCCATTAAAATCAATGTCAGCATTATTGCGATTTTCTTTTTCATACTATCGCTGTCCTTTCAAGCAACAAGTATATCCAAAGATTTTCAAATGAAAGAAAATGCTTTCTTTGGGCATGAAACCCCCATAACCTACATCGCAAAATAATATTTTATCTTCAAAATATAGTAAAATACCACAACGCGTTGCCGAAACCGGGACATTCTCGCTATGTCTTAACTGTCAGCATTGGCACATCCATGCATCAAAACCAAGAGATTTTAAGAGAAGATAAAAAGCACCGTTTAATTCAAAGCAAAAGCCACCCCTATTCTTTTTTAAAATCTTTTCCTGTAAGCATATTGGGTCAATACTAACAGGTGTATGTAAGTCAGTAACATCCAGATTTTTAAATGGAATTGTTTCTATATTTTTCCTAATTAAATAATTCAAGTATTCTATGGTCGGCTTTTCTTTTTTTACACCAAGTTTAGTCAGATATAAATCCTTGTAATCTTTGGGAATGCAATAATACGAATCCCAAGTCATATTTCTTGACCATGCCATGTAGTTCACCTTTAAACTTCGATTTATCTTAAAGTAATTATACATTACTCCAAAGCAACGGTCAATCTATTTTACATACTCTGCGTGAAACTTTCCGATTCATCGTCAGACATATCTTCGCTTTCAACTTTGCTCTGCTGTTTATCAAGTGCCTGATGATACGCTTCCATAACCTTGTTATTAATCGTATCTCTTGAACCCTTTTAAAATCGGATGAACAATCTCGCTGAACTTTGTTTGGTAACCGTCAAATAAAGCACACCTACACAAACCGCCCGAAAAGCGATACAATAACAAAAACGCAAAAGGAGGCGGTTATTGTGACAGAGCAGGAAGGGACTTTGTTAGTCAGAAAATTTACGGACAGCAAATTGAGCGAACGGAAATTTTGCCGTGAAAACGGCATAAAACGCAGTACCCTCAGATATTGGATAGAACGTG
>CANBJR010000083.1 GCA_947369085.1 uncultured Clostridia bacterium | reverse complement strand
GACTTCACCCGAAAATCGGCGGCAAAAAGCGCAGTATGAAGTGGCTTGCGGTTCTTTTTGCAATTTTTGCGGCTTTGGCTTCGTTCGGTATCGGATGCGGTGTTCAGACAAACGCAATTTCAAACATTATGGACAGCACCTTTAATCCCGACAGCACCCTTGTAATCAATCTGTTCGGCGGCGAAGTTTCAACCGTTTCTCTCGTTTCGGGAATTATTGTCGCAGTCTGCGTTGCCCTGGTAATCTTCGGTGGTATCAAGTCAATCTCAAAGGTATGTGAAAAGCTTGTGCCATTTATGGCTGTTATGTATGTTCTCGGGTGTGCAATAATCCTTGTTATGAACAGCGACGTTTTGTGGCAGACCGTCTGCACAATCGTAAGCTCTGCCTTTTCGCCTGCCGCAGTCGGCGGAGGACTTGTCGGCTCAGGCATTATGCTTGCGGCACGCTTCGGCGTTGCCAGAGGTCTTTCCAGCAATGAATCGGGTATGGGCTCAGCTCCCATTGTAGCCTCTGCCGCTCAGTCAAGAAATCCCGTAAGGCAGGCTATGATTTCTTCAACGGGTACTTTCTGGGACACGGTTGTTGTATGCCTTATGACAGGCCTTGTAATCGTAAGCTCCTGCATTAAAAATCCGCAGATTGACACCGCCAGTATTGAGGGCGGCAAGCTTACCTCAGTGTCTTTTGCTCAGATTCCCGTTATCGGCACTCCTATTCTCGTTGTTGGAATTGTTCTGTTTGCGTTTTCAACAATCCTCGGCTGGTCATATTACGGCGAAAGGTGCATTGAATATCTCTTCGGCAGAAAGGGTGTTCTGCCCTACAAGCTGATTTTCATTGCAGTTTTAATTATCACTCCGATAACTGCTCTCGACTTTGTGTGGACAATGACCGATATTTTCAATGCACTTATGGCGCTTCCGAACATCGTTGCAATTATCGCCCTCTCCCCTGTTATTGTTAAGGAAACAAACTACTACCTCTACGGCAACCGAATTGATGAATTTGACAAAACCCCGATTCCCGTTGTAGATAAATAGCAAACGCCCTTTTAACACAAAAATCAAGTCGTACATATTCCGCCCGAGCAGCTTAAGTTGTTCGGGTGGATTTTATTTTTTAGTTGCATTTGCAAAATTTGATGATATAATATATTTGGCTTGTTTTTTAGCAACAGCGTTATGTCAACACGCTTAATAAATCGGGAGCAAAACAACAGATTATGAAAAAATTCATTGAGTATTTTACAGACGATCATATTGCGCTTTTGCGTAATCAGCTTCTTTTTTCGGGACTTAACGACCATGAAATTTTTATGTTCATTCAGTATTCCCAACCGTATTACTCAAGCATAAAGTACGGACAATCAATAAGCATAGCAGGCAAGTACAGCCATATGACAGGTGCTGTAATTTCGGGAAGAGCCCATCTTTACACGGTTGACTACGAGGGCAACAAAACGCTGCTGAAATCAATCGGAAGCGAGGACAGCGGAACGATTTACTCAATGTTTGACTACTACAATTCAATTTTAGAGCTTACAGCAACAGAGGACAGCGAGCTGATTTTGATTCCTCCCGAAAAGATTTTTATTGCAGAGGAAAAACTTGCAATGATTCAGCAAAAAATCGTTGTAAATATGATAGCGTCACAACGTCAGGCTTATCTTGAGCTTTCTGAGCATATTTCCTGCCTGTCGCAGAGGAACATAAGGGATAAGATTTTAAAATTTTTGAAAAACCGCTGTGAACAGGAGCATTCATTGAGCTTTTCCGTTCCGTTCTCACGTGAGGAGCTTGCAAACTACCTGGCGGTTGACAGAGCCTCGCTTTCACGCTCACTAAGCGAGCTAAAAAGCGACGGAATACTTGACTTCAGAAAAAACAAGTTTACCATTTTAAAAACAAACATATTTAAGTATGAATAAAGGCGGCAAATTTATGGAGTTTCAAAATAAAAAAACAGCGTTAATTCTTGAGGGCGGTGCACTGAGGAGCTTTTTTACCTGCGGAGTACTTGACTGCTTTATGGAAAAGGACATTTACTTTCCGTGCGTGTGCGGAGTTTCGGCAGGCTCGCTGTGCGCAATAAGCTATCTTTCAAGGCAAGTCGGACGAACGGCAGAGGTAAACCTGAAATTTGTAAACGACAAGCGTTATTTAAGCCTGCACAGCCTGATTAAAGACAAGATGATTTTTAATTTTGATTTTCTTTTCGGCGAAATCAGCCATAACCTTGTGCCTCTCGACTACGAAACTTTTTTTAACAGCACTGAAGAATTTTATGCCTTTGTCACCGACTGCGAGTCGGGCAAAAGCGTTGCCTGCCAAAAGGGCAGATGCAGTGATATTCTCACGGCTTGCAGAGCATCAAGCAGTATGCCCGTTCTTTCAAAAATCGTTGAGCTTGACGGTCACAAATACCTTGACGGAGGAACAGCCAACCCGATTCCGTTTGAATGGGCAATTGAAAACGGATATGAAAAAATCGTGCTTGTGCTGACAAGGGATATAGATTACCGCAAAAAACCGCTTTCGGGAATGATTAAAAAGGTATACGAGAAAAAGTATGCAAAATATCCCGAGCTTTTAAAGACAATTTACAACATTCCCGACCACTACAACAGCCTTGCGGAGCAGATTATAAGGCTTGAAAACGAGGGAAGATTATTTGTTATACGTCCCGATGAACCTGTAAGAGTTAAACGAACGGAAAAGGACACCAAAAAACTCGAAGAACTTTATGCGGTCGGCAAAAGAGTTGCGGAAAGCAGAATTGATGATATGATGAAACACCTGAACAATTGACAATCCATAATTAAGTGTGGAGTGTGGAGTTAAGGAGCGCTCCGCTCCAAATTTGTAATGTTGCGTGTTGTTTTCTATGATGTTTATAATGGAAATGCAAACGTTTGAGTTAAATCCGTAGGGGACGGGTTCCTATACGTCCCAAAACGTTACCGATATATCAATTTATAATTCGGGCAACCGCTGTTTCCTACAAACCGACTTTTGAACTCGATTTGCCTGCGGAGGCACTCCGCCGTCCCGAAACGTTACCGAAATATCAATTTCAAACTCGGGCAACCATTTTTTCGCATAAACCGACTTTTGAACTTCGACCGTAGGGACACGGCGCGCCGTGTCCACACAAAATTGCAATGCAATTTTGTGAAGGGGACGTCTGAAAAGCCGTCCCCTACGAATTTGAAACAGACGTTTAATAAATTAAAAAATTTAACGTAAGTTGTATCTTGCGTTAGATTTAGAATAATGTCTGACTCCCGAGATACCAAGGTTTATTTCAAGTCCGTTTTATATAACGTTTAAAAAGAGGAATGAGAATGAGGAAACGAACATTTAAAAAAGCATTCAAAGACAGTCTGCCCATACTTGCAGGTTACCTTGCATTGGGCATAGGCTTTGGCGTACTGCTCCACAGCAAGGGCTACAGCTTTTGGTGGGCTTTGCTTATGAGCTGTACAATCTACGCAGGCGCAGGTCAGTACGCCGCAGTTGATTTGTTAAGCAGCGGAGCGTCGCTTATTACAACTGCCGTAATGACGCTTATTATTAACGCACGTCACTTTTTTTACGGCTTTTCACTACTCGATAAATACAAAGGTACGGGCAAGGCAAAG
>CANBJR010000082.1 GCA_947369085.1 uncultured Clostridia bacterium | reverse complement strand
GACTTCGGTCCTCTTATTGCTAACCCCAAGAGTCTTATTCTCGGCGCAGCAGCTCAGATTGGTATTTTCATCACATTTACAGGTGCTATTTTCCTCGGTTTTACTGAGGCAGAATCAGGTGCTATCGGTATCATAGGCGGTGCCGACGGTCCTACTGCGATTTATGTTACAACAAAGCTTGCTCCTCATCTTTTAGGTTCAATCGCTATTGCCGCATACTCGTATATGGCTCTTGTTCCCATTATTCAGCCTCCTATTATGAAGGCTCTCACAACCAAGAAGGAACGTTCGGTTGTTATGGAACAGCTTCGTCCTGTATCAAAGCTTGAGAAGATTATGTTCCCCGTAATCGTTGTAATTCTTATTGCTATATTCCTTCCCGATGCCGCTCCTCTTGTTGGTATGCTTATGCTCGGTAACCTCTTTAAGGAATCGGGAGTTGTTGAAAGACTTGCAAAAACTGCTCAGAATGAGCTTATGAATATTATCACAATTTTTCTTGGTACTACTGTCGGCGCAACAGCATCGGGTCAGAACTTCCTTACTTGGGATACAATTAAGATTATTGTCTTAGGTCTTATTGCTTTCTGTATGGGTACTGCTTGCGGTTTGCTTTTCGGTAAGCTTATGTATAAGTTCACAGGCGGCAAGGTTAATCCTCTTATTGGTTCAGCAGGTGTTTCAGCCGTTCCTATGGCTGCACGTGTTTCACAGAAAGTAGGTCAGCAGGAGAATCCCGGAAACTTCCTGCTTATGCACGCTATGGGTCCGAACGTTGCAGGTGTAATTGGTTCTGCTGTTGCAGCAGGTGTTCTACTCAATGTAGTAGGATAATTTGTAAAATATAACAAAAAATAAGGGAAGTGAATTAGCTTCCTTTATTTTTTTGTCAGATAATTCTATTTAAGAATTATTGTTGTATCGTAATATAATATAATTTAAAAAAAGAAAATAAGTTAATAGGCTCTAAGTGTTTTAACATAAATTTATGTGATAAAGGAGTATTGCGTAATGCCTAAAAATATTACTATACAAAAAATAATCGGTGTTTTGCTGCACAGGCTTAAATTTATTTTGCTTGCTACGTTATTAATGGGCATTTTATTTTTCTTATATTCTAAATTTATCATTACACCAATGTATAGCACTTCTGCAATGATATATGTCCAGAACTATAACGGAAAAAGTGAAGCAAATAAAGAGGTCGGTAAAATATACAGCGCCGACATCAGCGGTTCGTCAAACCTTGCAGGCATATGCGTCACTCTTTTTAAAAATTCTGATGAAATCACTTCTCTTTATGACGGCTGTTATGTTAATATATCTGTTAACGAATCTACGTTTTTCATTACAATCTCTGTTTCGGGTGATGATCCTCAAAAATGTGCGAATGTTGCAAATCAGGTTGCAGATAAATGTAGTGATGTTTTTAAAAAGTTCTTGCAATACGGTCAGATAGGCAGTATAAGAGAAGCTAAAGTCCCTGTAAATCCATATGAACCGAGTAATCTTAAAAATACACTAATAGGTCTTTTTGTAGGACTTGCTGCTTCCTGCATTATAGCAATTCTCCTTGAACTTATTGATACAACAATTAAAGCTGATGATGACATTCAGGAAATTTATGGTCTGCCAGTATTTGCGGAAATTCCTGATTTTGAATCTCAAAGTAGGTGATTGCAATGAAAATAAAGCTGTTTGGAAAAAATAAAAAGAATGCTGTAGAAACTTCCGGTGGAACTTTGTCGGATAAATCAAAATTTGCAATTGTAGAGTCATACAAATCAGCTCGAACAAACATAATGTTCTCACTTTCCGCAACCGATAAAAAGGTTTTTGCCGTAACAAGTCACTCAAAGGGCGAGGGTAAGAGTACGGTTTCTGCTAACCTTGCAATTTCTTTCTCAAAAATGGAGAAAAGAGTTCTTTTAATTGACTGTGATTTACGACGTCCTAATGTTCATAATATTTTTAAAATTGATAACTCTTCCGGTCTGTCGAATATTATTGGTAAGATGGTAAGCTTTGAAGAAACAGTCAAGAGAAACGTACTTAACAATCTTGACATTCTTCCGTCGGGCACTATTCCTCCAAACCCTTCTGAGCTTATGTGCTCCGCTACTTTTATTGAGCTTATCGGAAGGCTTACCAAAGAGTATGACTATATCATTTTTGATACTCCGCCCATCGGCGTAGTAGCGGACGCATTGTTGCTGAAAGATTTAATTGCAGGGTTTGTTGTTGTTGTCAGGGAACGTTCAACAACTCACGGCGACTTACAAAAGCTTCTCGACAGTGTAAAGCTTGCAGATTCAAAGGTTTTAGGTCTTATCGAAGTTGGTTGCGAGCTGAGTCAGAAAAGAAATAAAAAGGGTTATTATTACTACCAATACTATTAATATAAAGCAATATATAACAGACTTACAAGTTTTGAACAAAAACAAGCTTGTAAGTCTGTTCTTTTTTGTTTAACTAAAAATGCAAGTTTTATAAAAAAGACTTGCATTTTATCCACTTGTGTTATAGAATATATTAAGGTTTTAAAAGAATTTTTGCAATTATATATTAAGGGGATAGCAAAATGAATTATTTGAACTGTGGCAGAGAAGAACTTGAAAAGGAATATGCCGCACTTACAAAAGAATACGAGGAAGTTAAGGGGAAGGGCTTAAATCTCAATATGGCAAGGGGAAAGCCCGGCAAAGAACAGCTTGACTTGTCGCTCGGACTTCTTGATGTGTTAAACAGCAAATCTGATTTTGTCGGCGATGACGGAATGGATTGCAGAAACTATGGTGTTCTTGAGGGTATTGACGAATGCAGAAAACTTTTTGGTGATATTCTTGAAGTTGCTCCCAAATACGTTATGGTTGGCGGAAGTTCAAGCCTTAATATGATGTTTGATACAATATCCTGCCTTATGACAAAATCTGTTGCAGAGGGTTGCAAGCCTTGGTATGAAGTAAAGAACAGAAAATTCCTCTGTCCTGTACCCGGATATGACCGCCATTTTGGTATCACCGAGTATTACGGTTTTGAGATGATACCTGTTCCTATGACGGATAACGGTCCCGATATGGATTTAGTTGAAAAGCTTGTAGAAAGCGATGATTCAATCAAGGGTATTTGGTGCGTACCAAAATATTCAAATCCGCAGGGAATTACCTACAGTGACGAAACAGTAAAGAGATTTGCTGCATTGAAGCCTGCTGCTAAGGATTTCAAGATTATGTGGGATAACGCATACTGCATTCACGACATCAGCGATACACCCGATAAGCTTTATAATATTTTTGACGAGTGTAAAAAGAACGGTACTGAAGATATGCCCATTATTTTTGCATCAACTTCAAAAATCACATTCCCCGGTGCAGGTGTTGCCGCAATGGCTGCTTCTGACAACAATATGAAAGTTTTCAGGGAAAGATATAACTATCAGGTTATCAGCTATGATAAGATGAATATGTTGCGCCACGTCAGATATTTTAAAAATTTTGACGGTGTTATGGAGCATATGCAGAAGCATAAAGCAATATTAAGACCAAAGTTTGATATAGTTCTCGATGCGCTTGAATCAAATCTCAAGCCTGTTGGAATAGGTGAGTGGACTAACCCCAACGGCGGCTATTTCTTAAGCATTGATGTTCTTTCAGGCACAGCCAAAAGA
>CANBJR010000081.1 GCA_947369085.1 uncultured Clostridia bacterium | reverse complement strand
ACGTTGAACTTATCACATTTACTGACGAACAAAAAGCACTCGCCGACTTTGACCATAACGGCACTATCAACGTTTCGGACGCATCCGAAATACAGCGTGCAATTGCTAATTCATAAAAGTTTTATATATTAAAGCAACGACCTCACCGAAAACCGGTGAGGTCGTTTTTTTGTGATTGGGGACACGGCACACCGTATCCCCACTAATATTTAATCAAATGCAATTACTTATTACTTGTAACAACCGCTTTATTTTTGCGCTTTTTAATAATATATGTGTAAATGCAAAGTCCGACAAATGTTACTAAACATATCATTGTAACCGCAAATCCCGGCCAGAATCCCTTGGGATAATAATAAAGCTTAATTTCGTGGCTTCCCTTTAACAGAGGAAATGCAACAAGCGAACCGCCTACGGGCGTAATTTCAACCTCTTTGTCGTCAACAACTGCCGTCCATCCCTCTTCATAGGGAACCGAAGTGTAGAACAATCCGTCCTCGCTTACGTTTATCTCGCCCTCCATAGAACATCCAGTAAGTTTGGTTGTTGTCATAACGTCCTTGCTGACTTTTTCGTATCCCTGCTCAAAAACGTCCTGATTGAGAAGATTTACATAAACCTGAGCCGAACCTGACTGACCCTGCTTAAGCTGTGAATAAACCGAAATCTTATCGCCCTTGTTAAAGTAGCCTATGCATGCAATATATGGACGTGACATTCCGTAGGTTGCACTCTGCGCAGTATCGTTTTGCATAATCGTAATATCGTCACCGCCCGAAATCTTTGCATACATACAATAGAGTCCGTCCTCGGGAGCTTCGTAATTCCACTTTACATACGGTGTGATTGATGCGTCTGTGCAATTAAACGAATAGTTGCCGTAAGAAGATTTTGTTACGGGGAACTTGTTGTAATCATAATGTCCCTGCGAAACAACTTCAAGCGGAACATATACGTTCTCGTTTATGCCCGTTGCACGCTTGAAAAAGTCATTTTGCTGGTCAAACGGATTGAACTGATCCTCGTTGTCATTTTCAACCCACTGAACTAAGTTTTCGTTTACCATAAATCCCATAGGAATATAATGGTCGTTTTTGAGAAGCTTTTCATTTCCAACCGTATAAGCCTCGGTCAAATCATAGGTATTGCGGTAAACTCCGTCACGTGAAATTATATATTTAAGGTTCATAAACATATTTGTAACAGGCGAGCCCTCGGCATAGGTGTATCTGTTTCCGCTCTTCCAGCCCATCATACCGAAGTTTTCACAGAAACGAGTCATATCAACATTAGCCATTGAGTTGAACATTGAAATTCCGTTGTAGCCGTTAATCGAACCGTCATTAAGCGTTTGAGTCGAGGTTGTTTCGGCACGCCACAATTCGGTTGTGTTCTCTTCAAGACTGTCCATATAATCAATAAGCTGTTCGGTAGCAACTCCGCCTCTGGGATAGTCATACGTACCTGTAACTGTTGTGGTTTTAACGCCGATATACGCCGTTGCACCGCTTTCGCAGATTATGACAACAGCAAGCACAATCATAAGCACCTGTTTGGGAACTATTCTTCTTGTATACAGGAAGAGCATTACGCATACCACAAGGGCAACAATTGAAGTGCCGATGATTGTATAAGCCTCCTGTTTACCGATTGCAAACAGAATAACAAGTGCCGAACCAAGCGCCGCCAGAATAACGTCCCAACACGAACTGAAATCAATCAGCATAAATGCCCTGAATGCCATTACAACAAGCACAAAGCTTATAAGGTAGCTGAAACGGTAAGGAATCATATTTGTAAAGTGGAATCCGTGCCAGATGTAGTCAAGCTGTCTGATGATACAGCTTATAATCATAAAGAAGATAAGGCACATATCCACAATCTTTTCTTTTAGCTTGATTTTCTTTGAAGTCAGGAAAAGAATGCCGAGCACAATTGAAACGGTGCCGCAGGCGATGTTCGGCAAAGCGTCTGCCTCTTTTGTTGCTGGAGAAATAAACGTAATAAAGTTAGAAAGAATTTCTTTGACAGCAGTCAGCACGCCGAGCAAGTCGTCGGTCTGACCGATGTTAATATCAAATGTTGACGGGAACGAACTGCCCGAAGCATTTGTGTTCTGCAAGCCGAAGAATGCAGGAAGCAGGAAAAACGCTGTAATTCCGATTGAGATAAACGAGAAAACACCCATTCTCATAAGCTTTGTAAAGAAAACCTTTACGTTTTCCCACTTTACAATATTATATGCTATAAACACAAGCAGTACAAAGATGCAGGTAAAAAGTCCTATGTAGTAGTTTGCAAGAAGTGAAATTGCAAGCGTAACAACATAAAGCCTGAACTTGTTTTCAGTCAGAAGCTTTACTGCGCCAAGCACAACAAGCGGAGTAATGCAGACCGTGTCAAGCCATATTGTATTCCAGTAATATCCCATAAAGAATGCACAAAACGAGAAACAACAGCCGAACAACACGAGTGAAAAATCATTTTTCTTGAACACACTGCGAAGAAAAACAGCCATAAACATACCTGCGCAGGCTACTTTGATAACAACCGAGAACATAAGAAATTCTCTTAGCCATTCGCTCGGAATAAACACGGAAACAAAGTTTAAAGGACTTGCAAGATAGTACGACATCAGCGCAAAGTAATTTACACCGCCGCCCTGAGTCCACGACCAGAACAGCGATTCGCCGTGTTTTAGCTTGTCCTGAAAATCAACCAGAAACGGATAGTACTGATGCCACAAATCCGTTACAAGAATCTGCTGGTCACCGAACGGTGAAACTTTCATCAGCGCAAACGCAGTTGTCATCAGCACAAAAGGCACTAAAAACGCAAGTATAATAAAAAGGTTGTTTGAGAAAAAGGCTTTAAACCTGCCTTGCCCGTTAAGCGTGGGCGCATCTGCCTTTTTCACTGCTTGTATATTTGGCATATAAAATAAACCTCCTGTTTAAATAAAAACAATTCGTTTTTGTACTGCATTTAATGCAATACATATTTATAATATTGTACCACATATTTTAAATAAGGTAAATGGAATTTATACGAAAATTCAAATTTATTTTTTAAACGTCTTTTTAAACGTCCTAAGGGGCGGTTTTAAAATATACAACGGTATCTCGGTAACTGTACATTTTTCTAAATCTAACGCAAGATACAACTTTACGTCATCTTGTATTAAATAAATCAAACTTTTGTAATTTAATTAATTTGTCCGATCCTTAGGATATTTAATATATTAAAAAACAAAATACCTTGACAGGTGAGGTACTTTATGCTATTATATACCTACAAAATATGAAAGAGGTGTTAAAATGTCGATTACAGCCGACCTTATACGAGGACATACCGACACAATAATTCTTGCAAGGCTGATGGAGTGCGACAGCTACGGCTATGAAATTAACAAAGCCGTCTATAAAGCTTCAAACCAGCTTTACGAGTTAAAAGAGGCTACGCTCTACACTGCGTTCAAAAGGCTTGAAGACGCAGGCTGTATTTCGTCGTACTGGGGCGACCAAAGCACCGGCGCAAGGCGAAAATACTATACAATCACCGAGCTTGGAAGAAAAACATACCATCAAAAAATTAATGAGTGGATTGAAGCAAAACGTATGCTTGACACTCTGCTTCACACAGACAGATAATTACGGAGGGATATTATGGAAC
>CANBJR010000080.1 GCA_947369085.1 uncultured Clostridia bacterium | reverse complement strand
TGTAATCAAATGACACAATTGTATCCTCTATTTCTTTCTGTTTTTCTTTTTCGGAACAGTAAGCTCGTCATACATTGCATTGAACAGTTCTGCAAGAAACGCCCTGTTATCGGTGTCTTCTATCAAAATCATTTCTTTAGCGCCCTCATAAGGCTTTTCAAAAGGTGCGTCAGGTAAAAATGCAACAGCCGCCTTTACAGGTTTTATAAGAAATCTGTTATCATAAATTCCACCTGCAATTCTTCCTTTGTAATAGATTATGTACTCACCCATCATCGCACGGTACGAAACTTCATCAAGAAGCGACAATTGCTCTAAAATATATTCAAGATACTCTTTACTTGAAGCCATTTTATATCCTCCCGAGTAAATTTGTTTCATATCTTTGATGTGTTTATTTTAATATATTTCACTGCTAATGCTTATAAGTACTACTTATCCTGCCATTTTTGGTAAATATTCGCCAGTATTGCACCTGAAATGTTATGCCATACCGAAAATATTGCACCCGGAACAGTTGCCATTACGAGGTCTGGAAACGATGTTCCTGCAAGTGATGTTGCCAATCCTAAGTTTCGCATTCCTTATCTGTTCCGCTACCATAAACAGCTCCCTCGTATTTTGTCTTTTCAGCAACCTGACAGCTTATTGACCGCGAGAGAAACGGTAGGCTGAAAGTAAATATCCTTTCCTTTGTTGCTCTCGTACATAAAGTCTTTCAAGGGTTTACTTGTATATTTTGAAAAATCTCCATATATTGCAAATCGCACACCGTAATTGATGAACTTTTGCAATATCTCACCTGCCAAACAAGTGCTTAATACAAAAAAATCATCTGCAACAGCACTTTTATTCACAGCAATATTTTTACAATCGGTTTCATATTTTACCGTCATAATTAAATCCAGAGCAGACTGAACATCTGTAATTAACACTTCATCACTGCTCACGACTGCAATATTGATATTATTTTTACTTATAACTTCTATTTTCATTTTTTATCTCCATATTTTTAAATCAGTTTAACACCTCTTTTAGGTATCATTTTCTTATATATCGTATCAAAAATTCAGGTGAAATTCAACAGCAATCGGAAGCGTCTTTATTTAGAAAATAAACAAAAGCCAAATCAATTTACTTACGATATGGAAAACGGCATGGCTTGTCATAGAATAGACAATACCGTACTTACGGTAAAGCCATCCGAACAGCATACCAAAAACACCGTTAAGCAAAAAGCAACGAATAACAATCAGCGGTGTCAACTGACCGAAGATACTGATAGTTGACGGCAAATGTCCTGCGGCAAAAGCCAATGCAGCCAAAATATTTGCAGCGACAAATACACCTGTCGGAATATTCTTGTTGTCACATTTTCTGAAAAACAGCTTCCAGATAATAAATGCAATCAATGACATAAAGAACAGGCGCATCATCACTTCTTCCATAACTCCGCCGTACAGAACAGAAGCAATTACGCCGCTTAGCGTCATTCCTGATGCAGTTGCGGATTGAACACCGTCAATAACATTGCCGAAGGTCCAATAATCAAGGCTGAACAGAATACCTCCGACAACAGAAATAACAAGTGTCACAATCAATTTCTTTTTTTCAAATTTAATTGATTTCCATAATCCTAATTTATCGGCAAGAATATATCCGATAAAACCACAGACCGCTGAATACAAAACAGTTTGTATCGTGCTTACGGCAACTAAAGCGCCGGTGCTTCCAAGCTGAGCAGTAGCCTCGGCAATAACATCATCGGAATATGTATCGAGCAGATACAATCCCGTGAAAATTCCCGCCGCAATCGCAATCGGAACAAGGCAGAGAACAAATTTAAGAGATTTCTTAATTTCAGCCATTATTGTTCCCCTCCTTTTCACTGTACACCTCAATGCAAAGCCCTTTTCGTCCGCATTTCGGACAAGTCAGGCGGCGCATTTTGGGCGTATGATTTGCCCAAAAGGCTTCTTTAAACTTCGGTTTAAACATCTCGTGACATTCGGGGCAAATATACGCAACACGACTAAAGTAGTAAGTTGATATCCAAACGCCGTAAATAACAGCTACGCACGCCCACACTGCAAAAAGCCACCATATTCCTGTGGCAATCCACAAAATAATAGATGTACACTGAAGAACACTTACGGGGATTCCGATAATTAGGGATATTGCCCTCAGCTTTTTTAGTTTGTTTTTGCCTTTCACTACGTGCGCTATATCACCGATAGATTCAACCGAGAAACGCTGAAGCTCAACGTCCTTAAGCTCCCGCTTGATACTTTTCAGCATATCAAGTTTTTTCTGCCTTTCATTAAGTTCTTCTTTAAGCGTTTGCTCCTGCTGTTCAACCAAAACAGAAACAATATTTTTAGAATTTTCTTCTGAAAGAACTTCTCCGATACTGTTAATTGAAAAGCCTGCTTCGCGGAGAAAACAGATAACTCTCATTCGCTTAAGGTCATCTTCCGAATAAAGTCTGCGTCCTCCCTCCGACAATTCGGTGGGAACGAGAATATTTCTCGAATCATAATATTGAACGGTTCTGACGGACACATCACACAGCTTTGCAATTTCTCCGGTCGTGTATTTTGACATAGCGTTCACCTCCTTACATTGCCGTATTTTACTACATTACGCAACGTAACAAGCAATATATCACGCAGGGGGATTTTTAATATTTTCTTTTTTTTCAGCCAAAATTAAATAATGATGAATCTTTCCTTCGACTTTCTCACTTTCGGTATATGAAATCCAACATCTCCAAATATATTTATTTGCAAATTCTGTTTCAAACTACTTTCTCTCATCTGTAATAATATGTTCTATTCCGCAGTGTTCTTTACTCAGATACTCTTTTAAAAACGTAGGGAACGCTTTATATTTGTCCAAATCTTCAATCGGTATCCAATGCATTTCTTCTTTATCACCAAAACGTGTATAGCTGTTGCTGTCCAATTTTTGTGTACCTTTAGGTTTCATTATAAAATACAAACTGATTTCGTGACATTCCAGATTCTTTAGAGAACCACTGTTCTCGTTAAAGAAATTTTCATGAACAACAGCAAGTCTGTCAATTTCATAGTGTATGCCCGTTTCTTCATAAACCTCACGTTTTACCGCGTCTTCAGCAGTTTCTCCCATATGAACCCCGCCGCCAACGGAATACAAATAATCCTCACTTGAGTTGCCGGCAAATAAAACACAGCCGTTTTCTATAATAATCGCACCTACACGATATTTAAACCAATTATTTTCTTTAGTAAATTCGCAATCAAAGCTCATAGTCAGTCCTCCTATTTTGGCATGAACACCACGCTATGGATAATGCAAATTTTCTGCTTTTATAGCATATGTTTTCTCAGTTCTTCGCCACTCTGTCTGCACAGATAAGCAGGTGCAACATCAAATACAGTCTTGCAACCTTTCTGTCCTTCTTTGTTCATACGATATGCTGCTCTTGCATAAGCAACAAGAACACATGATGTAAACTCCGGATTTGAGTCTAATTTTAAGCTGTACTCGATAATATGCTTATTCTCTCCATTCCAGCCTGTTTTACCGCTGCGAATCACAAAGCCGCCATGAGGGATTCCGCTGTGATTTTTGTTAAGCTCCTCCTGCGAAATAAAATGCACTGTTACGTCATAATCTGCAAAGTAATTTGGCATTTCCTTGATTTCTTTCTCAATTCTTGCAAA
>CANBJR010000079.1 GCA_947369085.1 uncultured Clostridia bacterium | reverse complement strand
CGAATTATATAAAAACCATCCGATAACTTAATCGAATACTCTTTACCTTTTATGGTAATTAATCCATCTTTTACCTCATATACGGCGTAAGTTTTTCCGTCTGAATAGCTCTTCGCTTTAATAGACACATTATTTTCAAACTCAATCGGTAATACTTCTACACGAACAGGCTCAGCAACACCGCTTGCACCATAAGTTGACGAATAACAACAAATATTATTAACATTTGTATTTTGATACTGCGCCTTTATTGTTTGAGATTTACCATTTACCGTATTAATAGGTTCAGCAACACAAGTTCTACGATCAACATGGTTTGCAATCATATTTCTTATCCCGTCTTTATAACAAGATGCTCTAAGTGTTTGCGCCTTACCATCTTTTGTTGTATTAACTGGGTTGGCGACCATAAACCTTTGACCGCTCTGCTTATTTAAACTTGATAAATTACCACCTTTATAATAATGAGCATCTAAACATACACTTTTATCTCTCCAAGTTTCTCCTGAATCTAAAATATCCCTTAATAAGATGCCCTTGTCTTTTGGCTGTTCAATTTTAACCCTACTGTATGTTCCATCGGAATTCCGTTTTCCAATCCAGTACAATCTATTTCGATTTTGCGCAGATAATAATGCCGAGTTAATGCATATAGCCTCAAACCCAAATTCATGATCAATACTTGCACGGATTTGCTTACTCATGCTTTTATTGTTTTCATATATGAAATATCGTGGTTGAGCTTCATTTAACGCTCTTATGTACTGCGAGAATAATTCCCATCCCGCTCCTCTTGCCTCGGTTTCCCTATTAGTAGTTTTAGCAATACTCCAATATGTACACGGAGAACCACCAATAAGGTAATCAACCCCTTTATACTGAGTAAAATCAGCTTCAAATACATCTCCACATTGTAGAATATCTGGAAAATTGTGTTGCGATGTCTTAATTGCATATTTGTCTATTTCATATGCAGCATATGAGCCTACTTTTAATCCTGCATTTAACATTGCAATCATTCCGCAAGACATGCCATCAAATAAACTTAGTACCGACACAGCGTCTTGTGAAGACTGAATATTATTTTTATAAATGCAAATATTTGAACGATATTTCGGCTCTATTTACAAGTATCAGCTGTAAAAACACGCCGTAATAAAAAACTGTTATAGATTTATAAACGAAAAATGGGAGATAAGGGACTAAATGAATAAAAATAATAATTTATTTTCAATTATTAATTTATCCTTATGTCACCACAAAAGTTTATATATTTTACCTTTTAATTCTTTTATCATCGTCTTCATCTGTGGGCAACACGCCGAGTGGTAAATCACTTACTGTATTATTAACAATCCATCTGCACAGTTCTGAGTTCTTTTCATCGGATAATGTGCATCCAAGAATTTTAGTTTTCGAATAACTTAAATGATTAATTAAACTTTCAAGCACAAGTAAAGCTTCATCAACAAGAACCTCTTTGTTCTCACGTCCTTGATTAGTAATAAACTGTTCAACTGTGATCGGTGTAGGGATATTAATTCCATACATTTGGCTTTTCTCTACTAAAGTATCTTTTTGTGATTGATTAAAGCACAAAATCGGAGCATCGTGGAACTCGCTCGCATAAAGCATGCGATGTGATTTTCCAGCACCTCTTGGCATATTAAATATTTTCATTATGTAACTACCTCACTAACCTCTATTTTATATCGTCAAATAAAATTGGAATTTTGCTTTTAAATTGATTTAATAGGTTAATTGCTAATGCTTGCATATCCGGATGAGGCTTACCCGTTGTTCCTATCGCCCTTAAATTTAAGAAGTGTCGCCACTCTCTAACATTAGCAGTCATAACAATAGTAGTCTTTAAAGAGGTGGGTAAAACACTTCTTGCCGTTTCAGGACTCACTCCATTATCAATAAGTTTAAAATATGCTTTTTCGGCTTGTTCACATTGTTTCTTCCATACTATGTATTCAAATGACCCTTTAACTAACTCTTGTGGCTTAATGACAGATATTTCGTTTCCAAATTTATCTTTGATATAATTACAATATCTAGTTGACTCTTGTGCAAAAGAAGCTAATCTATGCCTTACAATCTCGTGCGAAATACCTCTATCGGTAACAAATTTAGCCGTAATACCGTAGTGTTCCAACATAGCAAAATGTTCGCTCCGAATAAGGGATTTTATCAAATTATGATTATTATTACTTTGTTGACTTTGATAACAGGTTCTTGCGATTGTTTCAATGTGATTTAATATTTTTTCACCGTCAATTGGAGTTAAAATTTCAACACTTGGTTTAACTATCTTCAATTTAACCCCCCATTTGCGAGCCAACAGCCCACTTGCTTATTAAGCTGTAGATGTCTTTTTCGCACACACATTCAATGGTGTTCCAATCTACATTTCGAGCAGAGCATTTTCTTTTACCATCAATAATAAGCAAGCTTGCAAGAAATGATTTTCCGCTTACGCTCCACGGATTACCGTTCTCGTCTTGACCGATAAGTGTCACATTTTCTTTGACGTTACATACTGCACTTGTAAATTCTTCAACATCCTGTATTGTTGTTAATTCAATTTTTTGTCTCATATATAACTCATTCTCCTTTAATACTTTTATTTAAATTTTAGTCCTTGTGTTGTAGCGATACCTCGCAAAACTGAATGATATCAGAAAGACGTTCTTCCGGAGTCTTACTTGTGTCATTAACCTTATCTAAAACCACTTTAGAAATCGCTACAGAACCCTGAAGAAGTCCAGTGCGATGAATAGACTCAAATCTTTCATTAAATGCTTCCCGCAGCTTATTTTCAGTACTTCTTCTCATATTTAACCTCCGTTTAATATCTTTTCAAATTCTTCTAAATCAACATCTTCTGGTTCAATATTCACCTTTGCCCACTTAGTAAGATCAGACTCAGACCAATTAATTGTTGGAATCGAAACTTTTGTTTGCATAAATTCTTCATAAACGCGCTTTTCAATTTCTCTACTTAATTGTTCCTGCCATAGATCTGTTAGATCTGTCATTTCATCTATGTAGTTTCTTTTAACTCTATATCCTGTTGCCGTCGCAGTCAGAATCTTTTGCAATTCTGGTATATGACAGAATTCACCAAGATGATTGAGCCAATCTAATGAACTATCTAACGAACTATCTCTTGGTGTCATATTAAACCTCACTTAACGGATTTGATTTACACATCGGAGTTACAATATCAATCACCCTATCAAAACAATCACAACACAGATTTAGAGAAACCTGTTCACCATCGTGAATTGACCCATAACCTACTTTATGTTCAAAACAAAAGTTCTCTTGTTCATCCCAGAAATCAAATTCCTTACCGCACATGTTACATTTCTTTTTATTCAAATCATAGTACCTCCGTTTTGTTAATAAAACCTACATTTTATATGCAACTAAGCGTATATATGTGTATAACCAGTCAATGTAAAATAAGCACCATCTCTTTCATAACCAGTGCAGAGAATTACATCATCTTTCTTAATCGGTTCATTATTAAACACTCGATTAAAAACAGTGAAACGGCTTTCAATGCCGCTACCGATAGATTGAGTAATGATGCTATATCCAAACTGAACGCCATCTTTTTTACGCCTTAATGGAATAACATCTCTGATCCTGAGCTTTTTTCTATCAGATTCAATTCCTGTAATAAGAGAAACAAATCCAAG
>CANBJR010000078.1 GCA_947369085.1 uncultured Clostridia bacterium | reverse complement strand
ACTTGACGGAAAGGATTTGCTGTCAAAATTAGAAACAGAGATTAACTAATTAGAAAGGTTGTGTATTTATGGTGTATATCAGAAGTCCGACAAAAATATTTTTTATGAATAACAAAACAAATAGGAGATGATAACTTGAACGAATATGAAAGACAGCGCAGAATCGCTGAAAACACAAAGAAATTGTATCCGCCGGGTACAAGAATTGAGCTTATCAGTATGAAGGACCCTTACGCACCTGTTCCGGCAGGCACAAGAGGAACTGTAAAATTTGTTGATTCAATGGGAACGATATTCCCTGAGTGGGACAATGGTCGTTCACTTGGAGTGGTTCCCGGTGAGGACTCATTCAGAAAGCTCACACAGGAAGAAATCGAAGCAGAAAACCAATCCTCATCAGTAGTTGAAGATGAAACTCCTGATGAGGATAGCGGAATGACAATGGGAATGTGAGGTGTTTCTTAATATATAAATCTTCGCATGGAATGAAGATTTATGTCCATCAAATTTTTTGATATGTTTGCAGGCATCGGTGGTTTCCGTTCAGGACTTGAAGCCATAGGCGGTTTTGAGTGTGTCGGATACTGCGAAATCGACAAGTATGCAAAGCAGGCATATGAAGCAATGTATGATACAGGAGGTGAACTTTACTTTGATGACGCAAGAAAAATTGTACCCGAACAGTTACCTGATTTCGACCTTCTTGTTGGAGGGTTTCCCTGTCAGTCCTTCTCAATTGCAGGAGCAAGAAAAGGATTTGACGATACAAGAGGAACGCTGTTTTTCGAGATTGCTCGAATTGCTACCGTTAAAAAGCCTAAGTATCTCTTCCTCGAAAATGTTCCCGGTCTGCTTAACCATGACTCAGGCAGGACATTTGAAACAATCCTCCGTACATTGGATGAGTTGGGGTATGATGTATGCTGGCAGGTACTCAACAGCAAAGATTTCGGAGTTCCCCAGTCACGAAATCGAGTGTTCATTATCGGATATCTTAGAGTACAATGTGCCGGAGAAGTACTATCTTTCACGCAAACAAGCGGAAAAGCTCTTATACAAAGAAAACCCAACGCAAGGTGAGCGAATCTACTCATCTAAAGGACTAAGCTGTACTCTTACAAGCGGTTCGGGCGGATTTGGCGGTCATTCAGGACTTTATCTTATTGAAGATACTGAAAATTTTGGCTTGCCAATAAAATCTAAGACCAAAGACAGTTATCAGGTCGCATATCCCGGTGATAGCATCGATACAGCCTTTTCGGGACAAAATTCAAGGCGTGGCAGAGTCGGAAATCAGATAGCACATACTCTGACAACTTCTGCAACGCAGGCGTATTATTTCATGGACCTGAACCCCGATCCGAAGCTGACTGAAATTGCAAGGTGCATAACTGCAAGGCAGGATTCGGGAATCAGTAACCGCAAAGCTGAGCATTCGGGAGTTTTTGTAGAAAATTCAGATGTTCTCGATGACAATGAAAAGTTTGCAGTAGCCTTTGTTGAGCCAAACGGCTTAGTTCATATCGGCAGAATAAGAAAGCTTACTCCGAGGGAGTGCTGGAGATTACAAGGCTTCACAGACGATCAGTTCGACAAGGCAAAAGCAACAGGACTATCTGACAGCAGGCTATACAAAATGGCAGGAAATGCGGTGACAGTAAATGTAATTTCTGAAATCGGTAAGATTATTAAAAAGGTGGATAACCAAAACTCTGTAGCAGTCAATTAAATTTTGGTGATAATCCTGATCGGCTTATTAATTTTCTTACAATTGTCAATTACAAATTTTGTTCCCCTGCTTTTTCCGTCCCAAAAAGCTAAAACCATATCAGCATATGAAATGATTTCAAGATTTCTTCGTAAAGGTGCAGCTCTGCCGTATAAATTGTACTTTGGCAGAAATTCTGTGTATTTTAAACTGTTTTTTAAAGCAAACATTTTAGCACAGCTGTCGATACCTTTAGCACCGCCCGAAATTATTTCAACAGTATTTTCAGGAATATAATCCTCTAAGTTGTTGATTGTAAGTGATCTTGAGCCGATTATTGCAAGTTTCATAAATATTCCTCCTAATAAAGTGAACCCACCATAAGTCCACTATGACATTATATCATAAAAAGAACTTATAATAAAGTCAAAGTAGGTTCATACGGAGGAAATTATGAAAAAGCAAATTAAACATCTGTCACTGCGCATTGACGAGGAGCTTCTGCGTAAGTTTGATTATGTGGCAAAATACGATGACAGGTCAATGAATTGGTATATGCTGCACTTGATAAAGGACGAAGTAGCACGCTTTGAAGAAACGCACGGGAAAATCCCGGAAAAAACTGAATAAAACAAAATATCAATCGTTTCTGACAGCGATTGATATTGATATTCAAAATAGATATACAGCCGTTGATTAGATTTTTTAATTTAATCAACGGCTTTTTGTCGTTTCAGGGGCGATTGATATTCCGAGAGGAGTGAAAAGTAATCAAAACCCCTGTGAGTTGGATGGGAAATAAAACTTCCATCCTTCATATTTTGTACGCCCTGTTTCCTCTGAATTACGAAAGGTATATTGAGCCGTTCGGAGGTTCGGGAGCCGTACTTTTAGGCAAGAAAAAGCCTGATAAATTCGAGGTTTACAACGATTATAACCATAATCTTGTAAACCTCTTTCGCTGTATGCGTGACAGACCTATGGCGTTCATAAAAGAGCTCGGATTTTATCCGCTTAATTCAAGGGATGATTTTAATGCAATCAGGGATTTCTTCAGGCAGGAGAAGTTTGAAGATAAGTACCTTGATGAGGAATTGGAACTGACAAAGATTATCCTGCCTGACTTGAAAGCAGAAGAAATCATAGAATTGTATATAAAAATGAAACAGGACTATGACTTGCGCAGAGCAGTAATGTTTCTTAAACTTCTGCGATACAGCTATTCAAGCGGAGGAAAATCCTTTGCTTGTCAGCCCTTTTCAGTAGTGAGCCTTTTTCAACTTATAGAGAAAGTCGGAAAACGACTTGAAAATGCGGTGATTGAAAATCAGGATTTCGAAGTCCTGATAAAGCATTACGACAGAGAAAATGCTTTTTTCTACTGCGATCCGCCGTACTTTTCAAGCGAGTATGTTTATCAGTGCGGATTCACTTGGGATGACCATTTGAGGCTGAAAAACACACTTGCAAATTCAAAGGGCAAATGGCTTGTCTCATACAATGATTGTAAAGAAATCCGCAATTTATATGAGGGTTACTCATTCTTTGATTTTACAAGGCTTCACAATATGAAACAGCGAATCAATGCAGGCGAGCAATTCCCCGAACTGCTTATCAGCAACTACGATATGTATGAAAGGCAGAGAAACAAGCCGTTGCAGTTGAGTTTACTTGACTTGACAACCGAACAACAAATTGATTTAGAACAAATTTTGAAGGAGTGTATTATTAACCATGGAAAATAGAATTTATGTAAGCATACCGCTTGACGCACTTATTGTATCAGGAATCACATCCGACTGTGCTGTGCAGATCTCAGCTGTGGACGGAGCAATTCTGATTGAGAGGTGCGATGATGATTGTAAAGAATGTTGTTACGACTGTATCTGCGATGAGTGCAGAGCAGAGCTTGCGGAGAGCGAGGATGATTAATGCTTAAAATATACAGAGTCCTCGGTAAAAAAGGAAGAATTACAATCCCTTTTGAAATTCGACAGCGAATAGGATTCAGATACAACGATGTTTTATCATTCACCCAGCAGGATGACGGCTCAGTAC
>CANBJR010000077.1 GCA_947369085.1 uncultured Clostridia bacterium | reverse complement strand
AAGTCACTGACACGGGACTTATTCTGCCGTGCGGTTCGACTGCAATCTGGGAGAAGTAGTTAATGAATTTTATCTCGCTTGAGAATGTTGTTTTTTCTTATACCGATACTGACGATGAAAATACAAAGCCTGAAAAAAATGCCGTTGACGGTGTTTCACTCGACATAAAAAAGGGAGAATTTGTCGCTTTGCTAGGTCATAACGGTTGTGGTAAGTCAACAATCGCAAAGCATCTTAACGCTATGCTTTTGCCTGACAGCGGCAGAGTTCTGATTGACGGCGATGATACTTGTGACGAAGAAAAAACTTATGATATAAGAAAAAAGGTAGGTCTTGTGCTTCAAAATCCTGACAATCAGCTGGTAGCAAGTATTGTTGAGGAGGACGTTGCTTTTGGCCCTGAAAATCTCGGAATACCTCCGCAGGAAATCAGAGAGCGTGTTGACTACGCCCTTAAAGCTGTTGGAATGTATGAATACAGAGAACACGCTCCTTATAAGCTTTCGGGAGGACAAAAGCAAAGAGTTGCAATTGCGGGAATCCTTGCAATGCTGCCTGAATGTATTGTGCTTGACGAGCCTACTGCAATGCTCGACCCGAATGGACGCGACGAGGTTCTCTCAACACTTCTTAAGTTAAACAAAGAGAAAAATATTACCATTGTGCTTATCACTCATTATATGGACGAGGCTGTGCTTGCAGACAGAGTGGTGGTAATGGACAGCGGAAAAATTCTGACACAGGGAACTGCTGATGAAGTTTTTTCCCAAGTTGAGCTTCTAAAAAAACACAGACTTGATGTTCCTCAGTCAACCGAGCTTGCAAACAAGCTTATAGGGTGCGGAGTAAAAATAAATAAAATGCCGCTTGACACCGAGGCGTGTGTAAAAATGCTTGAGGAGGTGCTTAAATGAGCAGTGTACTTGAGCTGAAAAATTTAAGTTTTGTATACGGACAAAAAACTCCGTTTGAAAAGCGTGCTGTCGACAATGTCAGTGTTTCAATTGAAAAAGGCGAGTTTATCGGAATAATCGGTCATACAGGTTCGGGAAAGTCAACGCTTGTCCAGATGCTCAACGGACTTATCCGCCCTACAGAGGGACAGGTTCTTTTTGACGGTGAGGATATTTGGCAAAACCCTAAGGAGATACGAAAAATACGTTTCAAGGTCGGAATGGTTTTTCAGTATCCCGAATATCAGCTTTTTGAGGAAACCGTTTATAAGGACATTGCTTTTGGCCCTTCAAATATGGGAAAGACAGCGCAGGAAATTGATATGGCTGTAAGAAAAGCTGCTGAATTTACCGATTTAAAGCCGCAGCTTCTTCAAAAATCTCCTTTTGACTTATCGGGCGGAGAAAAACGGCGTGCCGCAATTGCAGGTGTAATCGCAATGGATCCCGAAGTGCTTGTGCTTGATGAACCGACGGCAGGACTCGACCCTATGGGGCGAGATGTGCTGCTCACGCAGATTGTGCAGTATCATAAAAAACGTAAAAATACGGTTTTGCTTGTTTCTCACAGTATGGAGGATATTGCAAGAGTAGCCGACAGAATAATAGTTATGAATAATTCCCGTCTTGTAATGTTTGATAAAACCAAAGAGGTGTTTTCTCACGGACGAGATTTAGAAAAAATCGGACTTAAAGTTCCTCAAATCACAAAAATTATGCTTGAGTTAAAGGAAAAAGGCTACGATGTTCCAGATGGAATTTTAACTGTTGACGAGGCATTCTCTGCTGTTTCCTCGCTTTTGAAGAAGGAGGGGAAAATATGGTAAGAGATGTAGCTTTCGGGCAGTATTTTCCCGGTAAAAGTCTGATTCACAGACTTGACCCGCGTGCAAAAATCCTTTTACTTATAGGGTTCCTTGTAATTATTTTCTGCACGTTCAATTACTTTTCACTTTTGTTTGTTACACTGTTCACGGTTTTGATGATTCTTTTAAGCGGCGTGCCTGCAAAATTTCACTTTAAAAGTTTAAAGGTAATTATTTTTATTATAGTTATTACGTCGGTTTTAAATCTGTTTTACGGTTCAGGCGACCCTATCTGGCAATGGGGAATTTTCAAGGTGACCGTAAATGGAATCAACAGGGCGGTTTTTGTTACGATAAGAATCATCTGTCTTATTCTTGCAAGCTCCTGCCTTACGTTTACTACTTCGCCTACAGAGCTTACCGATGCAATTGAGCGGCTTATGAAACCGCTTAAAAAAATACATTTTCCCGTACATGAAATTGCAATGATGATGTCGCTTGCACTTCGTTTTGTTCCGACTCTGCTTGAAGAAACTGACAAAATTATGTCAGCGCAAAAGGCAAGGGGAGCGGATATGGATTCGGGAAACATAATCAAAAGAGTTAAGGCGTTGATGCCTGTTTTGATTCCTCTGTTTGTTTCTGCATTCAGACGTGCATATGAAATAGCAACTGCTATGGAATGCCGTTGTTACCGCGGAGGCGACGGACGAACAAAAATGAAATTAATTCATATGTCAAAGCGTGATGTTTTTTCGTTTATTGCGCTTGCAGCACTGATATGCGGAGTGATATTATGCAATATATTTATTCCTGCGGTGATTTAAGAAATCTTCTGCTGACAATTTCATATGACGGCAAAAGCTTTCACGGCTGGCAAATTCAGCAAAATGCGCTGACTGTTCAGGAGGTCTTTCAAACATCGCTTGAAAAAATTATCGGCAGTGAATTTGACGTAAAAGGCTGCAGCCGTACCGACAGCGGAGTTCACGCAAATATGTACTGCATAAGTCTTAAAACCTCCCATCCGATAAAGCCCGAACGCTTAAAAGCGGCGCTTAACCGTTGGCTACCAAAATCGGTTGCAGTGCTTGACTGCAAGGAAGTTTCTCTTGATTTTCATGCACGTTACAGCTGCGTAAGCAAGGAATATATTTACAAAATCTGGAACAGCGAGGTGCGCAATCCGTTTCTGGACGGATATGCCCTTCACTACAGATATAAAATAGATGAAGAAATGCTTAACAAAGCCTCTCAAGCGTATGTAGGCAGTCACGATTTTACATCGTTTTGTACGATTGATAACCGTGAAAAGGGCGATATGACAAGAAATGTAAAGAGCTTTTCCGTAACACGTGACGGCAATCTCGTTACAATGAGGGTTGAGGCAGATGGCTTTCTTTACAATATGGTAAGAATAATGGTAGGTACACTTTTGCGTGTTCAGCAAGGTAAGATTCCTGCTGACGGCATTACCGAAATTATTGAAAAAAAAGACAGAAAATTTGCAGGCCCCACGGCGCAGGCGTGCGGATTGTATCTGAATAAAGTAAACTATGATTTATCGATCGAGTACCTCGGCGGGTAAATTTTAAAATATAATTACAAAAGTGTGTATATCCTTTCAAGGGAGTGAAAATGGGTGTTTAAAAAATTTAAAGGACATTACGCTGAGCGAAAAAAATCTGAACGTGATGTGATCAGCTATGAAGATATGCCGCTTGACGATTATGAGCAGGAAAAAACAGACATATCTCCCGAAGCGGTTAAAAAAATAATTATCGGCGTGTGTGTTGCGCTTGCGGCAGGACTAATTGTTTTTGCCTTTGCAAATCGTGATAACCTTACATGGGACAATATTTCCAACTGGTGGACATACGATGTCCTCGGCAACGCAGGCAACGGTTACCCCGTAAACCTTATAGGCACCGAGGTTAAATCCGGCAATTTTGCTGTAAATCAGAATCACGTTGCATATGCATCGGATACCTCTTTTGTCACGCTGAATTCAACAGG
>CANBJR010000076.1 GCA_947369085.1 uncultured Clostridia bacterium | reverse complement strand
CACATAATTTTACGAAATTTCCCGCTTTTCATCATCAGTACGCTTGCCGCAATTTCAAGAGCAACAAGCACTAAAACGGGAATAATTCCGCTAAGTAACGGCTGAGAGGTGTTTTGCATAGGAATAGCGGCAATTTCGGATACTATAAGAGTTATAACTAACTCGCTCGGCTGCATTTCGCTGATTTGGCGCTTACCCATAATTCTCACGGCAAGCACTACGAAAACATACAGAAGTACTGTACGTATAATTGAAATAATCATAAAATCACCACTGTTAATATTTGCAAAAAACTCTTACATATTCTGCCGAATAAAAATATAATTGCGGCAAAAACTAATTATCGGTGATATGATGTACAACTCGTTGACAAAAAATCTTGATACTTTAAAAAATATGTTTGCCTCATCAGCGGATTTTACAGTTCGTGATATGGTTTTGTCTGCTCAAAATCCGGTAAAAGCGGCTATAATTACAATTGAGGGAATGTGCAGCAAAGAGGTAATTGCATTGTCTGTAATAAACCCTTTGCTTTCCTACAGCTTTTCTAATACCTCACCTGGGAAAATTTTTGAAGAAATTAAAACCTCTGTTCTTACTTCAAGTGAGATTGTTGAATTTAATACCTTTGACGAAGCAATAATGTTTTCAACATCCGGTTTTGCCTTGCTTGCTGTTGACGGAACAGACAGAATGATTGCAATAGGCGTTCAGGGATTTTCGTTTCGAGGTGTGAGCGAGCCTGAAAGCGAGGTTGTTCAACGGGGTTCAAGAGAGGGATTTACTGAACCTCTGCGAATTAATATGACGCTAATTCGCAGAAGGATAAAAAGTCCGGACCTTGTATTTGAAACAATGACAGTCGGAAGCGAATCACAAACCCAGCTTATGCTTTGCTACCTTCAAAAAAGCGTTTCTCCCGAAATTCTCAAGAAAATACGCAACCGCTTGAATACTTGCAATCTTGAAACGGTGCTTGCTTCCGGGTATCTTACGGAATATCTTGAAGATAAAGGCTCAAAGTCAATTTTTTCGGGAGTAGGAATTTCCGAACGTCCAGATACTGTCTGTGGAAAGCTGACCGAAGGAAGGGTAGCCATACTCATTGACGGGACACCGGCGGTAATAATTTTGCCCCACTTGTTTGTCGAGGAGTTTCAAAGCGTGGACGATTATTCAAACCGTCCGTATTATGCAACATTTATCAGAATTTTAAAATTTCTTTCATTTTTCATTGCGGTTTACTTTCCGGGACTTTATACAGCTTTTGCGCAGTATCATCCTGAATATTTTCCGACAGGACTGCTCATAAAAACGTCAGAGTCCCTTTCGTCAACACCTCTGCCTGTGACTCTTGAAGTGGTAATTATTATCTTTGTGTATGAAATTATGCGTGAAGCAGGGCTTAGGATTCCTAAGCCCCTCGGTCACGCTGTCAGTATAGTGGGTGCGCTTGTAATCGGTGAAAGTGCAGTCAGTGCAGGTTTTATAAGCTCTTCAACTCTTATGGTGGTTGCAACTGCCGCAATTTGCAGTTACGTTACATCGCCTCTATATCCACCGATAACCGTATTGCGATTTTCGTTTGTAATAGTAGGCGGAATTTTCGGATTATGGGGTATAGTGCTTGCTTCGTGTGTTGTATTGATTAATATGTGTGCAAAAACTTCCGTTGGAGTACCGTATATGTCGTCCCTTGCGCCGTTTTCCTTAAAAAGTATGCGTGATGTTTTTATTCGTGCTGATTGGAAGAGCCTTTCTAAGCGAACAATAAAGGTACAAAAATTCCCTGAAACGGAGGACAGCTATGCAGACAAAAATTAAATTTCCGTCAAAACGATTGCTATTGCTGATATTTCTTGCAGGTATTTCCGTAATCTTGCTTGAATGTTTTAATCTTCCAAAGAACGCTTCATTTTTGTTCAACTTATTTTCTCTTGTTTGTGCATTCTCTTTAACTGCCTTGTTTTTCATTCCTTCTGCAATTATTAAAAGCAGAACAGACCTTGACTTTATGTCGTATGCCCATATAAAAACACCAAATGCAATTATTTTTGTGTCGGCTTTTTATTGCCTTTACTTTGTATATACAGCGGAGTATTTTTTAATTAAATACTGTGATATGTTTTACAAAAAGCTCAACAGTGAAGCTGATATTTTTGCAGTTGCACTGGTGTTGCTTGCTGTTTGTGTATATGCAGGGTATAAAGGTACAAACGCAATCGGGAGATGTTCAATTTTTATATTTTCATTTTCTTTTGTAGCTTTTCTGCTTATATTTTCAGGAAATATTTCTAATTTAGAAATAAACACTACAGAGTTTTTATTCAGAGGACAAAAAAGTGATTTTATAAACAATACTTCTTTTTTTCTTACAACTTCATTTACTGCGGTAATTTTTGCTGTGCTTTCGGGCTTTACAAAAAATTTCCGACCAAGACAAATTGCTTTTTCTGTAGGAATTACAGCTGTTTTGTTCGCTTTGATTATGTTTTTCACTTCTTTCGTGCTGGGAGAATACGCATTTGCACAGGACTATAGCTGTTTTTTGCTCTCAAAAACAGCTCATTTTGGCAATGTAGAAGGTTTTGACAGCCTTTATCTTTCAATATCGGCGCTTACAGTGTTTCTTGTGATTTCACTCATTCTAAATTGCATTTGTAAATCAACGGGCAAAAGCAGTTCATTTCCGATTGTGCTCGCTTTTGCGGTAATCATTTTTGTGCTTTTTATCTGTGCTTATAATTTTAATGAGGTAAAAGTATTGTTAACAAATCATTATATTCTGAATATTCTTACATTTATCTCTGCGGTGGTAATTCCTACGTTTTATCTTTTTTCCGGGAGGAAGTTAAATGAATAAGAAATTTATTTTGATTCTTCTCTGTATATCATCAATTCTTATTACGGGCTGTTCCAGCTCTAAGCAGATTGATAAGGCGTCAATTGCAGAAACAATAACGGTAGGTGAAAAGGATGGAAAAACCTGCTACACGTTTTTTCTGCTTTCAAGTTCAGATTCGCCCGTTTTTACCTCTGTGTTTGCAGAGTCTTTTGAAGAAGCCTGTGAAAAAGCAAAAAGCGAGTATATTCCCAACCTTTCTCTTTCAAAGCTCGAGTTGTTTATTACAGAAGAGCGATTAGCTGATAAAACGTTTAAAACCGATATAAAGTATATGTCTGAAAAGCCGTATTTTTCTCCTCTTATGTATGTAACATTATGCGATGCAAATCTAACAGAAAAACTTGTAAACGATAAGATGCTTCCAAAGCAAGTGGAAGAGCATTTAGTTCTGATAAAGAATAAAAGCAAAGGCTTGAGTGTAAACTCTTTATCTATATTCAATAATTTTTTCTCTGACATCAATCAAGAATTTTCTGTTTCATATATTAATTCTAATAACGAATTAAAGGTTGAAACCAAAGTAATAAAAGACGAAAAATGAGAAAAATAATAAAATAATTGAAAAATAATTCATAAAAAGACTTTATACCGACTTTAATATGGTGTATAATAATGATAACTGTAATACCCGAAATATTTTAGGCGGTGAATGTATGTCTGTTGAATTTTCTGTCCCTTTGTCGGATATTGTCAATGACTTAAACCTCAGCGAAGTTTATATAGCGGAAAATTATAAGGATATCAAAATAACAACTGTTGAAATTAACAGACCGGGACTTGAACTTACCGGTTATTTTGAGTTCTTTGACAATAAGCGTATTCAGGTTCTCGGTAATACTGAGTTTTCATATCTCGGACGTTTCGGCTCAGAAGCTCAGAGAATGGTTATCGACTCGATTTTTAGCTTTGGTCCGCCTGCGGTAATAATCTGCCGCGATATTGAGCC
>CANBJR010000075.1 GCA_947369085.1 uncultured Clostridia bacterium | reverse complement strand
TAAACATTTGTGTTGAATAACTTTTTGTGGAGTCAGATATAACAAGTTTTGCTACTGTCTTACCTCTAACCGATAAGGTGGTATCATCCAGAATTTTTGTGATTTTATTTCCGGAAACCGTACAACCAACAGCAAAATGTGAGCCATCAGTACGAATACCCTTAAAAACAACAGAACATCCCGTTACATCATAAGGTTCACCGTTAGCGGTTATTGTAAACTCAAACTTGCGCCCCTTGTCAAATTGTCCCGAACAAATCACAGGCGGAGTTTTTGTACAGTTCAGGTCTAACATGATTTTATATACAAACTCATTCATTTTCTGTTTCACCGTCCTTATTTTCCGAATTCTGAATATCTCTTACGGGCTCTGAAGCTGACTGCGTGCTGGTGTCTGCAATCGATCCTGATTCCACACCATCCTTATTCGCCGAATTTTGAATATCTCTCACAAGTTCTGAAGATACTTGTGCTCTGATGTCTGCAATCAGTGCTGATATAACACAATCCATAAGACACGGAGGTAACCTGTAAGTCAGCATAACCGAGTTTGCCGCCTTGAGCATGTCCATGCGAGCGGACTGTAAAGCCATACTAAGCGGTTGTTGAGGATTCATTATCATTACTCCTTTCGGCTGATATTTCTTCCGATTGTTCCGGTGGACGAGCCTTGTCTTTGTCGGATATTTCTTTTGTATTAATTCTAAAATCCATATTTACCTCCTTACCAAGTCGCAGACTGTAAAATTCCGTTTTTGAATTTTAAGCTGAATGATTTCCACGTTGCAGCAGTACCGTCACTATTAAACGAGGTCACAATATTACCTGACCACGTTCCGCTTATTGAACCGCCATCAAAATTCCAATCGGTCAACACTGCACTATATAAATTATTATTTCTTAAATCCAAATCGCAACCTGCATTTAGTGCTCCTTGCCTTAAACTTCCTACAGCCTTTGCTGCGTAGGTCAAAAACATAGTATATGTATCGGTCGATGAGGATTCTTTCCATGACCACGTCATATATGCCGAATCGTAATCCAAGTGGAATGCTAAACCTTTTAAATTTTTATTTTGCACGTAGTATCCAGTACCTATCGAACCTACACTATTACCTTGATAGAAAAAGTTTTGTCCAGTCGAATCAAGTTGCATTAATTTTGTGCCGGAAGAATCATATACATCAAGTCCGTATGAATTAAGCGAAAGGAGTTTTTTGTCGGATGAATTGTAGATGTTCATTTGTGCATTTTCAAACTGAATGTATTTTGAAATGTTATTCCAAGCAATTCTGATGTCCGTTGCAGATTGCCGCAGAAGCGTACTCCAACGGTTTGTGCCAACTACCTTGTCAACCTCAAGATACAAGCCTTCTGATGTTTGAGTAAACAATGATTCATTTACCGAACTTGCCCACGATTCGGACACATGAAGCACGGTACTGTCCAAATCCTGCTTGATCTCATTGACCTTAGTTCTGTCGTGGAGCTGTTCGGCATTGAGCGTTGTAACCTTGCTTTCAAGCGTGGAAATCTTTCCGCTAATCTTACCTGCAACGGTTGACATTGTAACGGTATTGAGTGTGGGGTCAGCAGGATATTCCCTGACTTCAACAATTCGGTGATTAATACGAGTTTTACGCTTACGGTCAATAAGCGTTACAATATCATATAAATCATAGTTCAGTATTTCGTCATATAGTTCCGGGAATAATTTTGTAAGGTCAATAACCTTTGCAGTATATGACCTCTCCGGCACGGCGAGGGCGGCAAGCTTAACAACGGCATCATCCAACAAGGATTGCGGGTTTGTGTAACGGTCATCACGCCATATAGCCACAATCACCTTATCTGTGTAGGTGTGATTTTCGATGTAGCGTTTTCCACCATTGACACTTGATATATCCAAGCCGTCCTTTCCGAAAGCATATAGTTTTGTGACAAGTCCTGAGGAAGTACCTTTGAACGTCATATCGGTTAAGTTCAGCTCATCGGTGAAGTATGTGCCAGTAGGCGTAGTGTTGTTCTGAGGCTTAATACAATAAATTTTCTTGTTTATTGTATCAAAGCTGTAGCAGGTGTTGTAAGCGGTAGAATTGGTGCAATGCTCCAGTATGTCACGTGTCGTAACGTCCTTTAATTCCAAAGACATTCGCTTGCTCACAAGCTCTGCATCAACAATCGTCCAGCCTGTGTCAGAAAGAATATCACGGCTGACATTATAAAAGCTTTCAGTTTTTCGAGTAAAATTAGTGTAGCCTTTGGAATCCAGTCCCGATAGGTCAAGCTCCGCATTAATGGTGGTTGCTGTCTTGCGTTCGTTGATTCCTTTGACTACGTAACGCTGACCGTCATACTCAAGCTCCGTTTCCTCGGATATGTACTTGTACAATTCGTGGTCAGGCGAAATATCGAATTGAAGATACATCATACCGCCGTAGGAGCGTGTTCTGAAGAAAGTATTGTCAATGTCCTTATAAAGGAAAACTTCATTGTTATAAAAGATTTTTAATACCATTTAAACACCCCTTAAATTACACATAAACAGGTGTATAAATCACCTTTATAGAAGCTGACGTATCAGAGCAAGAAATAACATTATAGCCGGGATTTAGGTACGGAAAGTCTACCAAGTCGGTATCAAGAAGCTTGTTAGCTCCGTTCATAGTGACAACACCGTCAATGCCGTCAATAATCAATTCTGCGTTTGCAGTAACATTATTTACGGTGATTCCGAAAACTGTTAATGATTCTGCCGCCGTCGGAATATTAACAACAAATTTAACAGGTGTTTTCGTTGTTGATTCACAGAACACCTTTCCGTTCGGTTCTACTTCCTTAACGTCCTCTGCAGAGTGACGAATTGCCGAGAATGTATAAGTAACATCGTGCTCGCCTGAACTGTCGAACGTTGCCGCTGGCAAGGTTGTTACAAGAGCAGTATAGATATATCCGTCAGGGAGCGTTATCTCTACGGTTTTGCCAACAATTTCTGCTTCAAAGCGTGTAATATTTTCCGCTGCGGTTGCTAATTTTTCTATAACGCTCATTCCTCGGCTGTCAGAACCGTGTTGGGACGGACGAAAGGTAAGCGTTATTGTCAACGTTCTTGTGCCGAGCGTGGTGGAATATAGAGAGGGCATACTGAGCAATGTATTGACCATTGACTGATTATTCGTTACTGTTGTACCGCTTACAGAATAGGTCTGCAAACGTGCGTTATATACATTAATATCAACTCCGTTGATTAACATTTCTGCAAACATTATTTTACCTCCCAAGCTAATTCTTCTGACACGTACGGTGTAGCCACAACGGCAAACTCTCTGCCGTCAATACCAATGTGAGTAACAACATCACCCTTGAAGAAGTATTTTTTACCATTATCATCATTATGCAGTTCGACCTCGTGAATAACATTTGCGGTCAGCTTCTGGGCTACGAAAGCACGTCCGGCGGAAACAGCGGCTTTCATCTTTGATACAAGACCGTCGGCGGAAACTCCTGCCTGCATACGTTTGGTAAACGTGGATGCAACGTCATCAGCCTGTTTATACAGCTTCGGAGCTTCGTCATCAACACCGACTTCGCCGCCCTCAATTACGTATTTAAAGATTTTTTTGAATACACGTGACGGAGAATTGATGTTGAACATCTTTTTAAAGGTGTTGATAAAGCCTCCGGCTATTTCGGCAGCTTTATAGAATAAGGTGTCCTTTCTTTCGTCAAGACCTTTGATTGCGCCGTCAACAGCTGATTGGAATTTCTCTTTTGTATCTTTAGGCATATTCTCCATAGGAGTAAAAAAGGCACTAACAATTTCTTCCGAGTGTTTGCCAGTCTTGCCTGTATAGGTCTCGTAAACAGCTTCCAGACTTGTGAATCCGGCAACTTGATTTCGATAGTTTTCATCATCAAGTATTTTTTGCTGGCTGTTCCTAATCTCCTTAATCTTTTTA
>CANBJR010000074.1 GCA_947369085.1 uncultured Clostridia bacterium | reverse complement strand
CAGAAAAACATTAAAATCAGGAGATTCTATTAAATTTCAAATCGGTGTTCTTGCTAAGAAAGATTTAGTTGATGAGAAAAATGTTTTTCTATATCTTCGTTTTAGAGAAACACCGGAAAAAGGAAATCCTGTTCCCCTTGTAGATGTTTTAGGAAGATACAACAATGAGTAAATTATTAAATCTTGAAATTAAAAAATCTATTTTTTCAAAAGCATTCCTTTTAGGATTGGTTTTACTTTCAATATTTGCTGTTATAAGCGGAGTATTGATGATCAATGAATATGGTGGAAAAAATCCACAACAATTATACGAACATTGTATGGAGAATGGCAAGTATTTATATAACCCTGACTTTCCATTGTTTTCATTTTTTAATGCATGGGTTGGTGGTGAAACAACAACAGTAGCATACACATTGTTCTTTACAATTATGCCAGTGTGTACTGCGATACCCTTTGCTTGGTCATATCATAATGAAAGCAAGAATAGTTATATAATCAATGTTGCCACTCGCATAAATATTAGGAAATACTTTATTGCTAAGGCTATTGCTGTTTTTGTTTCAGGTGCATTAGTGGTATTTCTTGCGTTTGCATTAAATATTTTAATTGTTAGTGCATTTATTCCATATTGTCAGCCATGGGCAGGATACAATTTTTATAATCTTGTTTACTTTGATACAATGTGGTCTGATTTGTTTTTTTCAAATCCATATCTGCATATGTTATTGTTTATTTTATTAAACACGCTGTACGGCGGAATATTTGCATTGTTGAGTTATGTAACTTCATTTTATGTGAAGAAATATGTTGTAATTCTTTTTGCACCGTTTTTAACTATGATATTAGCAGGATATTTGGAAAATGTAATTTATAACAACATATTTAGAGATTCGATGTATTTTGTTGAATTTGTTCCAACACAGTTTTTACATTCAAGAAGTACAATCTATCAAGTGATGAGCTGGTCTGTTGCTACTACTACTTTGCTTTTAGTGGGATTTATATTCATTTCTATTTGCGTTAAGGTAAGGAAAAATGAAATTTATTAAATTTTTTAAATTTGATATCCGATATGGAATAATAAATCAATACAAAAAATATTTACTGTTTTCCTTTTTGATTATACTTGCATTTTTTGAATTTCGTTCTAATCAAATTTCATCAGAGAACTATTCCTTTTCACTTATGGATTCTATTCTTTATATTTACGGTGGAATTAAAGAATTTATCCCTACTGGGGGTGAAACATTTAAAATTCCATATCTTTGGTTATTGAATCATATTTTGATTTTGTTTTTTACCCTAAATTATATGCATAAGGATTTAGTTGGATTTGGACAACAGACTATATATCGAAGCGGAAGTAGAACTCAGTGGTGGCTGTCAAAGTGCTTTTGTCAATTCCTTTCAGTTTCTTTGTTTTATGTGATATCTTGGTTTGAGTTAACTATATGTACTTGGGTTGTAAATGGAAATATGTCGTTAAGCGTTTCCAAAATGATGAAAGATACTACAGAACTCGGGGTAAATGCTTTAGATAATCCAAATTGGAGTGTTAATTTGAATTTATTATTGATGCCTTTCTTGTTTACTGTATCAATGAGCTTGTTGCAGATGACTTTGTGCTTGTTTGTTAAACCTACTGTGAGTTATGTGTTTTCTGTAGTAGTTTGTATCTTATCTGCCTATTACTTGAATCCTGTAATTATAGGCAATTATGCAATGGCTCTGAGAAGTAATCAGTTGGTTTCAAATGGCGTTGATATAAACATAGGCATCATCTGTATGGTGATATTAGGACTATTTTCAGTTGTTATTGGTATGCTGAGATTTAAAAAATATAGCATTTTAACGAAAGGATAAAATATGGATATTGTATTTGAAAATGTTACCAAAAAAATTGGTAGGAACATAGTTGTAGATAATGCCAGCTTTACAATAAAGTCAAATTCAATAACGGGACTGAAGGGAATTAACGGTTCGGGAAAGACAATGATTATGCGTCTTATTTCAGGTTTAATATATCCAACTTCCGGAAAAGTATTTATCGGAAATAAAAAGTTAGGCGAAGACATATCCTTTCCCGATAGTATTGGTATAATGCTTGAAAATCCTGCATTTCTCAATGGGTATAATGGCTATGATAACCTCCGTATATTGGCTGATATAAAATCCATTATTAACGAAGATGACATTTGTGAAGTTATGAAATTAGTTGGTCTTGAAGAAAGTGGATTAAAAAAGTATAGAAAGTTTTCTTTGGGAATGAAGCAGAGGCTAGGAATTGCAGCTGCAATTATGGAAAAACCGGAAATTCTTATTTTAGATGAACCAACAAATTCCCTTGATGAAGATGGTGTTGAAATGGTTAAAAAAATATTAAGGCAAGAAAAAGAAAGAGGAGCAACTATAGTCCTCTCCTGCCATGATACACAAATATTGGAGGATCTCTCTGATGAAATAATAGAGATTCAAACAGGCAAAATAAAAGGAATTTATGCTCCAAAAGAGAAAATAATGTGAGGAAAGTATGTACAGAGTAATAAAGAGAAAAAATCTAAAGGTGCTGTGGATAGTCATATCACTTCTTGTAGCTACTTTGGTCTTATGGTTTGTTAGCTTTTATAATGTGAATTCAAATGCATTCAAGCAAACAACAGAACATTACAAGATGAATGAGTGGGTTAAGCTTGATGAAAATTTCTTCTTTGATGCAGGTGAAAATACTAAAGGGTATTCAATTCGTGTGAATAGCGGAAAGCTTGAAGAATACGATAAATTAATTCAGAAATATGATAAAGAAATTGACACAGAAACAGATATGCCAAAGCCTAAATATGTTTGTCTTTTAAATATTACAGTAAAAAATACTGGAAATAAAAGTGGTTACCTAAATGCTATGGGTTTTGCTCTGTTTAATGGTGCATTACAAGTTCCTATCGATTTTGATATTTGGAATATTATCGATAAGAATATTGATGGTAATACTTTGTTGAAATTGAGAAAAAATACAGAAGTAACATTGACACTACCTTTTACGGCACAGCCGTTAGATGAAGCAGTAAATTCACATAGATTAAATAATATACTTGAAAATGAGGAATTTGATTTCTATATTTGTGATTTCCCTGTGCGAAAATTGATAAAAGTTAAATTTTAAAGAAAAATTATAATTCCAATTCTCTTAGCCGACAAGTTATAGCTTTTAATGCTATTGCCTGTCGGCATTATTTTTGCCCTTTTTGCGTTGAAAGCAGAAAGGGCAGTTATGTTTTTCAGAAACAGAAGCCCTCCAATCGACCTGAATTAACAAAAATTCAGAATGATTGGAGGAAAATTAAATGGACAAGCGTCCGAAAAGAAGAAAGGATAAATACAATCCTTATACATTGTCAACAGACAATCAAAAATATTATGTTTCATTTAAAGATATAAACGGAAATATTCAGAAAACGGAGGTGGATAAATCAGTTTTTGATGCATTTGATAGTTTTGAACTTGATGATATTTCAATAATGAATGAAGCCGAAAGACATTATGAATACTTAGAACTTACAGAAGAAACATTGAATCGCAGAACTGTACATAAAACTAAGACAGTGGAGGATATAATTCTAACTGTATTTGAGAATGAAATGTTGTCAAAGGCTATTTGTGAACTTACTGAAACCCAGCGCAAAAGATTATTGCTATATTATTATGATCGTTTAACCTACGAGCAAATTGCAAAAATTGAAGGTTGTACAAAAATGCCGATTTTGCGTTCAATAAAGAAAGCAGAAGAAAAAATTAAAGAATATTTTAAAAATAGGGGCTACTTTTAGCTTCTAAGTGAGGAAACAGGTGAAGGGATAAATAATCCTTTCGCCTGTTTTCGATTTTTAGAGAACAGGTCTTGTTCTTTGAAAATTAAATATCAGCACATCGGATACATTCCTTCTGTTGGTCGGTACGGACAAGCCACATGAGCGAACACCT
>CANBJR010000073.1 GCA_947369085.1 uncultured Clostridia bacterium | reverse complement strand
GTTGCCGAATTTAAAATTCTTTACCGCCTTTTTGAAAATACCATCATAAGGAAACGGTGAGGCGCACTTGTATCCTCCGACTGCGTGTTTGATAATTGAAGGAGAGGGAAACTGCTGTTTACAGTGCTCACAGGCATATTCGGTTTTTGAAATTACAATTTCACAGTACGGACACCTTACGGGAAATAAAATATCCTTTGCATTTTCTTTAAGTTTATTAATAAAGTCCGTCATCACGCAGTAAAAATTCCTTTAGTCCGCTGTAGCGCTTTGTACGGCGGTTATTGTTTACCATATATTCAACGGTGTGAGGATTGCCCACGAGTATGAGAGCTTTCTTTGCCCTTGTAACGGCAGTGTAGAGCAGATTCCTATAATAAAGTTGCGGCGGTCCCGAGAACATCGGAATAATCACGGCGTCAAATTCATTGCCCTGACTTTTGTGCACCGTTACGGCATATGCAAAGTCAAGGTCTGCCGCACTCTCGTATGTATATACGGCTGTTTTGTCATAAAAACTGATTTTGATGTTTTTTACCTTTTTATCAATCTTTTCTATTATTCCAATATCGCCGTTAAAAATTCCCTCGCCTGTTTCGCCGTTGTCCTTGAACCAGCGAATATCATAGTTGTTTTTAATCTGCATAACCTTGTCGCCTGTGCGGAACGTTTTTGAGCCGATAGTGACTTCCTGTTTGTCGCCGCTTTTAGGATTGAGAGCATTTTGCAATTTAAAATTAAGCTCGGCTGTACCTAATTCACCCTTTTTGGAGGGGGAAAGCACTTGTATGTTGTCAAAAGCAGAGTAGTTGTAGGCTTTGGGAAGCCGGTTGGTGCATAAATCAATAATAACATTCGTAACATCTGCTTTATTGTTCCTTCGAAGAAAAAAGAAATCCTTATCGGTTTCGCTCAAAACGGGCATCTGACCGCTGACAATTTTATGGGCGTTGGTTACAATAAGACTCTGTTGAGCCTGTCTGAAAATTTCGTTCAGCCTTACAACAGGAATAATTCCGCTGTCAATAAGGTCACCGAGAACATTTCCCGGTCCGACAGACGGAAGCTGGTCTGAGTCGCCGACCAGCACAAGTCTGCACCCGAGAGGAAGAGCACGCATTACACTTTCAAAAATAAACGTGTCAACCATCGAAACCTCATCAACAATAAGTGCGTCGCACTTGAGCTGATTGCGTTCGTTTTTGTTGAAAACAGGGTTGTCGTGCTTGTCCCAGCTTACTTCAAGCAGACGGTGCAGAGTTTTTGCTTCGTCACCTGTAAGCTCGCTCATTCGCTGAGCGGCTCGTCCGGTAGGGGCAGAGAGCAGTACCTTTTTGCCCTTGTTCTTGAGGATTTTAATTATAGCGTTAAGGGTTGTTGTCTTGCCTGTTCCCGGACCTCCCGTAAGCACGAGCATACCCTCGGTAAGCGCCGAATTTATCGCCTGTTTCTGCAAGTCGGCATAGGTAATGCCATCGTTTTTTTCGCAATTTTCAATTTCTTTGTCTATGTCCTTAATTTTTTCGGCAGGAAAATTAAGGAGCATTTTTATTCTTGAAGAAACGTACATTTCACTCAAGTGAAGCTGAGGTGTGAACACAAATTCGGTTTCGTCAAAGGTTTCGCCGATTAACGTTCGGTCAAACAGCATTTCATCCATATGCTCTGTAATTATATCAATACTGACATTTAAAAAATCAGCTGAAATTGAAATCAGCTTTTCTTTTGGCAGGCAGGTATGACCGTTGCGTTCATTATGGCGCAGAATATATGTAATTCCTGCACGAAGCCGTACTGCACTTTCGGGTTCAAGCTTTTCCTTTTTTGCAATGAAGTCAGCACTTTCAAAAGAAACGCCGAAGTCGCCCTGACAGAGAATATACGGATTTTCTCTGATTCGGTCAACGCATCCCGAACCTAAAGCATTGTAGATTTTTACAGCCGAGGTGTTTGAAATTCCGTATTCGCCTAGGTACAGCATAAGTGTTCGTACGCCCGTATTGCTTTTTAACTGATTAGAAAAATCAAGCGCTTTGCTTTTGGAAATTCCCTTTATTAAGGCAACTCTTTCGGGCTGTGTTTCCATAACGTCAAGGGTGGCTTCGCCAAATTCCGAAACAAGTCTTTGTGCAGTTGAAGCACCGATACCCTTTATTGCACCCGAAGAAAGGTAGCGAAGAATGTCAGCACTTTCTGTCGGACGGCAGATTTCGCAGATTTGAGCTGAAAATTGCTTGCCGTAGTTGCGGTGATTTATGTATACTCCCGTCAGCTTTACTGTGTCGCCGACGTTTGCCTGCGGCATAATACCGACGGCGGTTATGTAATCGTCGCCGTCGGAAATTTCAATGACGGTGTAGCCGTTTTCTTCGTTTCTGTAAACAATATTTTCAACGACTCCTTCAAGTTGGAGCAGATTTTCGTTATCCATAAAAATCTTCCTTAAAATAAAAAATTCTATATTAAAACTTACAGTTGATAATTAAAGCAAAATCCTATATAATAAAAAGAGTTAAATAAAGCAAAAGCTTTGGAGGTTATCGCAATGGAATTTGTTGCAAACGAGGGTAAGAATGTAGAAATTACCGTAAACGGCAATACATATATGCGCCATGCAATTAAAACACATTTTGTAAAGCAGGGCGAGGATTATATTGGAATTTTCAAAAAGTACGTTTCTCCGCTTTATCAGGAGGGCGACATTGTTTCATCAAGCGAAAAGATTATTGCACTTTGCCAGAACAGAGTTGTAAAGCGTGAGGATTTAAAAATCGGCTTTTGGGCAAAGTTTTTGTCAAAATTCGCTTCACATCCCGACACTGGTGTTGGTGTTGGCGAAACAATAAAAATGCAGTACGCAATAACGAAAGCAGGTTTGCCTAAAGTATTATGGGCAAGTTTTGCAGGCGGAGTTTGCAAGCTGTTCGGCAAGAAGGGCGTTTTCTATGAAATCGTAGGAAAAGACGTTGCCGGACTTGACGGTTTTTACGACCACGTATGGAGCGAGTACCGTGACATCGGAATTGAAAACCCCGAAAACCCATCGGGTGTTTGCGATGAAATAAAAGAAAAGCTCGGTATGAGTTGTATGATAGTTGACGCTAACGATTTGGGTCAGGAGGTTCTCGGCTATTCTTCCGACATTACCCTTTCGGAAGAGGAACTTTTAGGAATTATCGCTGACAATCCCTGCGGTCAGGGTCAGCAGACAACACCGATTATTCTTATCCGCAAAAAGCAGTAAATTTAATTGGTTCGTAATCTAAAATAATTTTATCACAGCGCATAAAATAAATCAATTGCAATACAATAAAACTGCCCTGAAAATTGCTTTCGGGGCAGTTTTTCTCATTAAAATATTATTTTTTTTATTTCATCATTTTTATAAATTCATTTTTGCTCATAAGTTTTGCAAAACCGTATTCCTCGCAGATTTTTTCGCAAATCTGTCTTGTTTCTTCATCCATATCACAGTCGAGGCAGATTACATAATCATGCTTGCCGCGGCTTACCCATCTGACCTTTGCGACAGCGCTTCGCAAAATAAGCTCGGCGTCATTGCACTTCCCGTTTATCGGTGCAACAAACATCAGCGAATTATCGTTTTTGTACCTGAAGAGAAAGCACGTCAGATCACGCACCACTGAAATAACACCGATTACGGCAAAAACAACCAGAATGACAGCTGACAGAACATCCATATGCAATTCACCTCAGTATCATTATATTATATTTTTTGAAATCGGTGCGTATAATTTGACTAAAGCTATGTAAAATAATAGGGACAGCACCGTGCAAGTATGTGCGGTATTGTCAAGCGGTAATACCGCACAAAAATTTATGAGGTGAAGAAAAATGACAGACAATTCATATGCAAATCAGAGCATTGCCTGCACCGTAACAAACTGTACTCCCTCGCCCGCATGCGGTAGCTCCACCAGGAGTAGGCACCGCAGTCGTCGGGATGCAGCAGGCGGAAGGTATCCACCAGTCCGCACTCCGAGAGCAGGGTGCCGAACGCGGCGCGCTCCTCGT
>CANBJR010000072.1 GCA_947369085.1 uncultured Clostridia bacterium | reverse complement strand
TGAAGAAACTGCGGCATAGTCCTTATGAATATAGCCTGTTTTAGAATTTGATGTAAGCTTGATTTTGTACCATTTTGAATTATAGAGCTTTCCGTCAACATATGTAAATTTTGTATTTTTCCTCATGCAGGTGACAATAGAATAGTTAGTGCCTGCGCCGCTGCGAAGATTTACGTAATCACCGCTTACATATCCGCTTGCCCCCTTTGAGGGAGAAGTATAGCTTGCTTTCAAAAGATTTGTTCCAACTGTTGCAACAAAATCACTTTTGAGTGTTTCAGGGGATTGCTCAGCAGCATCTGAACTTTCATCAGACTGCATTTCTCCCACCCTTTCGGCAGACGTTGAAACAGCACCGGCAGAAAACGAACTTATTGCAACCAAAGAAACCGAACCAAGAATTGCTACTGCAAGTGCAATGCAGACGGCTCTGACAAATATCTTTTGTTTCATTAATACCACCTTTTTTTCCTTTTCAAAACTTCATTAATAATATGTAACAGTTATTTTTATCATCTAATAATTCTATTATAACATAAAAATTCTTTTTTAGCAAATTAATTGTTTTTACCGAATAATTTACTTCTTAATCTGACAACGTACTGACCGACAAATACTGTAACGGCAAAGTCATATACAATGAAAAATACGTTGCCGAAAGCCAAAAATGCAAGCGGAATATAAACACCGAACAGCGTATATTCTTCAGGAGACACCGAAAGCAAAAATGCCGCAATGTAGAATGAAGCAATTGCCGCAGCGTTGAATAATGCAAGTTTTACAATATAAAGAATAATCTTACTCTTTATATACTTTTCAAATACAGCTTTTATAATGGGATAATATCCAAAAAGAGCTATAAAATAGAGGACTGCCTCTTTATCGCCCGCAAGAAACAGCGATAAAACAGATACTACAGCATAAACGCCGAGTCCCCATTTCCAGCCGTATTCGATAACTACAGCTGAGATAAATATCCCCGCAAAGCAAGGAAATGCATATGTTCCTATCGGTACAAGTGAAGTAAGAAGCATCAGTGCAAGTCCAAGAGCCGATATTACACCGCAAAAAGCTACCTTGAACGTAGATTTATTTACAGCATTTTTCATATCAGCAGCCTGCCCTGCAACAATCGCACATACAGTCTGCACACATCATTGCCGCACAAACATCGCAGCAGGAACATCCCGAGCCTGTTCCCTGCATATTCGGCTGATTGTAACCGCCGTAGTTATATGAACGCTGATTCTGCATATTATTGAGAGCCGCACGGTATTCACTGTTATTAGGGTCCATATTGCAGGCAGTAGTAAAGTTGTTGAACGCTTGCTCACTCCAGCCGCGTCTGTAGGCGCACATTCCCTTGAGGTAGTACCATTCGGCGGTACGGTTACCCATAGGGGTTGATTCGAGTATATTTTCAGCCTGATCAATCATATTGCGCTGAATATAAATTCTTACATTGTAAAACTGAGAGCTTGAAGAGCCTGAATAAGACGAAGAGCTTGTTGAACCCGTACCCTTGCTCTTTTGTCGCATCTGGTTTATTGTATCGTAAGCCTCATTAACTTCTTTCATCTTCTGTTCAGCCACGTCGGCAAGGGGACTGTCCGCATAGTTATCGGGATGATATTTTTTTGCAAGCTTTCTGTAAGCCGCTTTGATTTCATCATCTGTAGCTGTTTCGGAAACTCCGAGCACTTCGTATGGATTATTCATTTTTACCTCCGCTTAAATTACCGGTTACTTTGTTTTGTACAGAGGGCAAGCCAAGCAAAAGCATATTGTCTAAAATCCCTCTAAAATCCTTTATGTCAATAAGATTGAAAGCATCATACGCCCTTGCAAGCGATTGGTTGAGCACTGAAACAATCTGTTGCTGATTATATTCTTCTTTTAAAGAAATAAATGGGTTGAAATTATTTTTCTTCCTGTCTTTTTCTATATCATCAGCGGCATCAACTAAATATATCCATCTGCCAAGATGATAGCCGAATTCATAAAACACACGTTTGTTTATGTCATTATCAGCCTCAAGCGAAAAAATATTTGCAAGCATATATCCCGTTGGATGAGCCGCCATATCAACTGAGCAATTTTCATCGTTTTCAGCCTGTGCCTGCAATGAAGTCATTTCGGATATGTATTTATCTATATCCGAATACTTTTTTGCCGCTTTTTTTCGCCAGTGAGAAAAAAATAAAAGTAGAAATCTTGTTAAAATCTTTCTGAAAAAGCCTTCGTCATTTAAATCGTCTTTCAATTTGTAAAAAACAGAAATGACTGAAAAAGCTGACGCTTTGCTGTAGCAGTCGCTTTCACACAAGGCAAATTTGCACTTTTTCATAGGATTAAAAGTACATCTGCCGTCCTTGAAGCCTTTACAGCTTTTTGAAACCGACATAAGAAGCATTGTGTAAAACGTGCAGTCATAGCTTAAACTTAAACGGGTTAAGAATGAATAATCCTTTCCCATTTGTTTGCACAAACCGCAATATACTGATTTATACGCCTCAAACTCACGCACAAGCAGTTCGCTTTTTTGAATTTGCAAATATCCAAACACACTTTGCTCCTTATTTTATCCAAAGATAGTCAAATTTATTAAACGCTAATATACTATTATACATAACATATCATACTACATAACAACAAAAAAAGCAATAAAAATGTAAACATTAAAAGAATTACATTTTTATTGCTTATGTATTTTTATATAAAATAAAACTTTACTTTTTGGAAAACAGTATGAATACAGTTAAAAACTAAATAAAATGTTTTGTAATATAAAACAGTATATTAAATTTCTTACCGCTATATTTATGTTATTTATTGTAATTAAGCAAGTAAATTTTACTGTACAATAATTCGCTGAATTGCTGTAACGTCCTTTACATTCACTTCACCGTCACCGTTTACATCTGTAAGATTATTTTGATTATCAGTTAGATTGATAATACCTGCCAAAGCTTTTTGAAGCTCTGTAGCGTCGGTCACGGAGATTTTTCCGTCTGTACAGATGTCACCGAATAAATCAATTCTGCTGATTGCGTTTTGTTTTGAAACATAGTCGAAATCTGTAAGATCAAGGGTAATCAGCACGCTTGCGTTATCGTAAGGAACTTTAATATACATATCTGAAAATTCATACTGATTAGGATATGACATCGCTTTCTTGTCTACACCAAACTCAGCCGGATTATATTCAAAATTACCGTTCCAACTGTCAATTAAATTATTGCATGAATCAATATTATAAATATTGAATCTATAATCGCTTTCGGGATAAAGATTATCAGCTCTGTACTGATAAATATAGTCGTCTGCCTGAGTCATTTTATTTTTATCGGACGCTTCAAAGCCTAAATCAAAGCCGCAAATATACAAACCATATATTAACGGCTTTGTTCTGATAATAACTCCTTCACCTTCTGCCCAGATTTTTGAATCTTCAAGACTATCATAATTTTTCTCAAAATAAACCGTAACATCACAAGGAGTTACAACGTCAATACCACAATAATTATAGCCGTAGAATCCGAGCAAATTGTCGCCGTAAGATTCTTCAAACACATTGAATTTTAAGTCTTGCTCAGGCTGTACGTCCTTAAAGGTAACAGAATACACTCCATCATCACCGAGAGTCATTTCGTTTTCAAGAGGATAAGGATTTTCTCGTGTTGTTCCAAATGTATCAGAACAATAACTGTACGCATAAACTCTGTAGGTATCGCTTTTGATTTCTCTTACACCGTCACCTAAAACCTTGATTTCTTTTGTATCGGGATTAAATGTAATTGTTACATCGCATGCTTTTGCAACTCTGAATTCCGAATAAATATCAAAATCACCGTGATATTTCGGACCATTACCGTATTCATGAGTTTGACCGTTGGGCAAATGCTCAACAACCGAAAATTTAATATTTGTCTGAACCTGAACGTCTTTCAGTTCGTATACATATACATCACCCGACCTTCGCATTGTGTTATCTTTTGTGATGTATTTATACCAGATAAGACCGAAAATTTCCTCTTTGTTGCCTGCTATGGTGT
>CANBJR010000071.1 GCA_947369085.1 uncultured Clostridia bacterium | reverse complement strand
TTTCGGGACTTAAAACAGCAGTGATAAATTTAATACACAACTCTGCACAAAAGGGTGTTGAAGTCAGCAAGCCAGACGTTTGCGCATCTTTCCGCTACGCTGTAGTTGATTGTCTTACAACCAACTTTTTAAAAGCGGCTCAGGACTTAAATGTCAGAAAGCTTGTAATTGCAGGAGGTGTTTCGGCAAATTCGCTTTTGCGCAAGACATTGCAGGACAAATGTGCAAAACTTGGATATGAATTTTATATGCCCGACAAATCGCTTTGCGGTGACAATGCGGCTATGGTCGGCTCGCAGGGTTACTATGAGTATTTGAGCGGCAATATTGCAGGAACGGATTTAAACGCATTTGCAACAATGAGTATAGAATTATAAAAGTTGACAAATTACTGCTTTTAACATATAATTAAAACAACATTTTTATATTTGTGGAGGAAAAAATGGACGAGAATTTTAACAACGTACACAATAATCCGCAGGGAAATAATAATCCTGACTTCACTCAACATGACAATCAGCAATACAATCAACAGTATAATCAACAATACAGTCAGCAGAACCCTCAGAATTACCAACAGCAGAGTAATCAGCCATACGCTCAGCCGAATAATCAACCTTATACTCAGCAATACGGCTATCAGGGGCAGTACAATCAGCCTTATCAGTATAACGACCCCTATATGAACGGACAGAATTATAACGAGAACGGTCCGAGAGGTTTTGGAATTGCATCTATGGTGCTGGGCATTTGTTCTCTTGTATGTTGTATATTTGCCTGCTTTTGCTGTTTTGCCTATATAGCTGTTCCGTTGGCTATTGTTGGTTTGATTCTCGGTATAATTTCAATTAAAAAAGGCGAAAATGCAAAGGGCATGGCTATTACGGGAATAATAACTTCTGCTTTAGGCTTTGTAATCGCTGCTATAATAATCGTAGCTGTTTTTGTTGCTATTGCTGATTCAGCTTCAACGTATTACAGCGGTTATCCATATTACTCATACTTTGACTAATCGGACTACGTGTCAAGACACCTTGCTTTTGCAGGAAACTGATTGTTGATTTGAATTAATTTTTTATAATACGGGCGGACTTTTGTTCGCCCTTTGTCAATGGAGGAAAGCTTGAAGAAATATAAAAACTATCAGAAGGCTCTTGTAATATTACTTCCCTTTGTTTCAATTGCAGCGTTGTGGCTGTTGGCTAATTTTACATTAAAGCATGCGGTTTTGCCTGAATGTAAATTTTATCAATTGACAGGTCTTTATTGTCCGGGATGCGGAGATACAAGAGCGGTAATTGCACTTATGGACGGCGATATACTGCTTTCATTGCGCCAGAACGCTTTGATCGTGGTGCTTTTGCTTATTTTAGCAGCACTGTATATTGAGCTTTTGCTCAAGGTGGTTTTTGAAAAACGCTTCAAATCACCTGTTCTGAATTTAAAATTTCTCTGGGTATTTCTAATATTGTTTACAGCATATTCTGTAGTTCGAAATTTTGTCCCTGCAATTGCTCCAATTTAAAATTTCGTCTTGCTATTTACTTGTAAATATATTAGAATGAATATACTATATAATATGAAAAGGGTGTTAAAAATGGGAAACAATCCTGTTGTTACGATTGAAATGGAAAATTCAAAGGTTATTAAGGCAGAGCTTTACCCCGAAATTGCTCCGAATACCGTAAATAACTTTATCAGCCTTGTAAACAAGGGCTACTACGACGGTCTTACATTTCACCGTGTAATATACGGTTTTATGATTCAGGGCGGCTGTCCTGACGGCACAGGCTGCGGCGGTCCGGGATATTCAATAAAGGGTGAGTTTGCTCAGAACGGTTTTGAAAATAACCTCAAGCACACCGAGGGCGTGCTTTCAATGGCCCGTTCAATGATGCCCGATTCCGCAGGTTCGCAGTTCTTTATAATGCATAAAAATGCTCCTCACCTTGACGGTCAGTATGCGGCTTTCGGCAAGGTTATTGAGGGAATGGATGTTGTAAATGAAATTGCAGAGTGTGACACCGACTTTTCCGACAGGCCTCTTGACGCTCAGGTTATGAAAAAGGTTACTGTAGAAACTTTCGGGGAAACCTATCCTGAACCAGAAAAGGCTTGATTAAATCAGGAAATTTTAATTTTGAAAGGAATGTTACTATGAACGTTTTACTTGCAGGCGGCGCAGGATATATCGGTTCTCATACATGTGTAGAGCTTATAAACGCGGGTCACGATGTCATAATTGCCGACAATTTTTCAAACAGCTGTCCCGAGGCAGTAGCCAGAGTTGAGGAACTTACTAACAGAAAAATCCCTCTTTACGAAGCAGACGTGTGTGACAAAACAGCAGTGGAAAAGATTTTTTCGGAAAACAAAATTGACGCTGTCATTCATTTTGCCGGGCTTAAAGCAGTGGGAGAGAGCTGTGAAAAGCCGGTTGAGTATTACAGAAACAATATTGACTCAACGCTAACGCTCCTTGAATCAATGAAAAAGCACGGTGTTAATAATTTTATTTTCAGCTCCTCGGCTACCGTTTACGGCACTCCCGAAACAGTGCCGCTTGTTGAAACAATGCCCACAGGCTCGCCGACAAACCCCTATGGTTGGACAAAACTTATGATGGAGCAGATTCTTACCGATACTGCAAACGCAAATTCCGATATGTCGATTGTAATTTTAAGATACTTCAATCCCATCGGGGCGCATGAAAGCGGCAGAATAGGTGAGGACCCCAACGGTATTCCCAACAACCTAATGCCGTATATTACTCAGGTAGCAGCCGGCAGACTTGAATCTCTTGGCGTTTTCGGCAACGATTATCCTACTCATGACGGAACAGGTGTTCGTGACTATATTCACGTTGTTGATCTTGCAAAAGGACACGTAAAGGCAATTGATTATTCTGCTGAGCATAAGGGTACCGAAATTTTCAACCTCGGAACAGGCACAGGCTACAGTGTGCTTGATATTGTAAAAGCCTTTTCAAAGGTTAATAATATTGAAATACCTTATGAAATCAAACCCCGCCGTTCGGGCGATATTGCAGAATGCTATGCCGACGCTTCAAAGGCTGAAAAAATGCTTGGCTGGACTGCCGAGAAGAATCTTGAAGAAATGTGCAGAGATTCCTGGAATTGGCAGTCGAAAAATGTGAATGGTTATAAATAAACAAAAGAAGTATTTCGCTTTTGTGCAACTCAACGAAAAAACAATATTTTGTAAAAAAACTAATGTTAACAGAATTTTTTTATTGACTTTTGACGGTATGATGTTATATAATGATAATGCTTATAGAAGCATTACTAATTAAGGAGGAAAAGAAAATGTTCAAAAAAGCAATTAGCCTTTTGCTTTCATTAATGCTTATTGTTACTTCATTATCTGTAACTATCATCAGCGTATCAGCTGCTGACGGTTCAGTGTATAAAGTAGCTGGTGTTGATGCACTTACCGGTGACGGTCCTACCTGGCAGCCGGATGCTTCATTATCACCTGATAACGTAATGACAGCAAAGGAAGACGGTACATACGAAAAGGTATATACCGATGTAGCAGTCATGAATGACTACCAGATTAAAGTTGTTGAAAATACAGCAGATGGTAACTTTAACTGGTACGGCGTTGATGGCGGCGAAGACAACTTTACATTTAATGTAAAGTCAGTTTGTGATGTAACAATCACATTCAACCCCGAAACACTCAAAATCACTGTAACAGGTGACGGTGTTGAGATTCCTACAGAACTCGTTGTTGAGTCAATGCGTGCCGTTGGTAACGGTGACGGTAACTGGCTTAATGGTGTAGGTTGGGATCCCGCAGCTGATGACAACCTTATGACAGAAGTTGCTCCTAAGGTTTATGAAATCACATACACAGATCTTGATGAGTTTGATAACTATCAGGTTAAGTTCGCTGCAAACGGCAGCTGGGCTGCTAACTGGGGTGGCGTTTACGAAGGTTCAGGTGTTGAATCTCAGGCAGTATTCAACACCAACGATAACATCACTGTAGAAGTTCCTTACGAACTCGCTGATGTAACTCTCAGACTTGACCTTTCAAACT
>CANBJR010000070.1 GCA_947369085.1 uncultured Clostridia bacterium | reverse complement strand
TAATACTCCTGAAGGAATTCTGTATCGAAGTATCCGTTATCGAGCGTATACATTCCATCGCTTGATCTGGGACAGATTGTAAAGTTAAAGGTTCTTTGCATTCTACGCTCGTAACTATCACGGTAATAACTATATTGAGGAACAAAATTATCGTCAAAATAAACAGTGTAGTCGGCTGCGTATTTCTGAACTCTTGTTGCAGAAATTATATTGGGATTCTCGTAATTATAGTTGGTAGCTATAAGCATTTTTTGTGCGCCGGTAAAATTGACTTCACCGCTAAGATACTTTTGAATAAGCGTAGCATCAATTACATTTACTTCTCCGTCTTTATTTACATCGCCCATTACCTTATAACGGTTTGTCATAATGTTATATATTTCCAATAAGTCATAAAATGCATTTGTGATTTCATCATTGGAATTGCTTTCAAGTGCATTGCCTAAAGCTTCTCTTGCAGAAACAAACCTTGACCAGTCTTTTTGACTGTACCAGTTGTTATAATTCTGTTCGGCAAGAGCATTTTCGTATGTCGTTCTTGCTGTATATTTATCAATATATTCATTATATACAGCAGATATAAGATTGTCATAAGCAGATGTGTAGTCTTCAAGTGTTGAATTTTTGTCTTTAATAACGTCCATAGCTTCGTCTAATCTTTGATCGGTTAATTTTGAAAAGGTTACTCTACAGATCCCTGTTATATTATCACGGGTATATATATATTCATAAAGAACATATAAATTATCGTATGCGGTTCGTTTCTTTTGGTCATCTTCTGTGCTTTCGGCGGCAGCGGCATTGATACAAACTGCTGAAAGAAGTATTGAAAAAGAAAGAAGCATTGCTAATATTTTTTTTCATAAACTATATTCCTTTCAAATTTTACTTAAAATTTATTTATTTTATATCAAAATAATAATATATTTACATTGTAATGTCAATACTTTTTAACTTGCTGCAATTTGTTGTATACATCTTACATCGTTAACATTAATTACACCATCTTTGTTAGCATCCGCAGTCAACAACTGCCGCTCATTTAGCGTTGCTAATTCTGCTAAATACTTGCTAAGTAGGGTAGCATCATTTGTATTAACTGTTCCATTTAAGTCTACATCACCTAAAATGACAACTTTATGTTTTGTTGAGATTGAGCATTTTTCTAGAGGATATACTACATTGCCATATTGATTGTTTGATGTAACCTTAACTCTAATGAACAGATCATACTCATTATTAGAGATTGTATACGTATTCGAGTTTGCATTTGTTATATCAAACCAACTTGTTCCGTTTACAGAAACCTGCCATTGATAATTTACATCGTAATTGACTTTTTCAGGGGAACCTACGCAAGTTGCATTTAACGTATTCCCTACAATTGGATTACCTGAATCATCAATAAATCCAGAACCTAACCTTTCATAGGGATCTTCAATCAATCCGTAGCTTTCAACTGTAATTGTATTGTTCTCAACTGCATGGTAGGTGGGAAATAAAGAAATTAATAGAAAAATACTAAGAAAAATAGATATGAATTTTTTTGTGTGTCATACTATCACCTCATAAATAAAAAATAGACAATAATTGCTTGCTTTTATTATACTCTATGTGAATAAATAATACAATAAAAATTTATTATATAAAATAAGAATTGTATGATGCGACAATAATTTTATTGTTTTTTAGTCAAATTAACAAATAGTAATTGATTTTTAGCAAGAATTATTATTTTTTGCTTTATATGTCTTTACAACTGTGTCAATTGTGTCAATTGCAAGAGCGAGCAGTATAACACCCATAAATAACAGCTGGAAATTTGACAGAACAGGGGGAATTGCTTCTCCTTTATCAGGAAAGTAACTTGTAACAAAGTCAATAAAATCTCTGTTTAAAATATTATCCCTTGCAAGCCAGATAACTGTCATAACGGCTGAAAGAACGTTTGTTACAATGGTAGTTACCATAACCTTTTTGTTTCTCCTGCCCTCAATAAGCTGTACAGATTCTCTGATTATTCCGAGAATTCCGAACAGAACGATGATATACCACGTTGAATGAATAGTGTCAATGTTAAAAATCGGAATCCAGGTATTTGTTTTTGTGATTCCAAAACTGAAAATCTGCGGACAAATAAGAAAAACGCTCATAAATGCGATTGAAATTGCAATGCCGACAATCGGTTCTGCCTTTGAAATTTTTTCTTTTTTAACGGGAACAGACGGCAAATTGTCAAGATTACCCGTGTTGTCAATTTTAATGTTTTTATGATAGAAAATCGCAAATAGAATCGTAACAAACGCAAACGCCCACACAAGCGCAGACGGAACAGTTTCAAAAGTTCTTACAAACAAATCTCTGAAAAATATGATAAAGCTGTTTACGGTTAAAAAATCTGTATTACCGAAACCGCTTATAAGTGAAGAAATAACAGCGGCAAGAGTAATCCCAGAAGCGGCGCAGATAAGCACGATTTTTAGTACATATTTGTAGGTTGAGTAGTACGGAGAGCCGATAAGGCACTTGTCCGAATCGGGATTGTACTGCTCGTAAAGCTCCTGCGGAGTGCCCAGCTCGGTTAATATAACCTTGATGTCTTTTTCGCTCGGCGTTGTGTTTCCACAGCGCTCGGTGAGCATATCGTCAATTATTGTGCGAAGCTCGTTGGATACATCGGCTCTGATTTTTCCGGGCAAACGCTTTGTTGCGGCGTAAATGTATCTTTCAATAAGGTCATTTGTCATTTTTGTTTTCCTCCTCGGACAGCAGTTTATCAACGTTATTAGAAAATGCTTTCCACTGCTCTGTCGTTTTTTTGAGAACGATTAAACCGTCCTCGGTTATTTTGTAGTATTTTCTCGGTTTTGACTCACTTGTTTCCCATTCACTTTTTAAAAGTCCCTGCGACTCAAGTCGGCGCATAAGGGGATAGAGCGTGTTTGCCTCAATCGGGATTGAGTGATTTTGCAGTTCTTTTACAAGGTTGTAGCCGTACATTGGCTTTTGCAGACAGTTAAGCGCAAGCAGTATCAGCGTGCCTCGCCTTAGCTCCTGCACCAGCCCCGAAACAATATCATCGTGATTCATAATTTCACCACCATTTTATTTTTTATAATATTGTGTAATGCAATTATATTGTGTAATACACAATATGTCAATAGAAAAAATAAAAAAGCAGTGAAATCAATTTAACTTCACTGCTTTTAAGGTTATTTAGAATTAATATTTTTCAGTTTTTTCAGTATAAGTGCGCTGCAAATAAAGACAAAGGCAGGGAGAATATAAATGAGTAATTCACCAATGCTAAATTCACCGAAGCCGTTTATTATAAGATTAATAATCAGCGCAATTTCGCCTACAATACCAAACAATGCAAAAACTTTTAAAAGCATAATAAGTTTGTCAAGCATATGCATATTATAATTGTCGTAAATTTCGTCAATTCGTCTTGGTTTTTTCATTTTGCAGAAAACTCCTTGGTAACGGTCGGAAAATAATGTTTGATAATATCATTTTGTCTTATTAAATTGCGCACAGGGGGATGATTTACATACTCTCCGGACAGCCTATGTTGAACATTGTCAACACGTTTTTAATTACTGCTCTTACACAATCGCACAGCGCAAGTCTTGCCTGCATAAGTCCTTGTTCCTCACCCTTTACACGGCAGGCATTGTAGAACTTGTGAAACAGCGTTGCAAGCTGGGTTACATAGCGTGTAATTTTTGTCGGATCGTAGTCCTTTGCAGCGCTTATAATCTCGCTTGTGTAGGACGCAAGGTGGTTGATAAGTTCACGTTCCTCGGGAGCAGTCAGCAGAGCAAGCTCCTCAGCACTGCACTCACGCGGGTTAATTCCGTCTTTTGCAAGCGATTTGAAGATACTGCAAATTCTTGCGTGTGCATACTGAACGTAGTAAACGGGATTCTGGTTGTCCTGGCTTACCGCAAGGTCAAGGTCAAAGTCCATTTGTGTGTTAGCCTCTCTTGTGTTGAACAGGAATCTTGCGCTGTCAACGGGCACCTCGTCAAGCAAATCTCCGAGCTGAATAGCCTTGCCCGTACGTTTGCTCATTCTTACAAGCTCGCCGTTTCTTACAAGCTTTACAAGCTGC
>CANBJR010000069.1 GCA_947369085.1 uncultured Clostridia bacterium | reverse complement strand
CATAATCTGCAAAGTAATTTGGCATTTCCTTGATTTCTTTCTCAATTCTTGCAAAGTCTGCTCCCTCATCTGCCACAACAAAGCACTCTCTGGTATGCTTCTGTCTAATCGTAAGTTCCGGCGTCTTACCATTTCTTACTTGCTCTAATGCTTCCGAAACAGGGATTGTATACTGTCTTGCATCTTTTACGCCTTCAATTCTTCTGATTGCATCAGAGTGTCCCTGACTTACACCTTTACCCCAAAATGTGTAGTCTTTACCGTCAGCCAGAATTGCGTTCGCATAAACTCTGTTTAATGAAAACATTCCGGGATCCCAACCTACAGAAATAATACCAATTTTGCCGGATTCCTGTGCGCTCTTATCCACGTTTGCAAAATGCTCCGGAATCTTTGCGTGAGTGTCAAAGCTGTCGATTACATTGAAATACTTTGCATATTCCGGTGTCTGCACCGGAAGGTCTGTCGCACTTCCTCCGCAGATAATTAATACATCAATTTCATCCTTGTGCATTAAAATATCATCAATATGGTATACCTTTGCACTCTCTGTTAAAATACTAACCTTGTTCGGATTACGGCGTGTGAAAACCGCCTTGAGCTCCATATCATCATTCTGCTTCACAGCGCACTCTACACCGCGTCCAAGGTTACCATAACCTAAAATACCAATCTTAATACTCATATTATTTTCCTCTCCTATTAATTATTATATTTTTCCACAACAGTGGTTGTTTTAAAATTACTTTAATATATCTGCTCTTTGATTGTCAAGATTTTTAGAGAATTTTTGCGGATAATAATGCAGAAATTTATTTTTACTTATTCTCCGCCATAAAAAACAGCCTGTCAAGCCCTATAAGCAAAGAACAGCCTATGATTATTTCAATGGGATATAAAAATATTTTGTCTTTTGAAATAATAAGCGGCAAAAGAGCTATTGCCCCTGCCGGAGGAAATGTTTTGCCTGTTACTGCAAAGATTATAAACAGTGCAATCATAGCAAGGCAGGCACAAGCCCACAGCGGAAACGAGCAAAACTCCAAAAGGCATCGCGCTCCAAAACCCGCTATTGCGGAAACACCTACACAAACAAGCGTTGCTAAAGGTTTTTTGGAGCTTATGTAAGGCGAAAACTCCACAAAAGTTACAATAAGAGGAGGAGCTAAAAGAAGATACTCCCCTGTAATAACAGCGAGGAGCAATGCCGATGAAAAAATCACTGTGCGTTTTATCCAGAGAATCATGGAGGACTTAACATCCGGCTTTTGAAAACTATAATTAAGCTTTTTGTTTATTCCTGCTTTTTCCATAACATAATTCACAAGAGCAATTATCGTTGTCATTGCAAGCACTGAAAGAGGATAAACTATGCTTTCTGTATTCATTATTATAGGCAAAATACAGGCGGAAATTATGGGGTATATCGTTGTGTCGGATAACATCAGGCATACGGCGGCAAACACAAAGCCTATAAGTAATTTAATCGGCATACAAACCGTAATAAACCTTACAACTATAATCCCCATAACGGCAGAAATCGTCATCAAAATGACCATTCTCAAGCGGGAAACCCGCCAAGGACTTTGCGGCAGTAACCATGCGCCAACCGTCAGCGCTGCTATTTCGGGAAATATTATTTCTTTTTCTACTGAAATATCCGCAACAACGCACATAAGAAATACCATAACAATACAAAGCAGATACCTTATTAAATTTTCACTTGTAAATTTTAATATTGGTTGTTTATTCATTCGCTGCACTTCCGACTAAAATTGCAATTTATAATTCGGCTTTATTATATTAATCTATCAAGTTCGTACGACAATGCCGATTTCATTTGTTCAAGTTCTATTTCTGTCGGTCGGTTTTCATCGTTGTACATCTTGTCCATAGGATACCACCATACCGGGCCTTTGCCTTGATTCCCGTAATACTCAATGTCACCGCTGATTCTCGGAAACAAATGCCAATGCAAATGAGCGTCACCTTGCCCTAGGCATTCATAATTCATTTTTTCGGCATTGAAAGCATTTTTTACTGCCTGTGCAACTGTAATCATTTCCTGCATAAATTTAGCTGCAAATTCCTTATCTAAATAAAACAATTCTGTCTTATGCTTTTTGCAAAGAAATAAGGTATATCCCTTAAAATGTTGATTATCGCCAATCACAACATAACCAGTTTCAAGTTCTTTTACAAAATACGGGTTTGTTCCATTTTTAATCATTTCAATTCTATCGCAAATTAAGCACATAATTTTGCCCCCATAAATTTCAATTTTTTAGTTCATTTTCAACCCTTGTTATCAACACGACACACTCAACGTGAGCGGTGTGAGGAAACATATCTACGGGTTGGATTTTACGCACCTTATAGTCACTGTTATTTGTAAGATATTCCAAATCCCTTGCAAGGGTTTCGGGGTTGCAGGAAACATACACCACCGTTTCGGGGGACATTTTTATAAGCGAATCGAGAAATTTTGTGTCACTGCCTGCCCTCGGCGGGTCCATAAACACAACGTCGGGCTTTTCGTCCTCATCCGATGCTTCATACATAAATTCACCTGCATCACCTTTATAAAAACGGATATTTTTCAGATTATTTGCCCTTGCGTTTACAATCGCATCTCTGACAGCATCGCCGTTAAGCTCAACGCCTACTACTCTGCCTGCTCCTCTTTTGGCGGCTACAATTCCGATTGTACCGATTCCGCAGTAGGTATCAAGCACGGTTTCATTGCCATTTAAGTCAGCGTACTCCATAGCCTTATTGTAAAGCACTTCGGTCTGAACGGGGTTAATTTGATAAAAGCTCTTCGGAGAAATTCTGAAACGACAGCCGCACAGAATGTCCTCAATATAACCTTTGCCGTACAGCACCTTCTGATTATTGCCCAAAACAAGATTTGTGTTATAGTTATTTACATTCTGAACAATAGTCGTAATCTCCGGAAACTGCTTTAAAATCGCCTTTACAAAATTATTTTTTGACGGAAAAACAGGCGTTCCCGTAACAAGCACGAGCATAATCTGATTTGTCGCAAAACCTCTTTTAACAAGAATATGCCGCAAAAAGCCTTTGCCTGTATCCTCGTTGTAGGTTGTCATTTTAAATGACGGCAAAAGCTTTCGAACCGCAACAATAATTTTATCGGCAATAACGTCCTCTGTCTGGCACAAATCAATTCCGACAACGTGATGCGTTCCTGACTGGTAAACTCCCGAAATAATTTTACCCCGTCTGTCGGTGTAAAAAGCCGCCTGTACCTTGTTACGGTAGTGATAGGGATTTTCCATTCCGATTATCGGCTCAACCTTGCAAAAGTTTTTTAACAACCGCTCAACCTTATTCTGCTTGAATTTCAACTGTTCGGGGTATGAAAGATTCTGCAACTGACAACCTCCGCATTTTTTATATACGGGACAGCTTACATTCATTTTATTATCTTTATTGCTCATAAGCAAACCTCTGTCATTTTAAAAGTTTTATAAACTATTTTATCATCATTAAGCGAACTTATCAACCAAATAGCTAAAAAAGTATCATAAGGCAACAGAATTATTCTTTATTTTATTTGCAAGCAACCTAATCATTTTAAACACGATAAAAAATCAGGGCTGTTTCGCACAAACGAAACAGCCCTTGCTTATCTGAAAACAGAAAATTTAATCAAATACATTCAGCTTTGAATTTATTAGTTATTTTTCATTAAACTGCTTCATAAGCAGTACCTGTTCTGCCTATGTTGCTGTAACCGCCAACAATATATTTCTGAATGTAGGTAACATCAAGAATTGAAACTCTGCCGTCGTTGTTTACATCAGCAAGTACGCTTGTAAGCTCGCTTTCAGGTTCTTCAAAACCAAGACCAAGCTTTTGAACTAACGTAGCATCTGTAATTGTGATTGCACCGTCAAGGTCAACGTCGCCGTATAATGCCTGTGGCTCAGGCTCTTCATTCGGGTTTACAAACTTTGCAAAGCAAAGAATCTCAGCCGTCTCGTCAAGCAATTCATCACTCAAAGAACCGTCTATATAAGCGTCCAGAATACTTGTAAAAGTATTGTTCTTGTATATTTTTATATCATTTCCTCCGCACGAAGTGACGTATAGTGAGATTATAAGCGCTTTCTGCGCCGTCTGCTGCAGTTACAAGGTGAAAAAC
>CANBJR010000068.1 GCA_947369085.1 uncultured Clostridia bacterium | reverse complement strand
TATAGTAATTGACTCCGTTGCGGCACTTGTTCCAAAGGCTGAAATTGAGGGTGAAATGGGTGACAGCCACGTTGGTTTGCACGCAAGACTTATGTCACAGGCGTTAAGAAAGCTTGCAGGTGCGATTTCAAAATCAAACTGCGTTGCAATTTTTATCAACCAGCTTCGTGAAAAAGTCGGTGTTGTATATGGCAGTCCCGAGGTTACAACCGGCGGACGTGCGCTCAAGTTCTACAGCTCGGTGCGTATTGATATTAGACGTGTTGAAACAATCAAGGTCAACGGCGAAATGATAGGCTCACACACAAGGGCAAAGGTTGTTAAAAATAAAATCGCTCCGCCTTTCAGAGAGGCAGAGTTTGACATAATGTACGGCGAGGGCATCTCTCGTGAGGGCGAACTGCTCGACCTTTCCGTTAAAGCTGACGTTGTTCAGAAAGCGGGCGCATGGTTCAGCTACAACGGCAACCGTCTTGGACAGGGCCGTGACAAGGTTAAGGAATTGTTAAAAAATGACAAGGAGCTTGCAAAGCAGATTGAAGATGAGCTGTGGGCGAATATCGACAAGCTTTATGCACGCAAAAAGCCTGCTCCAAAAGCAAAAATAACCGAAGTTCCTGCGGCAGAGCCGTCTGCAAAATCAGCACCAGCCGAAAGTGCAAAAAAGAGCAGTGCTAAAATTGACGTTTTAGTTGACGACTGATGCTGATTACCGCGATTGAGCCGAGAAGAAAAGCGATGAGTGCGCTTTATATCGACGGTGAGTTTGTAATGAACCTCGACACACGCACTCTGCTTGAAAACCGCTTTGACGTAGGCAGAGAAATTGACGATGACGATTTGCATGAAATAATTAATCTGAGCAACGAAAGAAGAGCAAAGGAAAAGGCGCTATGGCTGATTTCCTACCGTGACCACTCCAAAAAGGAGCTTACCGACAAAATCAAGCGTACCTGCGATGAGGAAAGCGCAGAGAAAGCCGTTGAGCGTATGGAGGAGCTTGGTCTTGTAAATGATGAGGTGTTTGCCGAAAGATACGCAAGAAAGCTGCTGTTTACTAAGCATATGTCAAAAACAGCGGCGTCCTTTGAGCTTGCCAGAAAGGGAATTGACAGAGAGATTTCTGACGAAATTCTTGAAAGCATAGACGTTGACGAAAGACAGCAGATTCGTGAAGTAATCGATAAAAAATACAGAAATTTAAGTGATGAAAAAATAAAACGCAGGGCGTTTTCGGCTCTGCAACGGCTCGGCTATCGCTTTGACGATATTCGTGCCGTACTTGAAGAATACACAGAGGAAGACTGCATATGAATTATAAAGTCGGCATAGTGTCGCTTGGTTGCGCAAAAAATCAGGTTGACGCCGAAATGCTCTTGTTCACACTAAAAAACAGAGGATTTACAATTGTAAATGATCCTGCGGACGCTGACGCGGTAATTGTAAATACATGCGGATTTATTGATTCTGCAAAACAGGAAAGCATTGATGAGATAATTGAACTCGGCAAATTAAAGCAGGAGGGCACAATCAAGGCGATTGTTGTGACGGGTTGTCTTGCCGAGAGATATAAAAATGAAATTACAAAACAGCTTTACGAGGTCGATGCCGCAATAGGAATCGGTGCAAATCAAAAGATTGCCGATGTTGTGCTTGAAGCGCTAAACGGCAAAAAGACAGAGCTTTTTCCGGATAAATCGCTTCTCCCTATGGAGGGCGGCAGAATTCAGTCAACACCTTTTTACACAGCATATATCAAGATTGCAGAGGGTTGTGACAATTGCTGTTCCTACTGCGCAATTCCGCTTATAAGGGGACATTTTCGTAGCAGACAGCCTGACGAGATTGTGAAAGAAGCAGAACAGCTTGCCGCAAGCGGTGTTAAGGAGCTTAATGTAATTGCTCAGGATACTACACGCTACGGCGAGGATTTGTTCGGCGAGCCGTACCTTGCAAAGCTTTTAAAACGACTTTGTAAAATTGACGGCTTTAAGTGGATAAGGGTACTTTACTGCTATCCCGATAGAGTGATCGACGAGCTTATTGATGTTATTGCAGAGGAAGACAAGATTGTAAAATATATCGATATTCCGCTACAGCACTGCAACGGAGAGGTTTTAAAGAATATGAACCGCCGTGGTAACAGAGAAAGCCTTACGGCATTGATTAATAAAATAAAGTCAAAAATTCCGAATGTGATTTTCCGTTCAACCTTTATAACAGGTTTTCCCGGAGAAACCGAAGAGCAGTTCGAGGAGCTTGCTGACTTTGCCGCAGAAATAAAATTCCAGCGGCTCGGTTGCTTCCCCTACTCAAAAGAGGAGGACACCAAGGCTTCTCTTATGGAAAATCAGATTGATGATGACATAAAGCAAAAGCGTGCCGACATAATTATGGAGCATCAGCAAAGCGTTATGGCTGAGTACTGCGAAAGTCTTATCGGAAATGATGTTGAAGTTCTCGTTGAGGGTTACGATAAGCTTGCAGAGTGCTTCTTCGGCAGAACCTACGCTGACGCACCTGAGGTTGACGGCTGTGTGTTCTTCACCTGTGACGGCGAAAAGCCAAAGGCTGGCGAATTTGTAAAAGTTAAAATCACCGACTATATGGGATGCGACCCTGTTGGTGAGTGTGTAAATGCAAATTAGTTATTAACTTGAGGTTAAGTGATTATGAATATTTATGATAATTGTCCTATATTAGAAAACGACAATTACTTGCTGAGAATAGTTGAAAAGCAGGACTGTGAAGATTTGTTTGAGGTTTACAGCGATAAAAATGCTTTGCCTTTTTTTAACAGTGATAATTGTGACGGCGACAACTTTTACTATCCTACAAAAGAAAGAATGTCTGAAGCTGTGTTATTCTGGATTTCAGCATTTAATAACAAGTGGTTTGTAAGAATGTCCATTGTAGATAAATCAGCCTCAAAGGTTATAGGCACGGCAGAACTATGCTACCGTGTATCTGAGGACGCTTTCAATAATATGGGAATTTTAAGAATAGATGTCGGAAGCGCTTACGAAACTGAAGATGTATTATTTGGAATTTTTTCGCTTGTTACCCCTGCGATGTTTAATTTGCTGGGATGCAGTGAAATAATTACTAAAGCTCCCATTTATGCTGTTGAAAGAATAAAAGCGATACAAAAAGTTGGATTTACCAAATCTCAGAACTTACTGATTGGTACGAACGACGGTTATGCTTATAACGGATATTGGACTATCAGCAACCAATAAACTGTATCTGTTTTTTAGTGTATTTGCTTGTGTCAATATTATCCTAATAAAAATATGTAATATTTGAGGTAACAAAATGAATTTACCCAATAAACTGACAGTAGGACGAATAATTCTCGTTCCGTTTTTCGTTGCGGCTATGCTGATTGACTTTTCGCTTCATCATCTTGTCGCATTGATAATATTTGTAATTGCCTCGCTGACCGATATGCTCGACGGCAAAATTGCAAGAAAAAATAACCTTGTAACAGATTTCGGAAAGTTTGCAGATCCGCTTGCCGACAAAATTCTTGTTACGGCAGCACTGCTTTGCTTTGTTCAAAACGGTTACTGCGACTGTGTAGCCGTAATAATTGTTATGTTCAGAGAATTTGCCGTAACGTCAATAAGGCTGACAGCCGCAGCAAAAGGCAAGGTTGTAGCTGCAAATATCTTCGGCAAAATCAAAACTGTTTCGCAGATGATTGCGATAATCGCAATTCTTCTTATGCAGTTTGTCCTTGATTTACCGTCAATAGGGTTTGCATTTTCTTCGGGACTTTCCGATACACTCAGCGTTGTTTTCTTTGCAGTCGGAGAGGCTTTAATCTGGATTTCAACAATTTTTGCCGCAGTTTCGGGCATTATTTATATTATAGAAAACAAACGCTTCTTATCTGAAATGTAAAACTGAAATGTAAAATCGTTCGGAAGTGATAATTTGTTCAGAACACTTAAATCCGACCTTAACGCCGTACTTGAGCGTGACCCTGCCGCAAGAAATAAGGCAGAAGTGTTTTTTCTCTATTCGGGCTTCAAGGCGGTAAGGTCGCACAGAAAAGCCAACTGGTTTTATAAACACAATCTCAAATTTCTTGCACGTTGGATTTCACAGCACAGCCGTCACAAGACGGGAATAGAAATTCACCCCGGCGCCACAATAGGAAAAGGTCTTTTTATTGACCACGGAATGGGCGTTGTAATCGGTGAAACTACGGTTATCGGCGATAACTGCACTATTTATCAGAACGTAACGCTCGGCGGTACGGGAAAGGACGCAGGTAAACGTCACCCGACGCTCGGCAACAATGTTCTTGTAGGTTCGGGTGCAAAAGTACTTGGACCGTTTAAAGTGGGCGACAACGCCCGAATTGCTGCAGGCGCAGTTGTGCTTAGTGAAGTGCCTGCAAACGCAACCGCTGTAGGAGTGCCTGCAAGGGTAGTAA
>CANBJR010000067.1 GCA_947369085.1 uncultured Clostridia bacterium | reverse complement strand
ATCGGATACATTCCTTCTGTTGGTCGGTACGGACAAGCCACATGAGCGAACACCTTTACAGGTCTTCAGGACTCAGACATTGAAAGGCAATTTCAATGACGGCGATGATAGGCAGAGGGGATAATGATACTTCCGTCAAGTCAAAAGTCGAGCGTGATAAAACCGTCGCAACCAAAGATGGCGGCTGTGGGAGATCCTCACGGTGGTGAAATTCCAATGAGGCTATAAATGCAGTAGCCGTCTGATGTGTTCCTTGTCGCAGGGGATTGAGAATAAATAGCGACAACAGGATAGCGTGAAATTTAGAGCTATCCAAAAACGATTGATATTATCCCGACAGCAGAAGATTTTTTGTTTTCTGCGGTCGGGATATTTGGAAGAAAATTACTGGAAGAAGGTGTTAAAATGTTAGGATTTATGATTGGTCTTTTTATCGGTGCTTTTATCGGCGTTTGCGTTATGTGCCTTTGCAATGCAGCTTCAAAAGCTGATGAGCAGATGAAAGATAATATAGATGACAAAAAAAGGAACAGGTGATTATTTGAACGAAAACTATATATATGAAAATAACATTGATTCAGAACACAGAATAGAATCTGTTATAAACGACTGCAAGGTTACCATTTACTTTTCCAAAAACAGAAATTTACAGGTTGAAAGAAATGTTCTTGAAAATCTTTTGGATACATTTGAGAACAGAATGAAATCACAGATTGGATGCTGAATTTCTTTAAGTTCATTTTCAGATTTCGCTGGATATTATAAGATTTTTGTAGTATTGTTGGTTTGCAAAAATCGTATGAAAGGGTGATAAAATGAAAAGAGTATATTGCTTGTACAGAGTATCAACTAAAGGTCAGGTTGATAAAGATGATATTCCAATGCAGAAAACCTCGTGCAGAGAATTTGCTGAACGCAACGGCTGGACCATTCTGAAAGAGTTTCAGGAAAAAGGCGTGTCAGGATTTAAGGTTTCGGCAAGTGATCGAGATGCTATTCAGGATTTGAAAACCGCCGCAGAAAAGAAAGAATTCGATGTACTCCTTGTCTTTATGTTCGACAGAATAGGTAGAATTGATGATGAAACTCCGTTTGTCGTCGAATGGTTTATCAAGCACGGCATAGAGGTGTGGAGCGTTAACGAGGGTGAACAGCGTATGGATAATCATGTAGATAAGCTTATGAATTACATACGATTTTGGCAAGCCAACGGTGAAAGCCAAAAAACGTCAGCTCGTGTTAAAACTCGCCTTAATCAGATGACGTTAGACGGAAAATTTACCGGAGGTGTTGCACCCTTTGGTTACAAACTAATAAAAAGCGGTGAAATCAATAAAAAGGGCAAAGAGCTTATGGACATAGTCATTGATGATGATGAAGCTCCGATAGTCAAGAGGATATTCGAGATGACAGTTAAAGAGGGTTACGGCTCATATCGCATGGCTGACTATCTAAACAGTCACGGAATCAGAACCCATAACAATAGCAAATTTCAATGCAATACTGTAAACCGTATTCTAAAGAACAGGCTGTACTGCGGCTACCTTGTATCAGGCGGTGTTGAATCTCCATACATCGAAAGACTGCATATAATTGATGAAAATATCTTTGATCAAGCTCAATTTATACTGAAACAACGCTCCTCAAAGAATGAGGAAAAACAGCAAATTGCAAGAACAACAAAAGGCAGTACATTGTTATCAGGTAATATATATTGTGCCCATTGCGGTCAGAAAATGGTTTCTACAAGTTATATTGATAGATATGATAGGGCAGACGGCAGTCAGTACAGAGTTCGCAGACAGAGGTATATTTGTACCAATAAAGCGATGAAAAGAGGTGTTTGTGACGGACAGTCGGCTTATGTAGCACACAGAATTGACGGTGCTGTACTTGCAACATTAAGAGATTATCTCGCCAAAATCAAATCAACACCAAAAGATATAGCACTGGAAAAACGCTACAAATCTGAAATATCGGAGTATAAGAGAAAGCAGACAAAGCTTGAAAAAGAGATCGACAAGCTGAAAAGGCAAGTTGTTGAATTATCTGCCGAAATAGGACGCTCACTTCTCGGCGAAAGCCGCTTCACTCCCGATATGCTGTCAGCTTCTATTGATAACACCAATGAATTGCTTCATAAAAAAGAAACTGAATTAAACGATATAAAGTACAAGCTTGCCAATCAGCAAAATGCGATGGGTAAGCTTGATTTTTATTACTCACAATTCAGAACCTGGGCAGATGAATTTGATAACTCTACAATGGAACAAAAGAAAATGATAGCCTGTCAGCTCATAAGAGAAGTGAAAGTATCACGAGGATATGAATTAGAGATTGTCTTCGACCTTAATTATGAGCAATTCTTATCTCTATAAAGCCTAATGGATTGAATTTACAAATTCAGTCTGTTATAATATTTTTAGCTTAGAAGTGGGTGAACATATATGAGTGAAGAAAATAAAATACAAATTTTTGAAGATAAAAAGATTCGTACTGCGTGGAATGAGTCGGAGGAAGAATGGTATTTTTCCATAGTTGATGTTATTCAAATATTAACAGACCAGCCAAGTTACGATATTGCTCGTAAATATTGGAATAAGCTAAAACAACGTTTAAAGGACGAAGGCAGTGAGTTGGTGTCAAGTTGTCACCAACTGAAAATGCCGTCTCCTAAGGATGGTAAAAATTACAAAACTGATGTTGCAAATACAGAGCAGCTTTTGAGAATAATACAGTCAATCCCGTCGCCAAAAGCTGAACCTTTTAAAATGTGGCTTGCAGAAGTAGGGCGTGAGAGAATTGATGAAACCATAGACCCTGAACTTACCATAGAGCGAGCCCTTGAAACATATCTGAAAAAAGGATATAGCAGAGAGTGGATAAATCAAAGACTTCAGGCTATACAGGTGAGAAAAGAGCTTACAGATGAATGGGATTCTCGTGGTGTAAAACAGGGTGTAGAATATGCAATTCTAACTGATGAAATTACAAAAGCGTGGTCGGGAATGACTACTCGGCAGTATAAAAATCTCAAAGGATTAAAAAAGGAAAACTTGAGGGATAATATGAGTACCCTAGAGTTGGTACTAAATATGTTGGCAGAAGCTACTACAACTGAGATTTCGAAAGAGAAAAAGCCTCAATCATTTTCTGAAAACAGAAGTGTCGCAAAAGAGGGTGGCGAAGTCGCCGGAAATGCACGAAAAGATATTGAGGAAAGAACCGGAAAACCTGTTATTACTTCAAAAAATGCTGTTGATTTTTCAAATCTTATTTCAGATGTAATAGAAAATGATTATGATAAAAATGAATAAATTATTCTGATTGCCTTGTGAGTTAAAAAATCTCGCAAGGCATTTATTATATCCCAATTTCGAGTTTGTTCCTCGGATGTTTGGTAGATAGAATATTTTTCTGTTTATTAATGCTCGTATGTGTGTAAATCTGCGTTGTGGTAATGGAACTGTGACCCAGCATTTGTTGAATATAGCGTATGTCAACATCCTCTTCAAGCAATAAAGTAGCAAAAGAATGGCGGAACATATGCGGCGTAATATGAATAGAAACGCCTGCGTTCTTCGAGTAAGTATTTATCATATTGCGAACGGACTGTTCCGAAAGCCTGTTGCACAACCTGTTGATGAAGAAATATTTGTAATTATTAAGTTCAAAATCAAATTCGCTGCGATATTCGTCCAGAAGTTTCTGGACATTTTTATTGCAAATCTGAATCAGGCGTTCTTTTGAGCCTTTGCCGTAGATTTTAATTATGTAGTCATTGAAATTGATTTGTTCGGTTGTAAGCGAGCAAAGCTCGGATATTCTCATTCCGGTAGCAAAGAGTAATTCTAAAATAAGCGCATTGCGTAAAGCTGTTTTTTGACCGCAATAAGTAGTTTGCTTTTTGCATTCCAGATAAGCGTAGTTAATAATTTTTTCAATGGTTTTCAGAGGAATCGTCTTTGGCAGAAGAAAAGGTTCCTTGTATTTTATTTGAATTTTATGAAAAGGGTTTATCTCAATCATTTCTTCAATCTCCAAAAAGTGAAAAAAGGCTTTCAGAGAGGCAATTTTGCGTTTTACGCTCTTTGGTTTGAACTTTGAATGCATAAATTCAATGAATTTCTCAATAGATTTTTTGTCATTCCAATCAAGAGAATAGCCTGATAAAAAGGCAGCATATTGTTTTAAATCAATTGAATAGGACTTGATTGTTTTAGTGTCAAGATTTTTTCTGGCAGTAGAAAAATGAAGATATTCCTCTATAAGATTAATAAAAGTTTTCGAATTTGTTTCCATTGCATATCGCTCCCTTAAATTTATAAGAAAATTATGCAACTTCGCAGGAAAAAAGTCTATTAAAATAAAGCTAAATAGTATATATTTTAGGCACTATATTGTGTTCACAAAATTGTGAACACAATAATATTGGTTAAAGTGCATAAAAATATATAGTTATTTTTTATAACTAAAATTACAAAAAGGGGTTATGAATTTTGTCGTATTATGGTATAATATTCACAATAAGAGGATAACTTAGAATTATCCGCTATTTGCTTAACAATTTAAT
>CANBJR010000066.1 GCA_947369085.1 uncultured Clostridia bacterium | reverse complement strand
TGATGCTCAATTTTTGTTTCAAACTTCTCATACGGTTTCAAAAATTCCAACAATTCCGTCTGCTACATCATCAAAATAGCATCAATTATCATCAACAATATTTTATAAAAGGCTTTGAAGAAAAATAAATTCTCCAAAGCCTTTTCGTTGTTTAAAGCGTAGCAGTTTTTATATTTTAATTACTTCTCATCTAAAACAAACATTCCATCGTCAAATAGTTCAATGGTAAAAGAATAACCGGAAGATTTATCGGTGATAAGAAGTGTTGTATCACTTAAATTCTCTATATCATATATTTCCTTGTTACGGTAGTATTCTGCAAAATCATTAATGTCAAAAAATTTTTTATAATACACATCGCCCTCAAACGGAGTAGCATATGCAGGGTAATCAGAATTTGGAAATTCTTCGAGCATATAAAATGGTATGTAAATGTATTCTCCAAATTCTCCTGCTTTGCCGACATCTGCAAACAGCGAGTAGTTGTATTCGCCATTATCCGATGAATTGTATTTGACATAAAAATCACCGCTTGCTGTTTCAAGTTTCATATAGCCGGTAGAAAGTGTGTTGTAAATGTTAATCGCTGTATTAACAGCGTCAGTGCTTTCAAGCTCCTTTTTCAATTCCGAAAAGCTGAGGTGCGTTGTGAAATTTGAAAAGTTTCCTGTATCAGCATAATTATAAACATCAATCGGAATAGTAATGCATTTATCTGTAATAAGATTCTTTGCACAAATTGTATTACTGCTATGCATTCCTCCGCAGGCTGAAAGCAGACTACTGCAAACTAAAAAGCCAATCAACAAGAGCGTCATCTTTGCTTTCTTCATTTTGGTCCAAAATCCTTATAGTCTTTTAATTCTCGTATGCAGTCATCAAGATTATTATACTTATGAAGTATTTTACGTTCTTTGTCCACAGAACCAACGATAAAATATTCAACTAAAGTGTGTTCACCCGGTTCCAGCGAGCCCATCATCTTTCCGTCCTCAGAAACAAGTTTATAATCCACTTTAAAGATGTAATCTTGATTTTCTTCATCTACCCAAAAAAGTTCAGCATTATTTAGAGTACAGCTTTTAACGTTGTTTAAAAATACATCAATACTGCTTTTGTCAATATCTTCAAAGCATGACAAATATGATTCTGCATTTTTTGTGTTCAGAGCATCAATTTAATTTGTAATTGGTGCTACAACTCGTTGCTTTAAGTCTGAATTGATAATTCCATACTGCATAGCATAGGTGTTGTTTTTCTCCATCACTAAAATTCTGAACGGGTTTGTATCATCTGTATTGGGGGTAACAAATATAATACCGCTTGTTAGATTCCCGCCCTCATACTGTACTTCATATCCGCAATCTTCATAAAACTTAACTATATCAGTAAAAACTGAGGTGCTTTCATTGAGATAAACATAACTTTCGAACGGATTGTTGTTTACCTCCAAAGTATAGGTTTCATCACTGACTTTTTCATAAGTAAAGTAATGGTTTGTTAAATGCTCGGGATACCAAATTTTAATACTTTCATACGGAATATCGTGGCCTATTTTGCCGAATTCTTCGCTTTCACTCATCACAACATACACATCATCTACGATGTTTTCATTTTTATCACATACATTTTTGCTAAAGAGAATATAAGGGCAATTCTCATTATACTTTGCAAGAAATTCTCTATTGTTTAATTTAATAAATGTAACGTTGGGATTACTTTCGCTTAATGCGTTCATTAATTCTTCAACAGATAAATCTGATTCAAATGCAAACATATTTCCTTTGCCTGGTGTCAGTTTAATATTGTCAATATTTAATACTGCTTCATAATCATTTACATAATTATACACTTTTATATTTGGCTTTTCATTATCTGCTTTGCAAGCATTGAGCTGAACAAACAATATAATTATAATAATCAAAGACAATACTTTTTTCATAATAACCTCTTTTATTAAAATTCCTACATATTTAGCAACTTTCTTTTAATGATAAGTTCAATATAATTCATCATCAACATTGAAATCAACGGCAAACTCAGCAACAAGAAACTATATAATCTGACCTTTGCCTCAACAGCCGATACTCCATAAAGCGTTACATAATGCATTTCGTACAGCATTTTTGAAACCATAGATGTATCGCTAAAATCTACAATTCTAAATATAATAAAAATTGATAAAAGCAATACAACCGATACGGAACCTATAATAATTGATATTATACTGATTGTTTTACTAACCTTTACACCTGACTGTTTAAGTAAATGCTTGTGATACAACATCATAATCTCAAACAGAATAACAGGTACTACTACAAAAAGTTCATACCAATAATCAATTCTTAAAGCTAAAAACAATGGCATAATCAGCAGAAAAATAACACTTATAGTTATAGCTGTAAATCCACTATATGCTATGTCTTCCGACAAATATATGATAGTGTTTACTTCATTCCTGTAAATGATTTTATAGACTATTTCTGACAATAAGCAAATTCCACACCCCGATAACATCATTATCTGTCCAAAGAGCCGAGTGGATTCATTATTTTCATCTATTAAATCACATCTAACCAAAAAGAATGAACCAAAAATCGCTAATACTAAACCAAGGATAATGCCAATCTTATATGCATACAAAACTCTCTTGTTAATTTTATATGAAACTTCATAGGTAGTATTTTCTTTTGCTTTTGTGTCATTATCCTCTATTCCATAAAGCTCGTTTATTGTTATTTTTAGAGCTTTAGCAATATCAGGCATTAGCAATGCATCCGGAACCTGATTTCCTATTTCCCAGCGTGATACAGTCTTATCTGACACAGACAGCATATCGGCAAATTCCTTTTGTGTTAAGCCAAGCTTTTTGCGGTGTTGCTTTATTATTTCATTAATAGTCATATATCCATCTCCTAAAGTTTTATAAATAAATAATATCAAATCAGGAACAAAGAGGAAACATCGTGTTTGTTGAATTAATTCTCATTTTTTGAGAATTGGCTTTAGAATGCATATATATTACGCTAATATGCCTTTCTGTTGATACATAATAATTGACAGTTAACCTTGCCTATGATATGCTATATTATAACAATTTAACATTAAATTTGTAAATTCAATTATATCAATTATTTTTGCACTATCTGCAATAGAGGATTTATGACAAAGTGCCGTTTCTGGGAAAACCGATATTTACCAATTGAATACAGTCTTGATAAAATCCAAAGTAATGAAGGATTTTTTTCTTTATGCCTTGTTAAAAAAGGCGTAGCAACTCTTGAAATTGACAATGAGAAGTGTTATCTTTCTGCCCCTGCAATGATTTGTGTTAATCCGGACAAAAAGATTACAATCTTAAAGTCAAATCATTTGCAAATAAAAACCATTCTATTTACTCCGGATTTCATTAACAGAAACCTCTCCGTAGAAAGTATTTTGTCTGATGATTATGAAATTAATTGCAAGCTTTTTGATTTTCCGAGTTTTGATTTGTTTTATCAGACAAACAACTTTTACAATTGTGTAATTCCTTTTGATGTAGAAGAACTTAGCAAAGTTGAATACCTTTTTGACAGCATTATAGAACAGCTTTCAGTGCAGCCTGATAATATGTGGTCTTGTAGAGCAAGAATGTCTGTTATCAGAATTTTTGACTATGCTGCAAATCTCTACAAAGAAGCTTTTGAAATAAATCAGGAAAGCGATACATTAATTGACTGTATCCTTACTTTTATTGAATTTAACCTTGAAAAACAATTTACGATTGACGATTTATGTAGGTGGTATAACACCAACCGCACAACCCTTATGACCGAATTCAAACATATAACAGGAAAAACAATTAATGAGTTTGTTATTGATAAACGTATCAGCGTTAGCAAAAAGATACTTGAATTCACTAATATATCTATTGAGGAATTATCGGAGAAATGTGGTTTTTCAAGCCAGTCATACTTCACAAGAACATTTAAAAAGAAAACAGGTCTTTCTCCAACACAATATCGCAAGCAGGCTCTTGAAAAACGAATAAAAAAATTTCAGACTTAATTCTATTTGCTTAATCAAAGTGAAACCGGAAATTCATTCTATATCTTTTATTTTTAGCGTGACAAATTTAACATCGGATTTGAAATAGACTTCAAGTCCGATGTTTTTGTTTATGATAAATTTAGAACTCAAACCCATCCGTTATCCCATTTAATTTCGTCAAATCTCTTTTCACATAATACATCTCTGTGATTTCAGAAGTTGTATGTCCGAGCAAATCTGCGACCTGTCGTGGAGTTAAAGATTTAATTGAACCGTCGGGTTGTTTTATGCCGTTTACAAGGTTTGTGGCGAAGGTATGTCTTAAACTGTGCAAGCCTTTGGTTTCTATGCCTGCGGCTTTGAGGATTCTGTAATAGCGTTTTCTGAAGTTGACAGGTCGGGTGAAATTGTCCTTTTCATCGGGTATCAGCGGTGAGTCTTCTCCGAAGTAGAATTCATTTCTTAAATCAAGTATCATTTCTATTGCAGTATCGTTCAGCGGAACATCTCTCTTACTTGTGGCGCTTTTGAGCTTGCCGACTTTTACTTCTCGTCCTTTTTCTGCTGTTACTCCGTCACGCTTTGATATTTCCTTAACACCTCTGTTCAGGTGCATAACCCTGTTTTCAAGATCAATATCGCTGTTGATAAGTCCCAGCACCTCGCCTGTTCTCAATCCTGTATTCAGCATAAGAATATATGCGGCGGCTTGCTGATATTTTCTCTTGCCGTTTGAAAATGTACTGAATGCTTCATCTTTAAATATTTTAATTTCTTCCGGCGTG
>CANBJR010000065.1 GCA_947369085.1 uncultured Clostridia bacterium | reverse complement strand
CGGAATTTTGTGTTCCGTATAAAAATTTATCACTTGACTTGTGCAAAATTCTTTCAGAAATTACAGAGTGTGAATTTACTCCTAAAACCGTTGTACGAAACGGAAGCTACGTTGTATATTTCAAGGGCAGTGAACAAATCTGCGATATGCTTACATATATCGGTGCGCCTGTAAAGGCAATGGAGATAATGGGTACAAAGGCAGTTAAGTTGGTGCGCAATAATGTCAACCGACGAATAAACGGTGAGCTTGCAAACATCAGCAAGGTAGCCTCTGCCGCCGCAAAACAGCTTGAAGCAATTGAAAAAATAAGGAAATCAAAGGGACTTGATTCCTTGCCTGATGATTTAAGGGAAATTGCATATTTAAGGCTTGAAAATCCTGAAATGTCATTGCGCGATTTGGGGCAGAATCTAAATCCTCCAATCAGTCGCAGCGGAGCAAACCACAGAATTCAGCGGCTGCTTGAATACGCAGAAAATAATTATTAAGGAGTAATTCCTATGAATAAGAAAATGACGTTTGAAGATGCAAACGCAAAGCTTGAAGAAATTGTAAAAAATATGGAAACCAAAGGACTTACCTTGCAGGAAAGCGTTGAGCAGTATGCTCAGGCTTGCGAACTTTTAGCTTATTGTATGAAAGAGCTTGAAACCTGTAAGGGGCAGATTGAAGATATAAACGATAGAATTCAGCGCATTAAAAATGAGGAGGGAAACTTAGTTGAAGACTGATTATATTTCCGTTACAGAAAAATATCTTTATAGTTTTTTTCCGAATAAAAATTGTAAAGAAGTAAAACTTATAGAATCTATGAAATACAGCCTTGCAGCCGGCGGAAAGCGTGTTCGTCCATGCCTTGTTTTTGAGTTTGCACAACTATGCGGAGAAAATGCTGAAAAAGCCGTACCGTTTGCCTGTGCTGTTGAGATGATTCATACTTATTCGCTTATTCACGATGATTTGCCTTGTATGGATGACGATGATTTAAGGCGGGGGAAACCATCAAATCATATTGTATACGGCGAAGATATTGCCTTGCTTGCAGGAGATGCACTCCAGACTCTTGCTTTTGAGATTATGAGCAGTGATACAACCGCCGAACTTATCGGTGATAAAGCAAGCAGAAAGGGCGTTAATACGCTTGCAAAATATGTTGGCGCAGTTGGAATGGTAGGAGGTCAGGTAATAGACCTTATGTGCGAAAACACCAGCGCTCCCATTGAAGTTTTGCGTGAAATGGATTATAAAAAAACTGCTTGCCTTATAAAGGCAGCTTGTGAACTCGGCTGTATCTGTGCAGGTGCAGAAGACAAATATATAAAAGCTGCGTCCGAATACGGCGAATGTATTGGAATTGCTTTTCAGATTCAGGACGACATACTTGACCTTACCTCATCAAACGAGGAACTCGGTAAGCCCGTCGGAAGTGATTTGGAAAACAGCAAGTCTACCTACGTTTCACTTCTCGGTATTGAAAAATGTCGTGAACTTGTGGATGAACTGACGCAAAAGGCGTTAAAATCACTTGAAGTATTCAGCGGTGATGTAAGCAGTCTTTCTGATTTTGCCCGTCAGCTTGCCTGCCGAAAAAAATAAAGTGTATTAATAAAAATTCAGGAAATGGTAAATAACTATGGGTGAATATAAACTTCTTTCAAAAATCAAATCACCTAATGACGTAAAACGCTTAAATGAGGACGATATCCCAAAGCTGTGTACTGAAATACGTGAAAAGTTAGTTGAAACCGTATCGGTAAACGGAGGTCATCTTTCACCGAACCTCGGTGTAGTAGAACTTACCGTAGCTCTTCACAGAAGCTTTAATTTCCCAAAGGACAGTATTGTATGGGATGTTGGTCATCAAAGCTATACGCACAAATTACTTACAGGGAGATACAACCGCTTTGATACTCTGCGCCAGAAGGACGGCATTTCGGGATTCCCGAAAATATCTGAAAGCAAGTACGATGACTTTAATACGGGTCACAGCAGCACCTCAATTTCAGCGGCTTTCGGAATAGCAAACGCAAAAATGTTAAGCGGCGATAACAGCCACACAATTGCAGTTATAGGCGACGGTTCGTTTACAGGCGGTCTTGCGTTTGAAGCGATGAATAACGCAGGACGTTTTAACAAGAATTTTATCATTGTGCTCAATGACAACAAAATGTCTATTTCCAAGAATGTTGGTGCTTTTCCTCGCTATCTGACAACCGTAAGAATTCAGCCCTGGTATATCAGAGTGAAAAAGCTTACCGAAAAGGTTCTCTTAAAAATTCCGCTTGTCGGCAAGCCAATTAAATCGTTTTTACAGCGCGGAAAATCCAGAATTAAAAATCTTGTATATAAAAACACCTTGTTTGATTGCTTTGGTTTTACTTATTTAGGTCCGATTGACGGGCATAACATTGATGAACTTGAAAACGCTTTTGCAGTAGCAAAAAAAATTAACGCACCTGTACTGATTCACGTTGTCACCAAAAAGGGAAAAGGCTATCAGCCTGCCGAGGATAATCCGGGTGAGTTCCACGGAATAGGTCAGTTTGATATTGATTCCGGCGAGCCTATTTCAAGCCATAAGGGCTTTTCATCAGTTTTCGGTAAGACAATGTGTGATTTTGCCCAGAAGGACAAAAAAATCTGTGCAATCACAGCCGCAATGTCAACCGGAACAGGACTAAGCGATTTTTCAAAATTTTATAAAGAAAGATTTTTTGATGTTGGCATAGCAGAGGAACACGCAGTAACGTTTGGCTGCGGACTTGCCTCACGCGGAATGCGCCCTGTTTTTGCGGTTTATTCTACGTTTTTGCAACGTGCCTACGACCAGCTTATTCACGACTCGGCACTCGGCAACATACACCTTGTGCTTGCAGTTGACAGAGCAGGGATTGTCGGCAGTGACGGCGAAACACATCAGGGTGTTTTTGATGTTTCAATGCTCAATTCAATTCCAAATACAACCATTTTTTCACCGTCTTATTTTATAGGACTGAAAAAGTCACTTGGAACTGCAATATATATGTGTGACAGCCTTGCCGTTGTGCGTTATCCTCGCGGTGGAGAACTTTATCGTCCCGAAGATTATGATGAAGAAAGCATTGATTATGATATTTACGGCAATAAAGAATGTAAAAATCTTCTTATAACCTACGGCAGACTTTTTTCATATGCCTGTCGTGCCAAGGAAATGCTTGAAAAAAACGGAATAGAAATCTGCATTTTAAAGTTGTGTCGAATCAGACCGATTAACAGCGAAGCCGTTGAATTTGCGTCAAATTATGAAAATGTTTGGTTTTTTGAAGAGGGAATAAAAAACGGTGGAATTGCCCGCAATTTTTCCGATTTGCTCCAGAGAATTTATTTTAGCGGTAATTATCATATTAAGGCGATAAACGATAAATTTGTAAAGCAGATGTCGGTTTCCGAAGCTCTTGCAATGCTAAAGCTTGACAGCAAGGGAATGTTTGATGTTATTACAAAAAATTTGGGAGAAACTACTGACTGAAAATGAAAAAAAGACTTGATATACTTGTTTATGAAAAGGGCTTTACCGACAGCCGTGAAAAGGCAAAAGCTGTAATTATGGCGGGTCAGGTGTATGTCGATAATCAAAAAGCTGATAAGTGCGGTTCTGCATACGATGAAAACGCAAAAATTGAGGTAAGAGGCAACACACAAAAATATGTCAGTCGAGGCGGATTAAAGCTTGAAAAGGCAATTGAAAATTTCGACTTCAATTTGAATGGCAAAATTACAATGGACATAGGCGCTTCAACCGGCGGTTTTACTGACTGTATGCTGCAAAACGGAGCAAAGAAGGTTTATTCCATCGACGTAGGCTACGGTCAGCTTGCATGGAAGCTGCGCAATGATGAACGTGTAGTAAACCTTGAGCGCACCAATATGAGAAAGGTTACGCGTGAACAGGTGCCCGATGAAATTGACTTTTTTTCTGTGGATGTTTCCTTTATTTCACTAAAACTTATTCTGCCCGTTGCAAGAGAGCTTATGGCTGAAAATGCACAAGCAGTATGTTTGATTAAACCTCAGTTTGAGGCAGGTCGTGATAAAGTAGGTAAAAAGGGCGTTGTACGCGACCCGTCGGTGCATATTGAAGTTGTGGAAAATATTTTCAATTTCTGCCTTGAAAACGGATTTGATGTGTTAAATCTCGACTTTTCTCCAATAAAGGGTCCTGAGGGCAACATTGAATACCTTATTCATCTTCGCAGAAGCGATGAACCCAAGTGTTACACAGACGTTACCCCAAAACAGCTTGTTGAGAATTCACACAAGGCACTCGATAAATAATTACAGGTGATTTTATGAAAACAGCCGTTGTTGTAAATCTTTCAAAAGAAGAAGCAATCTCCTGCGCAGGTGAAATAGCTTTGCTTATGCTTTCGAATAACGCAGAGGTATATATGCTCTCCGAATGTGAGCCTTTTTATAAAGGCGTCAAGGTTTCCTATGTCGATACAATAGAAGAGATGTTCAAAATCTGCGATATTGCAATAACAGTAGGCGGTGACGGAACAATAATTCATGCTGCCAAGTACGCCGCACGTTTTAATAAACCGTTAATCGGTGTAAACGTAGGCAGGCTCGGATTTGCAGCGGATATTGAGATTGACGGCATAAACGAGCTTACGCGAATCCTTGACGGCGACTATTCGGTCGAAGAACGAATTCTTTTTGATGTAGAAGTAATTAAAAACGGTGTTTCAAAGAATTACCTTGCCGTAAATGACGCAGTGATTGCCCGCGGTCAGCTTTCTAAAATTATTGATTTGCAGGTTACGCTTGATAATGAAGTAATAG
>CANBJR010000064.1 GCA_947369085.1 uncultured Clostridia bacterium | reverse complement strand
TTCTTTTGAATTTTTGTGCAGTATTTTGGAATTTTTCTTAAGTTGACGACATTGCTCTGAAACGGGGTGTTGCCAATGGAGTACATAACGGTAAACGATTTATTTACTTTCAGTTTGCTGATTGTTTCAATCATAACCCTTATAATTACCATTGTAAACAAAAAGAAATAAACCGCCACTCTCCAAAGTAATGCGGTTTATTTCTATAAATCATTTACTTGGGGCTAACCGTCTATCGGTTTGCCTTATCTACTTATATTATAGCATTAAATCAAAAGCTGTCAAGCATAAATGCTTGCCGTTGTGTTGTTATGAATCTATTTTGTTGACATTATTCTGCCGTTATGGTAATATAATAGTGTAAAGGAACGGTTTAGGCTGTTCCGCTAACAAGTTTTAATTATTTATACAATAACCGTCTTGTGGTGCGAACACAGGGCGGTTATTTCTTTTTTATGTATTTTATCACTTCTGCAAGTGCTACTAACAAAATAATTAGTAATACCGTTTCCGTCAAATACATCACCCCCTTTCACAAGGGAGCTGGAACAACCGCCGCCGTTCCTTTACAAGAAGTATTGTATCATATCTATTTTAATCTTGCAATAATTGGGAATATTTTGTAGAAAAAATTCGATAATATATTGATGTTTTTATTTCAATGTGCTAAAATAAAGTTGCCAAACAAAGTTTAATATTTTTTGCAATCGCTTGCGTGTATTTTTATCTTGGTAAAAATACAGGCTTCTGTTTTCACACGCAAAATGATTGCAGTTTGAAACTTTGTTTGGCGACAAAGGAGCTATGTGTTTTTCGTGCGTAGCTTCGGTTACGCACTTTTTATTTATAATTCTATTTTTGAATAATAATTGCGTATGTACTGCGAAAAACGAGATTTTTTTTAAAAAAATTCAAAAATTTTTAAATTTTTTCGCTTTTTATAAAATCAAAAGCCGTTTTAATTCGTCTATATTATGAAAGGAAATGAAAGGAGGTTTTTTAATGGATATTTCCAAGTTAGTAGAACAAATAAAGAAAGGAGATAACAAATCATTTGATAAGCTCTACAAGCTGACTGAAAAAGAAATATGGTTCACTTGTATCAGCTTTTTAAAGAACGAAGCTAACGCACAGGACATTATGCAGGAAACTTATATAACGGCTTTTTTGAAAATTCAGACTTTGGATAAAACAGCTCAGTTCAGAAGTTGGCTTAACAGAATTGCCGTAAATAAGTGTAAAGACTATTTGAAAGGCAAAGGTGAAATTCAACTGAATGATGAAATTTTAGAAAATGAAGCTGTTCAAGACGAGCTTACAATTCCCGAAGAATACATAACAAATCAGTCTAAAAGAGGATGTATTCTTTCTCTTTTGCAGGAAGCGTTGACTGATGTGCAGTATCAGACTGTAATAATGTACTACTTCAACGAAATGAGCGTTTCAGAAATTGCAGAATTTTTTGAATGTTCAAAGGGAACTGTTTTGTCAAGACTTAACTATTCCAGAGCTAAAATGAAAAAAGCTATCACCGACTACGAGGAGAAAAGCGGTGACAGACTTCACGGTGTTGTATTTGTACCGTTGTTTGGCTCAATCTTCAAAGAGGAAGCTAAAAATATTACAGTTCCTAAAATCAGCCTTGAATTTCTTGAAAATCCGAGTGCTGTGGTAAACTCTGCAAACGGTGCAGGAAAGATTTTTAAAGCCGTTATGTCAACAGCCAAAACAAAAGCTATTGCAATAGCATGTTGTGCGACTATGGTATGCGGAATAGCAACGGCACTGATAATCTGCGTAGGCTGTAACCCTGATGTACCTACAAGCTCAGCAACGGAAGAAACTATCATTGAAACCGTAGCTCCAGATGTAGCCGACACCGTTAAGGAGAATGACCTTAAGGTTGATGAGGACGGCAATCAGTTTTTGTTTTGCAGTTTCAGAATCTGGTTTCAACTCTCGTTATGCGGTTTTGGCACAATTGATGAAAGTTAACAAACCGTATAGATAAGCCAATTCAGAGCGGCAGCGCATCAGATTTGCGTTTTTGTTGTTTTGATGCTATTGGAAAATTTAACCCTTCGTTATTATGTATAGAATAATAAATATTCATTCACTGCAATCGCATTATATTTTATGTTTCGGATTTCAGCGGCAGAGTGATTCCAACCTGAAATTGACTGTCGTTGTTTGTAATGTTTATTGAACCGCTGTTGTTGCTAATAATCTTCATAGACGAGGCAATTCCTATTCCCGGACGGTTGATTCCTTTTGAGGACATAAAGCAGTTGCGAAATTTCCTTATTTCACCGTTGAAGGTATTGCGGATAACTATAAACAAATGTGAGCCTTTAACGGTACTGCTGACTGAAACTGATTTATCACCGCAGTTCTGATTTTCACAGGCTTCAACAGCATTTTCAATCAGATTTCCAAGTACAGTGCAAAGTTCAACATCCGAAATGTCAAGCTTTTTCGGAATTGTGAGATGAAACTGAGAGCGGATGCCTTTTTCATCCATAATTCCGGCGTAATATCTGATAAGTGCGTCAACTGCCGTGTTTTCACAAAAAACAATGCTTTGAGCACCCTTATCGCTTGTAATTTCATACGAAAGCTCCGATAAATATTGCTTGAGCCCATTATTGTCACTGCTATTTACCATACTGTTGATGACTCTGATATGTTGTCTGAAATCGTGGATAAGCCTGCGCTTTTCCTCATACTGCTGTTTTATCTGCGCAGAATATTCGGTCTGCATTGCAAGCTGTCGTGTCATCTGTTTATTTTCTTCTGCAAAAGCCATGCTATAGGAATAGCTCTGAATAATTTCTTTTAACAGCATAAATCCGATTGAAAGCACAAGGGCAAGACAGCCGTATTCGATAAATCTCCCTCCGTAAATCGGCTCGTACATCGGAAGTATTCTGTCCCAGATGCACGAGCTTGCATAGAACAGCGATGCATAAAACAGAGGTCTGTAGTTTTCATTGTATTCGCTTGTGCTGTGCCAGCCTGTTATCAGCAAGTATCCTGCCGTCAGAAGCTTATAGCAGAAAATAATATTTGAGAATAAATCAATAAATACCCCGCTGACAAATGAAGCATTCATTGTGTAAGTAAAAATTAATATGCAGAATGCGGCAGAAACTGCAGAAGAAATTACATTTGTTATGTGACGTACCCTGCAAATGCGGTTGTGAACGAGGATTGTCAGAAATAAAACTATATATCCGCTTGTTGTTTCTATTGCATACCACGGAAACACGGAAAGAGTAAATCCTGTGTGAAGAATTGGGTATCCGATAAATAATATGGTGAAAAAACACATCAGGGTATAAAGCACGGCATTCTGATGTTTAAGCCTTATTGCAAAGAACAGGCAAAAAATCATAATGAACGCTACAATTGAAATCACCGCAAGGTACAAGCCCAGATTTATTCCACGCTGATAATTAAGTGCAACAGGTGTTCCGAAAGAGGGGGGGTAAACCATTCCTCCGTAAATGTATGACTCATTGTTTACCGCAACCATTACAGTAACCGCATTACTTCCGGAATGGTCAAAGGTTATCATTCGGTTTGCTGTGACTGCATTGTAATTGTCTTTTTCGGGAGTACCTATACTGATGATTTCCTCATCATCTATGTAAAGACGATAGGCACAATAAATTTCGGGCAGATAAAAAGCGTAGGTCGCAGTTTTTTCGGGAAGAACAAGCGTTAATACATATGTGCCGCACCCGTGCGGAACAACTCCGTTTTCGTCAGTAAGTCCTGTGTTTTCTCCTATTGAAACGTATGTGCTGTATAATTCTGACGCATTTTCGTTGTACTGTTCGGGAGTCAGCAAGACGTTTGGATAAAATCTCCAGCCCCTTATCAGAAAATTTGAAGGGTTATTATTTAAATCATCTTCTGTTAATATCAGCATACCGTCTATAGGCTGAACAGAGCTTTGCGTATATTTATTGTCAACAGAATATATTGTTATGAAAAAGAGTGAAGAAAGAATAATTGTAAGAATAATTCCGATATACCTGACAAATGGACTGCTCTTTTTCATCTTTTTCTTCTCCTGAATAAAAGCACGGCAACTGTGACACAAGCTGTTAATAAAACAAGTACCGCAACGACAATTAAGAACAGATTAACACCGCTTGAGCCTTGGTCAGTTGTATTTATATCTGCATTTTCAAAGCTGCTGTTTTCGCAGGTTATTTTGAAAGTTCCTGTTTTGCCCGTAAGAAAGCTTAAGGTATTGCTTGCTTTATCGTAAGTGTTGTTTATTACTTTTCCGTTGTTTACTTCTTTAACTGTGATGTTGCCGTTCTCATAATCAAACGGGGCGATAATTTTCATTCCTTCAATCAAGGTGATTTCGCTGTTATTAAAAAATATAGTTACAGTAACAGTATTTTCATCTGTCTTGATTATCTCAACGCTGAAACGGTCATTGTCTGATACATTAAGCTTTTCTATTGCGTTTCTCGGAATCTGAACAGTGATACCGTCCTTGGAAAAAACAGCATAATCGTTGTTTTGCAGTAAAAGATTTAATCTGTAGCCTGAAATGATGTCCTTGGTTTCGGTGACAATTTCTGTGAAATTATCGTAACCCTCATCATTGTTATCATCATATATTTCAGTCTGTGACTCAGCATAGTTGTGAGTGGTATTTTCAAAAACGGTTGTTGATTCAGCTGTGAAATTTTGCATTAAATCGTTTGTACTGCTTTGAATATCAGAAGTTGATTTTTTCGGACTTTCAGAAACTTTTGATTTTTCTTTTCCATTTTCGGTCAGATCTGTATTTTTGCTTTCGCCTTTAGATGAATTATCCTGAGCCGATTCATCATCA
>CANBJR010000063.1 GCA_947369085.1 uncultured Clostridia bacterium | reverse complement strand
AAAAATTTTAACTTTTTTCATTTTAGGTCTTGACTTTTATTTGCAGGACTCCTGTACATATTTTGACATTTATTCTTTTGCTATTGTGTAATAATTTATAAGGGGTGAAAATAATGAGAACAGTTTATATTGACGTACTGATTACGGTAAATATTTTTATTGATTTTTTCATCATACTCTGTACAAAAAAGTTTCTTCATCTTGGAACATCATACCGCAGAATGATTATAGGAAGTTTGCTCGGCGGAATTTTCAGTCTAACCGCCCTGTTCCCCGAGCTTCCGTTCGGGATAAACATTATCTTTGACATTTTTTCTGCTGCCGCAATAGTATTTTCAGTATTTGGTATGTGCAATTTAAAAAACTATATTAAACGGGTGGCTGTATACTTTTTTATCTCATTTTCGTTTTGCGGAATAATGATTTTTATTTATACATCTTTTAGACCAAATGGAATGGAAATATACAACGATACCGTTTACTTTAATGTTTCCCCCGTTGTTCTTATTATTCTTACTCTTGCATGTTATTATATTCTAAAACTTATAAAAAGGTTGACGAAAGGTGTATGCGGAGGTGGTATTTGTAATGTTGAATTTTATTTGGCGAATAAACCAGTTATGTTCAGTGCAAAAATTGACAGTGGATGTAATGTAAAAGAACCTTTTTCCGGTGATTATGTAATAATTGCAGAAGAAGATTTATTGGACGGTTGCATTCCTGATATTAAAAGTACAAGAGTAATTCCTTTTAACAGTCTTGGAGGTGATGGTATAATAGTGGGCTTTAAGCCGGATAAAATAAAAATAAACGGAGTTGAAATTAAAGACGTCTATATAGGTATATGCAAAAATGTTATTAAAGGTGACATACGGGCACTGATTCCGTATGAAATTTTAAAAAATATCGAATGAGAGGTTAGCAATGTTTGTACATAATTTCTTTTGGCGAATTAAAATGCTATTTTTATCCGAAAACGAAGTTTTTTATATCAACGGGAGTGAAACACTTCCTCCCCCGCTAAGCAAAGAAGAAGAAATTGAGGTTATGAAGAGAATTGTAAGCGGAGATGAGAATGCAAGAGAGCCTTTGATTGTTCATAATTTAAGGCTTGTTGTATACATTGCAAAAAAATTTGAGTCGCCCAGCGCAGGAGCAGAGGATTTAATTTCGATAGGAACAATAGGACTTATTAAAGCTGTTAACACCTTTTCACCTGAAAAGAACATTAAACTTGCAACATATGCTTCAAGGTGCATTGAAAATGAAATTCTTATGTTTCTAAGAAAATCGTCACAGTTGAAAAATGAAATTTCAATTGACGAACCGCTCAATACAGACTGGGACGGAAACGAACTTTTACTTTGCGATATTCTCGGAAGCGAGCCTGACACCGTAAATATAAATATCGAAAATGAAATTGAAAAAAGGCTTGTGCTCAATGCCGTTTCAAAGCTCGGCGAACGTGAATGCCTTATAATGGAACTGCGGTTCGGACTGAACGGTAAGAAAGAACACACACAAAAGCAGGTTGCAGATAAGCTTGGAATATCTCAATCATATATTTCACGATTAGAAAAAAAAATTATACGCCAGCTTAAATATGAACTTGAAAAAGCTGTTTAATATGACATATTATAGTTTTAAGCCTCGCATTAGTTTTGCGAGGCTTAATTCTTAGGTTATTCAGTTTAACAAAACTAAACGAGCTCATCAGACGGCTTTGTTGCATTTTGTTTGTTGTCATCAGAATTATTGTTTGAATTGTTATCATTATTATCCTGTGTATTATTTTGAGTTTCGTTCTCGTTACCAATAATTCCGTCATTGTCGGTAACTGAACCATTTCCGATATCACTCGCAGCAGAACCGGCTCCGCTTGCGATGTCAGAAGCTGCATCACCAACACCCGACGCGGCGTCTGACACAGCGTTTCCCATGCCGCAGCCTACAAGCGATAATATGAGAATTGTTGCAGCAGAGATTAAAAGTAATAATTTTTTCATAGCAATCATCCTTATATATTAAAAATGGTGCCGTTAATACGACACCATTATTATTTACTTATTAGAACACTTTATACAAAATTTACTTTTAATTTTTTACAACAACGTGAGGATAAGGTATTGTAATTCCGTTTTTGTCAAAAACAAGCTTTACGTTTTCCTGCATAAAATAGTAAACATCGTAATAATCATCGGGTGTAGTCCATACCATAACGATTATTTCAATGCCACTGTCAAGGTGCTCGCCAACGTGAACAGCAGGCTTTGGGTCACTTATTATTTTATCATTGGTAGAAATAAGTGTATAAATCAGTTCTTTTACCTTTGCAATATCATCGTCATAGCTTATTGAGTATTTTAAATCTACTCTGCGTTTGTCTACCATTGTACAATTGACAACATTATTTGAGGTAAGACGTGAATTTGGTATAGTTACTGTCTTATTATCAAGGGTGTGAATGGTGGTAAAAAATATTTTAATATTCTCAACCTTTCCCTTTATTCCCTCAAATTCGAGTATATCGCCTGCTACAAATGGTTTATTTAGCAAAATAATCATACCGCTGGCTAAATTGCTCAAGCTGTCCTGCAATGCAAGGCCGGCAGTTAAAGCCGCCGCACCTACAGCTGTTATTAAAGATGCTACATTAACGCCAATAGTTGCAAGCGCTGTTATAGCTATGATTATGTAAAGAATGACCTTAACAAGTGATACAACGAACGTCACAGCCGTATGATCAATGTTTGTTTTAGCAAGAATGTTTTTCAGCAATTTGATTAACAACTTTGCCAAAACAGTGCCTATTACTATTATAGCCACAAACATTAAAACCATAGGCATTATATTTATAAGCGTTTCATTAAATTTTTCCATAAATTACGCCTCATCGTCTACAACATTCTCTGAAACAAGCTCTCCGTCAACCCAGTATTTGATTAAAACTCTGCCGTTTTCATCAAAAGACACACTCTTTCCGTTTCGCTTTCCGTCGCTGTAAAAACACACGTCAACAAAATTACCGTCAGAGTCAAATCTTGCACCACAACCGTCGGGCGTGTTATCTTTCCACTTTCCTGCGTGCATAGTACCGTCACTCATACGATAGCCAACACCGCTGCCGTTACGTTTGCCGTCAACCCAGTTTCCTACATAATTTATGTTGCCCTCTTTATAATAGCACACACCAAAACCATTTCTTTGATCATCAATGTATTCGCCGTCGTAGGAAGTAAGTCCCTGAGGAGTAACCGTTCTGCCTCGTCCGGTTCGTTTATTATTTTCGTCAACATCACCGAAATAAGCATATCTGCCCGATTTAGTATGAATTATTACATTGCAATCGGGATTTTCCTTGCTGTCGTATTCCTCGTTTAAATCCCCCAAAGCAAAGTTGATTTCACAATTTTTGGAATCAGCCTTGGCGTTCTCAAGAATTTCATCGGATTTTTCCGCTGATTCGGTTGGTTCTGTCGGTATAGCTTCTTCAACCGTATTCTCTTCTTCATAAACATCGCCTGATGTCTGATTAATTATTTCGCCGAACAAATCCTTGTTTGTTTTTTGAGCCTCAGCAAGAATATTGGCAATTTTGTCATAAGCCGAATAATTCTGATTATTTTCTTTTTTATCAGGAGTATCAGGCTTTTGCTCAGGATTTTTCTCACATTCAGTTAAATCATTCGTTTTTTCATCAAGATATTCTGCATCAGATAACGATAAAATACTTTCAAAATCAGTCTGCATAAGTACTTCATTGATATTATTGAACTTAAAACCCGAGTTTTCGTTATCATTTTCTGACAAATTATCAATGGGCAAATCTTCGGGTTTGAACATTTCATCATACCAGAGCATACCTACATTAGAATAGATAAGTCCCGTGCACTTTTTCATTGGAACAGATGCAGAAGGATATAACATCACATAACTATGTTCGCCGTAAACATCTATTCTTTCAAGCTGTAAAGCTTCGACTCCGGAAATTGTTTTTTGCGAAAGAACAGCAACCTTTACATCCTCATAATTGCTGTCAAAATACTCCGTACGAAGCCATTTGTGAGCTTTGTCAAAATACTCTCTTTTATGAATTATTCCGTTTTCTTTATAAAAAATTACACTATATACTCCGCCTGTAGCTTTTTTTACAGACTGAAATGGCTGATTATTTCGTGTAACTTTCCACGACAGAGGTTCATCTTCACTCATTCGATAAGAAATATTATATAATTTTTCTTCTATAGAAATTTCAGATCTATCATATTGCGGCAGCTTATTTGAATTAAAATAGTTTGCACGAACACCTGCAAGTGCGTCGTTTTTAAAATCAAGCTTCTCAAAGTCTGAAATCAAAGCCGAATAAATAATTAGTCCGTCTGTCAGTTTTTGCGAATCAGAAAGCATAGTAATGATTCCTTTCAAGTAATCTGTAATAAAAAGTTATATGTTCGGGCAGAAATATTTGTAACGCAAATCTAACTTAGCCTGACCATTTCAAGGCGGTTTAAAGTAAAGAAAAATTGAGGGCGAACTGCGTCCGCCCACGAAAGAATACTAAGAATACAAAATAAATAAATCTAAAAGTCAAATTGAAATTGACATTGCAATATTATAAAGCTCTTTGTCAAATACTCTTGGCATATCAAGCGCTTCGTTGATGTCAAGGTCAATAATTTTACCGCCTTGCATAACAACAACACGGTTGCCGATATTCTGTTCAAGAAGTTCAACAGCTTTATAGCCCATTTCACTTGCAACAACTCTGTCACGAAGAGTAGGCGAACCGCCTCTCTGAACATGACCGAGTACGGTAGCTCTTGCTTCAATACCAAGACGCTGTTCTACATATTTTGCAAGATCTACAACAC
>CANBJR010000062.1 GCA_947369085.1 uncultured Clostridia bacterium | reverse complement strand
TATCAATCAAAAATTGAGGGCTGTCGCAAATCTTATTCATTTGCAACAGCCCCTTAAAAATTACATATTAATAAGTTACAGAGCTTCAACAATAGCCTTTGTATCTCGTGCAATTACCATTTCTTCATCGGTTGCTATAAGCTCAACTCTAATCTTTGAGTTGGGAGCCGACAAAGTACCTGTAACGCCTCTCATAGCTTTTGTGTTGAATTCCTTGTCAAGCTTTACACCTAAGCAAGCAAGGTAGTCGCAAACCTTTTCACGAAGCTGAGGCTGATTTTCACCAAGACCTGCCGTAAATACAATGCCGTCACAGCCACCGAGAGCAACGTAGTAGCTGCCGATATATTTTGCAATCTGATAGTAAAGCATCTCGTGAGCAAGATGAGCTCTGAGGTTGCCGTCAGCCTCTGCGGCAGAAACGTCACGGTCATCTGATGAAACTCCCGAAACACCGAGAAGTCCCGACTCCTTATTGAGGATTGTTGAAAGTTCATCGGGTGTAAGATGTTCCTTTTCGGCAATAAATGTAACAACCGACGGGTCAAGCGAGCCTGAACGTGTGCCCATCATAAAACCGCCGAGAGGAGTAAGCCCCATTGTTGTGTCAATAACCTTGCCGTTTTTTACAGCTGTAATTGACGAGCCGTTGCCGATGTGGCAGGTGATAAGCTTGAGTTCTTCTTTCTTTCTGCCCATAAGGTCAGCCATTTTATCAGTTACATAGCGGTGAGAAGTACCGTGAAAACCGTATTTGCGAACGCCGAATTTTTCATAATACTTGTAGGGGACAGCATACATAAATGCCTTTTCCGGCATAGTCTGATGGAACGCAGTATCAAAAACAACGACCTGTGGAACCTTCGGACCGAAAACCTTTGTACATGCTTCAATACCCTGAATATGTGCAGGATTGTGCAGAGGAGCAAGGGGAGAGAGCTCTTTTATTTTATTTATTACATCGTTATTTATAAGAACCGATTTATCAAAATACGATCCGCCCTGTACAACTCTGTGACCGATAGCGGCAACTTCTGACAGACTCGTGATTGCACCGTATTCCGGGTCAATAAGGGCGTTTTTAACAGATTCAAATGCCTGAGTGTGATTGAGCATCTGTGCTTTACGCTCAATTTTCTTGCCGTCGGGTGTTTTAAATCCGATAAACGCACCGTCCGTACCTATTCTTTCGCAGTTGCCCTTTGCAAGCACTTTTTCGTCAGTCATATCAATAAGCTGATATTTAAGCGAAGAACTGCCCGCATTAATTACTAAAATTTTCATTTATGTTCATCCCTTCTTTTGTTGATTAGATTTAAAAAATGATATATAATACAGTATATATAATACTCCGATACTCATATATTTTCAAGTGTTTTTACATAATTTGGCAAAATTTATGCGTACTTATATATAATATAAATATACAAAATTCGGTGATGAAATTTATTATTGGTTTTTAGATTATCAGTCAAAAGAGGTGAAACTATGGCTGTTGCCGTTATAAGTGAGTTTAATCCGTTTCATAACGGTCATAAATATTTAATACAAACTGCAAAAAAGCTGACAAATGAACCTGTCATTGCAATTATGAGCGGCAGTTTTACGCAAAGGGGAGAGGTAGCCTTAACCGATAAATTTTCAAGAACAAAAACGGCACTCGAAAACGGAGTTGACCTTGTGCTTGAACTGCCGACAGTTTATGTAGTTGCAAGCGCACAGCGTTTCGGCTTTTGCGGGGTGCAGATTGCAAAGTCATTTGACTGCGTAAATTACCTTGCTTTTGGCAGTGAAAGCGGAGATGTCGAACAATTAAAAAGCGCATTAAGCGCAATTAAAAATTCTTCAGTAAATGAAATTGTTTCTGAAAAAATGAGTGGCGGTGATTATTACCCCAGAGCTTTGCAGTCGGCAGTCAGTGAGGTTTTCGGCGAAGAAACGGCAGAGGTTTTGTCATCTCCTAATAATATACTTGCAATTGAATATATGAAAAATCTTGCAAATACCGAAATAACTCCGCTTGCCGTCAAGCGCGTGGGAACTGCTCATGACAGCAAAGAAGTCTGCGGTGAATATGCCTCGGCATCACTTGTTCGCAGTATTCTTCGTAAAGGTGAAAGTGCTGAAAAATACATTCCGTCGGTTTCACAAGAAATTACGTTTCCCGAAAATCTTGAGAGAATAATGCTTTATAAGCTAAGAACTATGAACGCAAAAGATTTCAGTTTGCTACCTGATGTAAGCGAGGGTCTTGAAAACAGAATCATCGATGCAGTGAAAAAATATAATTCTTTAGAGGAAATATTATCGTCAGTAAAAACTAAACGCTACACCTATGCAAGACTGCGCAGGATTATGACATGTGCTTTGCTTGACATTACCGAAAATTTACAGAATACGCCGATTAAGTATGTGCGTGCTCTCGGATTTACCAAAGAGGGTGCGGCGCTGTTAAAAAGCTGTAATCTTGAAGTTGTCACCTCAGTCGCAAAAGCACTTAAAGCGGATTCGGATACAGCAAGGCTGCTTGAGAAAGATGTTCTTGCAAATGATATTGCTGCGCTTGCGTATAATAATGTAGGCAAGTGCGGAAATGACTATATACAGCAGGTTGTCAAAATATAATTATATATTGCTGTATTATATATTGCTGTATATAATTTGACAATATAGACAGTTGTTCATAAATGTCTAAATTATTTACATAAAATTGTATTTTACCTCTTGTATATTTGGTAAAAATATATTATACTATAGATGGACAAAATAATAATACTGATATTCATAATCGAATTTTTTAAAGTGAATTGCTATGAATCAGTATATCTTTCTTATGAAAAGAGGTTAATTATGGCTTTTAAACTTAATGATGAAAGACCCCCTCTTGACCAGTTTTTACAGGGTGAATCAGCTCATGCTTATGAATTTTTAGGTTCTCATTTTGTAAATTGGGACAACAGAGACGGCGTTGTATTCAGAGTATGGGCGCCGAATGCGCTTTCGGTTTCCATTGTCGGCGATTTTAACAATTGGGACAGCAATGCAAACTTTATGTACAAAATCTCTGATTCAGGTGTTTGGGAGTTGTTCATTGAGGGCGTGCAGGAATTCACCTGCTACAAATACTGCGTTGAAACTCCTTGGTCGGAGCGCGTATTAAAGACTGACCCATACGCTTTCCATTGTGAAACAAGACCCGACAACGCTTCAAGAGTGTATGAAATTGACGGTTATGAGTGGAACGATGAAGAATGGCTTAACTTCAAAAAGGAGCATCCTCACAAAACACAGCCAATTAACGTTTATGAGATAAATGCGGGCTCATGGCGCAAATATGAGGATGGAAATGTTTTCAGCTATCGCAAACTTGCGGACGAGCTTATTCCTTATGCTAAAAATATGGGTTATACTCATATTGAATTTATGCCGCTTACCGAGTTTCCGTTTGACGGAAGCTGGGGCTATCAGGTAACCGGTTACTTTGCCGCAACCTCACGTTACGGTGAGCCTAAAGATTTGATGTATTTCATTGACAGATGTCATCAGGAAGGTATCGGCGTAATTTTAGACTGGGTACCCGCTCATTTTCCAAAAGACGCTCACGGACTTGCTCGTTTTGACGGTACCGGTTGTTACGAATACGAGGATTATCGTATCGGTGAACACAAGGAGTGGGGAACATACATCTTTAATTATGGCAGATTTGAAGTAACAAGCTTCCTTATTTCATCGGCTATGTTTTGGCTTGATATGTATCATGTTGACGGTATCCGTGTTGACGCTGTTGCTTCAATGCTTTACCTTGACTACAACCGTAAGGACGGCGAGTGGATTGCTAACTGCTATGGCGGTCGTGAAAACCTTGTTGCAGTTGACTTTTTGCAGAAGCTCAACAGCGTAGTTCATATGTACCACCCCGAAGCTATGATGATTGCAGAGGAAAGTACTGCTTGGCCTAATGTTACACGTTATCCTATTCAGGATATGGGACTTGGATTTGACTACAAGTGGAATATGGGTTGGATGAATGATATGCTTTCTTATATTTCGCTTGACCCGTTGTGGAGAAATTATCACCACGATACCCTTACTTTTAGTATGGTTTATGCATTTTCAGAAAACTTTATGCTCCCGATTTCGCACGACGAGGTTGTTTACGGCAAGGGTTCGCTTATCAATAAAATGCCCGGTGATTACGATATGAAGTTTGCAGGTGTGAGAGGTTTCATTACATATATGATGGCTCACCCCGGTAAAAAGCTGATGTTTATGGGCAGCGAGATAGGTCAGTTTGACGAATGGAATGCTGAAAAGCAGATTGAATGGAATTTGCTCGACTACGAAAAGCATCGTCAGCTCAATCATTTCTTCGCTGAGGCTAATAAGTTTTATCGTGACGTTCCTGCAATGCATGAAAACGATTACGATTGGAACGGATTCCAGTGGATTGCACTTGACGACTATCAGCGCAGCGTAATTGCTTTCCGCAGAATTGCATATGACGGCAGCGAAATTATCTGCGTTTGCAACTTCCAGCCTGTTACCCGTGAAAAGTACAGAGTAGGTGTTCCGGTATACGGAATTTACGAGGAGGTTTTCAACTCCGAAAGCGAAGAGTTTGGCGGTTGCGGAATAGTAAACAGCGGTGATATAAAAGCCAAAAAGGTTAAAGACCACGAGTTTAAATATTCAATTGAAATCACACTTCCGCCTCTCGGCGTAACGTATTACAAGCTAAAAAAAGAACTTCCTGTACCCGTAAGAAAGAAGTCCTCTTCAAAAATGGCGGCTAAAAAGGAAGCGGCAGCAAAGAAGGCAAAGGAAGAAAAGACTGCAACTAAAAAATCAGTGAAAAAAACATCAGCAGTAAAGAAAGCTGAAGAAAAGCCAAAGGCAGAGGTCGCAGAAAATACCGACAAAGCCGAATAAACAAAAACAGAATAAAGTATATTAATAAAAGGGGCTGTCGCAATAACAGCTCCAAAAAGAAAAACCGGGTAGCCCGAAA
>CANBJR010000061.1 GCA_947369085.1 uncultured Clostridia bacterium | reverse complement strand
CAATTGTAAAATCTCGTTTAAAAAGTATTAACATATTCCCAATGATATAAATCACATATTTTATGATAGACTTTACCTAAGGCGACTTGTACGCTCTTTATATCTTTTTTAATATCTTCTTTATAGTATGAGTCGTTAATAATAAGCCGATGTACTAAGGAATGTCTATTCTCAAGTATTCTGTTTAATGTCATATACAGAGTCTCATTGCGTCTGTGATATGGTTTAGATAAAACACCCTTTATATCAATATTTTTATCTATTGCTTGAAAATATGCGTTTATTTTATTTATATTTTGAAATGATTTTGACAGTGCAACAGCCATTTCTATGCTAATCTTATTTTCAGAAATGTCGACAAGATCGTTATTATTTATTCTTGCATCCAGGAATATTTTCTCTTTCTTTTCTGAATTTGTTAACAATGCAACATATGTATCACGAAAATAGTTTTCAATAATAGATGCGATATAAGTAGTAACTATATTTGAAAGAAAAACCGAAGAACTTGGTACACCAAACTCTTTATGAGCTTTTATGATTTTTTCATCCTCTTTGTGAGTACTAAGTAAATAATAAGCGTTAACAAACAAATTGTTTAGTTGGAAATGTGCATTATAGCACCCTCTTTCAGATATAGTTGATTTATAATCATCATCAACTTTAAAATATCTATTTTTTCCGTTATCAGAAATAAAATAGCCACCTAAATATTGTTTGATTTGCCTTATCACAAAATTTTGATATTTTAAATCATGTTCTGAGCAATATATCGGAGTTCTCGTGTGACATACCCATCCATTATCATCTTTGTCAACATATAGCCATACACCATACAAGTATTTATATTCATCATTTTTATAAAAATGGAATGTGTTCCCATAATGAACAAATCCAAGTAATTCAATAAACTTATATAGCTTATCTTTTGAAACAGATTTTGGAACATAATTTGTTGCATCATAACCCATATCTTTCATCTCATTATTTTTAATTATAACACTATTTATTATATTTTTAAACACAAAATTAAATCATACACACTTTTTCTCAAGATTAGTGTGTATGACTTTCTTATGCGATAAATGCCTTTTCTGTTAAATTACCGTTGTCATCATAACAATCCTTATGTCGTTGAAATTTTGCATTTAACTTGATTTTGATTTTCAGCTTTTTATTTTTCTCTGTGATGATTATTTTATCTATAAGCAATCTGAGGTTTGCATCGCTGATCGCTCCCTCCTTGATAATTTCTTCGATGATTTCAACGCTGTCTTTCATTTCTGCTTTGCGTTTTTTGATTGTGGAATTGTAATCTTGAATAGACTTGATTTCTTCTTCAAGCTTTTGAATGTCCGACTCGCATTTTTCAAGCATTTCTGTGTAGATATCTGCGTGTTCCCTATCCCTGATTCTCTCAAGCAGGATTTCTTTTTGGTCAGATTTGCGCTGTTCAAGGCTTGTATTGAGCTGTTTCAGTTTATTAGTAACTGTCCCCTTGTTGCTCATCCATTTCTTGACATCCGATTCTATTGATTTGTAGTTTGCAAGTGCTTCATCCTTGATTAACATAAGCTCGTCATAAATCAGCTTGTCTAAATATTCCTCATCAATTCTATGTGCTGTGCAGTGTTCCTTGCCGTAGCGATGATAGCCGTTGCAGTTGTATTCGATGCGTTCGGGCTTATCTTTCCACTTACGCTTTTTGCATACGAATGTGCAACCGCAGTCACCACATTCTATCAGTCCTGTATAGCGGTGACAAGGATTACTTGAGCTTGCTCGAACATTATTGCTACGCTTTGAAGATAATAAAAATTGCACCTGTTCCCATTTATCTTTTGAGATAATGGCAGGTGCAAAATTTTCGTGTTTAAATTGTTCATCCTCGGGCAAAGCCTTCCTAATATGATTAATTTTACTGGTATAGGTCTTGTGACAGGTTACGGTTCCTATGTAAAACTCATTCTGCAAAATCCGTTTTACCGTTGTGTTCACCCACAGATAGCGACCTGTGATTTCAGGCTTGTTGCAATGCAAATTCTTGTTATACATTTTGTTCTGATAATACTGAGGTGATTTTATGCCCTCATCATTCAGCTTTTTAGCTATTGCTTTTAAGCCATAGCCTGATAGGTAGAGGTCAAATATCTTTCTGACAATCTCCGCTTCTTCCTCGACAATCACAATTTCATTTGTATTCTTATCCTTAAAATATCCAAGCGGTACTGTAATTACAATACCGTTTTTCTGTTTCTGCTTGTAGCCTGCACGAATTTTCTTTGAAATATCACGAGCATACATATCGTTGAAAATCCCCTTGAAGCCTATCATCAAATCATCATCTTCATTGCTTGTGTCAATGTTTTCTGTAACAGAAAGCACCCTGACATCGTGTTCACGAAGATAATCAATGAACATCGCAGTCTGCGTTCTGTGCCTGCCAAGTCGGGATAAGTCTTTTACAATGATTGCTTCAATCGCCTTGTTTTCAACCTGTTCATAGATTTTGCTGATACCCTCACGATTGAAGTGCATACCGCTTACATTATCATCGAAGGATTCGCCGACAATTTTGTGATTATTTGCATTTGCATATTCTACTAAAATGTTTCGCTGATTGTTAAGAGAATTGAGTTCAGCATCTTCATCTCTTGACAGTCTGTAATATAACCACACTTTCATTACCATTCTCCTCTCATTTGTTATTTGAATATTGTGGTCACACCACCTCGGTGCAACCACAACATATCACAACCTTTTAATAATATCCAGCTATTATGCTGACTTTTTGAAATTAATTTCATCATCATAGTCATCAGGCAATAGATGATTTTCTGTAAGGTAATCCTTTATAACACTTTTCAGAAAAGCATTGAACTGCTCGTCTGTTCCTACGTAATCAAATTCGACTGATTCAACAATAATAGGATTTTCTTTTCGTGCCATAAGTCAACACGGCTCAACGCTTAATTATTTTTCCATTTTCACTCCTTTACCACTGGTATTTTAATACTTAATTTGTACATAATAAAATCCTCTTTTCATAGATAAGATTATAGGCTCATATTAAATTCTGATTCTTCATCTTCATATTCAATATTTTCATCTTTTGATATTGCACCTGCAAATATTCCTGCAACAAGTCCTATTGCTGTACCAATATCACTGCCGTTTTCCTCGGCTTCAATTCTTTTTCTGCGTTCTTCTTCATCTTCCGATTCATCATCTACTATCCGAGAAAGTGATTCAGCAAGAGAGTTGACACCGCCGAGGACAGCGCCGTTATTGCTATCCATTTTAAGGTTGTCAGCAGAGTTGACTTCTTTACCTGTGATAATATTACTGATTCCAACTCCCGACCTTGTTGCAAGGTGTTGTTCAAAAATTCTTCTTGAATCTTCCCAGCCTGTTGGATAGACTCGGTCATCTGAGTTTGGACCGACCTGATTTCTTTCAGAGTCTGTTCCGAAACTTTCTTTAGCTCCGCCTGACAATTCCGTGAGATTGATTTCATATTGTCTTTGTTGATTTCCAAAATTTTCTCCAGATACTCCACCATCTGATCGTCCGTTGAAATTTTTGAAATCATATTGTACAGCTCCGGCTGAAATGTTATTGCCGTTCTCAACAGATTGAGTTCTTCCTCTCTGACCTGTGACGGAATCGAAATCACTTTCGTTTCTCCTGACAGTAGTTCTATCGCTGTCAGCGAGTTGCTGTTCCTCTGCTTGAGATTTTCCAAAATATTGTTCTTGCCTGTATCTGAATTCATTTTCCATACTTCCTTTCAAATATTTATCATTGTGCAGTTTAATATCTCTGCACTTCATTTTGTTCGGACATTGATAGGTGATGTATTTCCTATCGTCAGTCCATGTTACCGAGTAACCCATAATTGACATTGCATTTATGAAATCTTCTTTGCTCCCACTTATGTTCATAGCTTTGTCTATGTCATTCATCAGTTTAAATTTCCAGCTCTGACCTTTGACAGCCGTGCGGTATTCTCTTGTAGAGATTTTCATGCTGTCTTTACTGTAAGGTTCAAGAGTTGAAAGATTATGATGTCTGCAGATTTCATCACTCAAGACTCGTAATGATTTAAGTGTGTTTGGATTCTGTCGAAGCTTTTTACCGTTTTCAAAGCTGACAGAGTTGATTACAAAGTGAGAATGAATATGATGTGCATCACAATGAGTTGCAACTAAAACTTCATAACCTGTCCACGCTCTCTCGGCAAACTCTAATGCAACCTCATGAGCTTTCTGCGGAGTAATATTTTCTTCGGGTGAGAATGATTGAACGTACTGATAGAAATTCATACCGTCAGTTTTACCGTATGACTTTTTAGTAGCCATAAACTCTTTGAATGCATTTTCACCGTCACAATTAATTCCGCTGACAAGTCTTTGATTTGAAATCTCATCATAGACTTTCTTATCCTGACAACAGTAATCAATTACACCTTTCATCGCACTGATTGATTGTTTTGACTCACGAATATATGTCACGGTCGCCATCACTTTTCCTCCGACAGTTTTATGATTGCGTCATAGATTTTTCTTTGCATATCAATTACTTCTGCAAAATTATACGAACAAAAAACACCGCTGTTTATCTTCCTTGTTATCTGATTCAGGTTATTGCCAATCCTTTTCAGTTCAACAAGTAACGGTTGCAAATCAACTACTTTAATTTCGGTTTGCGATGAAGATTTCAAAATATATTCAGTCAATGTCAGCTTAGCTTTCTTTGATTTTTTATAGATTGCTGATTTTTCGGAATTAGTTAATCTGATACTTAAGGTTTGATTTCGTTTACGATTTTCTATTTTTATGCACCTCCGTGTTAAAGTGGGTCCGGGCTTCGCTCGGTTTTATGTGTTCGGCGGACAGCCGGGCGCTCTGCTTGCCCCGGACGAGTCCGGGAAATGTAGCCCGAACCTCTGCTACTGAAAATAAAATTTCAATTCTGTCGTAAATTCGCCTAATTTTCGATTTTCACTTGCAGTCGGGTACGGTGTCCACCTTTTCATAAAAAGCGGACAAACTCGTAAATTCTGCCCGACAGGGACGATAGGAACGATATGGACGATATTTATCGGACAAG
>CANBJR010000060.1 GCA_947369085.1 uncultured Clostridia bacterium | reverse complement strand
AACTGTTTCACCCTTTAAGTCAGAATAATCAAAGCTGTTTTTGCTTTTGAGTGCCGACTGCTGTGAATTGTAGAACAGCTTTTCGTAGCGGTAAATAAAGCTGTCCTGCGTTACATTCTGATTTGTTTCAACCGATTCTTTGAGGATAATTGCATCATCGGATTTGTCGGCAAGTTCCTTTTTAAAATTCGGGTCTGTCGCTCCCTTCATAATTTCAACCACAACGACAGGCTCATCAATCTTCTGCTTTTCATCAAGATAATAAAACTCGTTGCAGTCCTTTAAATTGCCCTCGTTCCAGAGATAAACCTCCGCACCTGCAATTATCTTGCTCGGGTCGCTCCTTGTTCTTGTAATTTCGTTGTAGGTCATACCGTCAAAGTAGACGTTTCTTATCTCGTCAAATTCTCCGCCGTCCCACTTAAATTCAAAATTTATCTCGGGTTTAAACGAATCGTCAAGCTTTGATTTATCAACGAGATAATAAAAGTCAAATACATCAACAAGGCGTGTTACCTTGTTATAATTATCGTATAAAATCGTCTTATTGTCGCTCTTTGCAACAACGCTTTTTATGCTGTTACCCTTAAAGCAAAGGTACATATTATCAAAGTTTTTATCTTTATTCTTATTGAAAACAAGCTTTGAATTTTCAATTTTCTCTTTGCTTTGCTCAACTGTAACAGTCTTGCCGGGGTCAAGTTTTGTGTTATTTTCTGCCGTTTCGGAAGTACCAAAATAAAAGCTGATTTCTTTGTTTGTGCAACCCGAAAATGACGTTATTACTGTAATGCAAATTACAAGCAAAGCAAGGCAAAGTTTTTTATTCATATCTATAAACCTCTTTATATGCAAGCTCTTTTCCGCTGCCCTGCAAATCAGATTTTTTGATACAACACAAAACCTGTGCACCGCTTTCCTCTGACTTCTGAAACCACATATAATCATCACCGAAGGTTATTGAATACATAACGTCACTAACCTCAACGGGAACGGTGACGTCTGATTTTTTCTTTCCGTTTTTGTCATAAACAGAAATTATTTTATCGTCAGTACCTTCATCAACCGCCGACTGATTGTAAACGTAAATATAGCTGTCATCGCAGAATACCCGATAAGTATTGTTTACTTCCATTACCGTCTGCGGATTTGTTCCGTCAGGCTCGCAAATACATACTTTTTTCTTGTCGTTGCTTGTATCTGTACCTACTAATTTGCCATCGGAAAATCCGACAAATTCATAGTCGTTTTTATACGGGTCAATAGTTGTATAACTTCCGTCAACAAGGCTGTATCTGCCGATTTTTCTGACTGTAGAAACCTCTCCGTCAATTTTTTCACCTTTAATTATTTTCTCATAGTCAGCCTTGTCTTCATATCCGTTCACTGTAACATACATATAGCCGTCATAAACATTGCGGAGTGTGCCTGATGCGCCGTAAATTCCGTCAAGCTTTGAAAAATCTATAAATTCCTCCTCTGACTTATCCGAAAGGCTTACTCTGTAGTAATTGCCTGCCTGCGTTTCGGAATTTTCTTCGCTTATGCTTGCCGATGTCTGATAGTAAAAATAACCATCGTAAATAAACCAGTCGCAGATAAACTTATCCTTGAACTGCATAGACGTATCGGACTGTGTGCCGTCAAGCGAGGTGCTTTTCAGAATTGTTGAGATTTCATCGGTATTCTCATTATAACGAGTTGCCAGATAATACATTCTGTCCCTGTATATCTGAAAATTGTCGAATGAACCACCTTCCATATCGTCAATTTTAGCGTTGCAGTCGGGGAAATCACCCGTATGCAGGCAGTCGGTTTTGTTGCAGAGAGGCGTTGAATCGAGTGTTTCTGCATCGGTAAAAATAATACGGTCGCTTACAATATTATAATATCCGCTGTCGGATTTCTGTGTAGGAATCCTTGCACCGTCATACTTAAACATATACTGAAAATCGGGCATAGAGGAACTTGAAAGTTTTTCGGAGTTATTGCCCTTCGTGTTACAGGCCGTAAAAGCAAAAAATACAATCAAAAGTAAAAACATCAAAAACGATTTATGCGCTGCAACTGTATGGTCTTTTCTTTTCATATTATATCCTCACTTTTCTTTTATTGTAAATATCTGCTATACTATAATTAACAGTATAGCAGATATTTGTTAAAAATCAAGGATTAATAATTTTAGTTTTTATTGCAGCATCACCAATTTCTATCACATCAAAATAAGTAGTTGCATTAGAGCGACTTTTGGCGGTAGATGAGTAATTATATCCTATTGCAACATAATTTTTTAAAATATTGCTTGTACCAGATTTGCGACTTACCGACACACTCAAGTTTTTTACATCAGACTTAGTAGTTTCAGCAGAAACATTTCGTACAAATGCTCCTCCACTAGTATACTCTATGGCGGTTATAGAATCTTTCATACGGCAAAATCCTCCGTTTGTAATATCATAGTCTGCCGAACCGGAGCTTTTTCCGACATTGAACGAAAGCCGATGAGTATAGCCATTTTTTAAAGGTACACTTTTACTACTTGACACAGCGCCCGCACTTATTGCCGCAACAGATGACAGCGCACATACTGCAGCTAAAGCCGTAATTACCACTCTTTTAAATTTGCTCGTTTTCTGTTTCATAAATTGAACCTCCTCTTAAATTCATATAATTTTAATAATTAGATGTAATGCTATCCAAACAAAATCAACTTTTAAGCCATTGGACTCTCCTCCTTGTCACAATTTAACTATATATCATAAGGCACAGCACGTCTACAGTTTTGGCACAACATGAAATTTCCGGGCACAAAAAACAAAAAGACATTTCTGACAAACTGCCAAAAACATCTTTTTCATAAAGGTAAACATAAATATGTTTATATTTGTATTCATTAAGTGCCTATCCTGTAACCACCGTAAAACAAGATATAACCGTACAGGCTATCACAAGCAAACACATCAGCACTATAACTGCATTGCTTTTTTTGTTCCCTTTTATATTCGCTTTTGATAAGAATAAAGCATATCTTAATTTCATATTTAATCTCTATTATGATTAATAATACGACACTTTTTAAACAGAGTTTAGTTTTTACTATAAATTATTTTTAGCTCTGCATATCCGTTTTTCAGGTTTCCTTTGTCAATGCAAAATAAATTTGTTCCTTGCTCACTATTCTCTAAATAAAATAAATATTTGTTGTCACCCATAAAAAATTCATTTGAGAAGCCATCGGGGAAATCAATACTTGTAATATAATTTCCTTTTTTATCATAGACATCATATTCATTTCTTTCTATATCATCAATTGTTTTTGCCGATCTGATATAAACAAATGAATCGTCCTCATAATAAAGATCATAGATATTTTTAAATTTGTAATTCAGTTTTATGCTTTTACCGTTCTTATCAAACAAATATAGATTTTTAACTTTTTCATCATAGTCAGCATCGGTATATAGCATATTATCATCTAAAAATCCCTGAAAGACAATTCCGTTTCGGGATAATTTGGAAGAAAGCGTGTATTCCTCTTCACCATCGGGAGTATAAATAAATATATACTCAAAAGGAGAAATATCTGCTCCATCCAGCATATCATTAAATTCCTTTTCGTCTTTATATCCGCTTACACAATAATACATATTATTTTCATAGGCAATCATATTGCTTAGTTCCGGATTATATAGTCCAAGATTATCTAAGTTAAAACACACCTTAGTATTTTGGCTTTCTAAACTGTAACTCTCTACATTGCTGTTTGCATCTGTTGTGTAATAAATCATACCTCTATGCATTATCCAGCGTTTTATCTGTTTATTTATAGAAAAAATCTTTTTTGACTGCGTGCCGTCCGATTGTGCTTCATATATTGAATTTATAACAATCAGTTTATTTCCCTCAAAATATGATTCGTCTATTAATTTATATAGCTTCTTATTGATAAAATAATAATCAGTGTTCAATAAATTATCAGATAAATACGCATTACATTCTGCCAGCTTACTTTGATCCGTTTCCTTATCGTGCAGACAATTCACCTTATTACACAGTGGTGTAGCATTCAACGTTTTTTCATCTACAAAATATAAAAAATTATTTAGCGAGAAATAGTATCCGTTATTACCTTTTTGAACAGTAATATTTCCTGTAGAAGAACCGCTAAAGCTATACTGATAATCCTGATTTTCCACAAATGTATTTGATGTTATATATTTAGTGCCATTGTTACACCCAAAGCTGCCTGCCAATAAGGCAAGCAGCAGGAGTATAGTAATTATTTTAGTAATAAAAACCGTCCTATTTGATGACGCTGAAGTTTTTATACAACTTATTACACAGATACGCCAGCGGAAACAATATTATTGTTCTCTGAGTAAAACTGTGAGGTCTATTTTTTCGCTTCGTTTAACAGCACTTCTGCAAACGATTAGCAATATTAAAATAAAGAATACTATAATACAAATAACCTGCAATAAAGTTATGCTTAACTTCATATCCATTATTGTGTTGCCTACCAATGAATGTAAATACGGTGTTATAACAAAGTGATTAAGCACTGCTGTGGTTATTACACCTGCTATAAGCGACAAAACACCCAAAAGCAAATATTCTGAAAATATAATATATAATATGTGCTTTGATTTATAGCCTAACGAACGATACAAAGCCAGCTCGTTTGTTCGGCTGTTTACATTATTTTTTGCAAACAACAAGAAACCAAGCACCACCATTAAAATGAAAAATGCAAGCATAGCAAGCAAAATATAGAGCGCCGTGTTGTATATATCAGCGTCAATAAGATTCGGCTGTCTGTATGCCGACCTGATGTTTTGTACATCTTCCAATACCTTTTCGGTATTTTCGGCGTTATCTGTCAGAATTATATAGCTTTTATCACTTGAAATGGATAAACCGCCGCTTGAATTATTTTGCAAAACCTCGTCATTGTACTTATTCAAGTCTGATTGCGGAATCAAAATATACGTTTCTAAATACAACGGGTCGGACGTGCTGTAAGCACCTACAACCTTTACCTTGCGCAGATTTCCGCACTCGTCTGAAAACGTCAGGGTTTTTCCTATAAGACTTTCGCCCGAAATATCATTAATAACGTTATCCTTCGGATTATAGTCCCTTATGTTCTGCGGAACAAGTGCAACGCCTGTTTCGCTTTCGTCAAACGCTCTGCCGGATGTA
>CANBJR010000059.1 GCA_947369085.1 uncultured Clostridia bacterium | reverse complement strand
CGTACGTTTGCTCATTCTTACAAGCTCGCCGTTTCTTACAAGCTTTACAAGCTGCATAAGCACAACATCGAGCTTGTTACCGTCATAGCCGATAGCGTCCATTGCGCCCTTCATCCTCATAACGTGGCCGTGGTGGTCAGCACCCCAGACGTCAATAAGGGTAGTAAATCCTCTGTCAAATTTATTCTTGTGATATGCAATGTCAGCCGTAAAGTAGGTGGGGTTGCCGTTCTGGCGAATAAGAACGTCGTCTTTTAATTCGAGGTTGTCAATGTACTTCTGGCTTTTGCCATCTTTTAAAAGCTTTTCGGTAAGCACCTGCTTGTTCTTGTACCAGATTGCGCCCTCTTTTTCATAGGTAAGTCCCTTTTTGGTGAGTAAGTCAACAACGTCCTTAACCGCCCCGCTCTTGTGAAGCTCGCTTTCAAAGAACCATTTGTCGTAGAAGATTTTGTACTTAGCCATATCGTCCTGCATTTTCTTGATGTTCTTCGGCAGGGCGAAGCTGACAAGTGCGTTTTTGCGCTCCTCACTCGAAATATTTACAAGACTATCGCCGTTAACGTCAGCGTATTCTTTTGCAAGCTCTGTTATGTCAGCACCCTGATATCCGTCCTCAGGAAATTCAATCTCATCTCCCTTGAAAATCTGAAGATAACGTGCCTCAAGCGAACAGCCGAACTTTTCAATCTGATTGCCTGCGTCATTAACGTAGAATTCGCGCCACACGTTGTAGCCTGCCTTGTCAAGAACAGCGGCAAGACAGTCGCCCAGCGCGCCGCCTCTTGCATTGCCCATATGCATAGGACCTGTAGGATTTGCAGAAACGAACTCAACCATTACCTTTTCGTCTGCGCCGAATTCACTTCTGCCGTAATCCTGCGGATTGCTCTGAATTTCTCTGATTACATTTGAATAAAACTCAGCTCCGAGAAAGAAGTTGATAAATCCCGGTCCTGCGGTTTCAAAGCGTTCGCACATTGTACCCTCAAGCTCAAGATTAGCAGTTATAGCCTGCGCAATTTTAAATGGTGGCATTCTGAATGCCTTTGCGCCTGCCATTGCGGCGTTTGTTGCAAAATCGCCGTGAGTTCTGTCGGCAGGAGTTTCTATTATAAACTGCGGAAGTTCTGCCTTAGGAAGCTCTCCGTTATTTATTGCCTTGTTAATTGCGTTTGTAATTGCTTTTTTTAGCATATTAACCGCTTTTGCATAAGTGTCCATTTTAATCCTCATTCCTGTTGTTTTTTTCTTCTACCGTTATTTTAAATCTGTTCTCGCTTACAAGGTCGGTGTTGAAGTCAAGCGTGTAGCTTACTTCAAGCGTTCCGCCTTTTTCGTTAAGCGTATTTTTCATTGTTTTTGTAAAAACACCAATCATCAAATCGCCTGCAATCGTTTGGTAAAGGCACTGATGGCGCTTGCCCTTTTCAAGCATAAGGCGTGACTGCGTTTCGCCCTTTCGTATGATAGTGACAAGGTTGTCCTCAACCTTTATGAGATTGTCGGAGTGGTTGTTGGGATTTTCCTCGTCATACTCCTTGTAGCCAATGTAGCAGTGATTTTTTTTAATCATATAGTTGCCCGATGTGATAACCTCAACCTTGTCCGTTTCACCGTCAAGCTTTTGTTCTCCGACTATTGAAATCAGATATTTTTCCTTATCAGTCATATTCTTTCCCTGTTAATTCAATTTATCAGTACTGCTCAATGTCAATCTGCGTAACCTTGTGCTCCATATTGCGCCCCAGAAAAAGTCCTGCAACGCTTTCAAAGCCGTCGGGTGTGTCGCTTACGTAAAATTCGGGGTTCTTTTGCGTGCAGTCACCATTGAGAAGATTTTGTTCCTTTAAAATTTTTGCAGCATAAACGGCGGTTTCGTATCCCGAATCAACAAGTGCAACGTTCTCGCCCATAAAGTCAAAAATTGCATCTCGTAAAAGCGGATAGTGCGTACAGCCTAAAATCAGCGTGTCAATTCCCTCGTCCTTAAGTTCCGACAGATAGCGTCTGACAACAAGCCGTACAATCTGATCGTCACGGCAGATTATTCCGCTTTCGACAAGCGGAACAAACAGCGGACAAGCCTGCTCGTAAACCTTGAATTTTGGATTTAACTTTTCAAGTCTTAATTTGTAGCTGTGGCTTCCGATTGTTGCTGCTGTACCGATAATTCCGATTTTGCCGTTTTTCGTTTTGTGTGCAGCGGTGAATGCAGTTGGATTTACAACGCCGGTGTATGGCACAGAGAGCTTTTTTTCAAGCTCATCTCCTGCAACGGAGCTTACCGTGCCGCAGGCGGCTACAACCATTTTTACATTATTTTCAAGCAGGAACGATGTATCCTGAAATGCATACTTTTTAATTGTGTCACGGCTTCGGTTGCCGTAGGGGACTCTGCCCGTATCGCCGAAATATATGATTTTTTCGTTCGGTAGGACATGCAGAAATTCCTTTACTGCGCTTAATCCGCCGAGTCCGGAATCAAAAACTCCGATTGCGTTTCGGGATGACATACTATAACCTTCTTTTCTAAATATATACAAATTAAATAATAACATATTAAGTCGATTGTTGCAAGTGAATCAATTAATTTATTGGCTAAAACCTTTGACAAATTATATAATTAATTGTATAATGGCAAGTACAGACTAATCCGAGAGGAAGATTACGTTGGAATACAAAAAGGCATTTGATTTTATAGTAGGCAAAGTTGAGGCAGAGCTTGTAAAAACAGGCTATACAAGACAAAAAGTTGCATCGGACAATGAAAACGAGCTTGTTGCACTTTTTACAAGTCAGAACCTTGCATACTCTGTTGTATATTTTAAGGACAAACAGCAGATGGTGCTTCGTTCCTGCACGATGACCGAGGACGGCCCCGATAACGAGTGGAAAACCCTTGCAACCTGGCTTTATGACGATGAATTTGCAGACCAGAAGGACGCCGAAAGTATCGCAAACGATTTTGTAGAGGGCGTTTCGGGTGCAGTTGCAATCAAGCGTGCAAAGCAGGTTAAGCAGAAAAAGAAAAAGGACGATGACGGAACAGCTACGCCGAAATTCCTTGCAAAGCGCTTTATAACTTACTTCCCGGAATTGAGAGAAGAAATCAAAAACGAAGAGGACTGCTACTTCCCGTTCAGGGGCGCAACCTTTGCAAAGGAGCATATTGCCCCCAAGGTTTCAACATATATCAAAAGAGCAACAAAGCCTGAGCTTGAAAAGTTTGCAGGCGTATTCAATTTGCAGTATGGCAACGGCGACGTTGACACGCGCTCAATCATTACGGTTGTTATTTTAAACAGCCTTGCAAATGAAGAATTTGAGAGCATTTGCGAATATTTTGACGACGACCTTAAAAAGGCGTCAATTGCGGCTCGAAAGTACAAGGACAAAACAGTTAAGCCCGAAAAGCCCAAAAAGAGAAATGTTTCAAGGGCTACGAATCTCAAAAACTCTTAATTAATACGGTGATGTGTAGTATAAATCGGCATATTAATTTTGCAATTGCCGTTTTCAGCATATCAAAGGTTGACAAAACTTAATAAAAGCATATAATAATATTAACGGTTGTCTTCGGGGCGGAGTGAAATTCTCCACCGGCGGTTATAGTCCGCGAACAAGCAATGCTTGCCGAGTCTGTGAAATTCAGACACCGACGGTTAAAGTCCGGATACGAGAAGAATCAGCTTTGGTTTCGCAGTTTTGCTGTGAAACACTTTGAGTTGTTTTATCGGAAAGCTCCGCAGATACTGCGGAGCTTTTTTTATTATCCTCGACAGCCGAAAAGAAGGAGGACTTTTATGGTAAACGCAAAAGAAAAACAAACAAAGGCAGTTACTCCTGCCGAGAGTTCCTACAGGGTAAAGAAAATGGTAATTATGGCGCTGATTGCCGCAATGGCTTACGTTGTTGTGCTGGTGTGCAGAATTCCGATTATTCCTGCCGCACCGTACCTTGATTTGGAGTTCAAGAGTGCAATTATCCTTATCGGCTCATACATTTTCGGACCGTTGTCGGGGCTTGTTATGTCGGCTGTAATCTGCCTTGTCGAGATGGTGACGTTCAGCACAACCGGTCCTATCGGTTGTATTATGAATGTGCTTGCGACAATCTGTCTTGTGTGCCCTGCCGCATTTGTGTACAAGAAAAAAAAGACAACCTCAGGCGCAATTGTCGGAATCATCATCGGCGCAGTGCTTATGACGGTTGCAATGGTGTTGTGGAACTACATTCTCACACCGCTTTATCAGGGCATTCCAAGAGAAGCGATTGTCCAAATGCTGCTTCCGGTATTTGTTCCGTTCAATCTGCTGAAGGCAGGACTTAACGGCGGAATTGCATTATTTATTTTTAGATTTGCAATTGAGGCACTGCAAAAGGCTAACCTCATTCCAAAACAAACTTTTGAAGAGAAAAGTAAAAAGAACTCAATAATCGGAGCAGCAGTAGTTGCGGGGATTATTATTCTCACCTGCGTGCTTGTGATTCTTGCAATTAACGGCGCATTTTAAAATTGTATTGACAAATCTGATATAAGTGTTATACTTTAATAGCAAACAAAAAGTTTGTAATATTCACAGAGTAGAAATTTGTGCGTGAAGTGTTCTGCGGACGGGGAGTTGCCGCAGAAACGAAAGAGTAACCCTCTGCGGTACAAATTTTGCATCCCGCTGGCAATCATTCTCAATAATTTATTTTATTTTGATTTTAACGGGATAGCGTAAGCTGTCCCGTTTTTATAGCTTTTATGGGAAATAATAAAATACATTACCTGATTTTTTAAAAGGAGCAAAGCTATGGTTGACGAAGAAAAAATACAAAAAGCTGTCGCTATGATTTTAGAAGCTGTCGGCGAGAATCCCGAGCGTGAGGGACTGCGTGAAACTCCTCAGCGTGTGGCAAGAATGTATGCTGAATTAACAGCAGGCTATAACGACTGCGCAGAAACTCATCTTTCAAAGGTTTTTACCGCAGAAAATGCCGAGGTTGTGCTTGAAAAGGACATTAATTTTCACTCGCTTTGTGAGCACCATTTGCTCCCGTTTTTCGGCAGGGTGCATATTGCCTACATTCCTGACGGAAAGGTTGTGGGGCTAAGCAAGCTCGCACGTGTTGTTGAGGTGTTTGCAAGACGTCTGCAAATTCAGGAGCAGATGACTAATCAGATTGCAGACGCAATTAATGACGTGCTGTCTCCTAAGGGTG
>CANBJR010000058.1 GCA_947369085.1 uncultured Clostridia bacterium | reverse complement strand
CAACGATTGACAACCTGATTAACTACTCTTTTGAGAACGAAAAGCTTGTTGAAAGCGAAGCTGACGGCAAGTACGTTTTCGGAATTGTCAAGGTAGGCGAGCGTGGGCAGGTGGTTATTCCCAAGCACGCAAGGGAAGTTTTTAAAATTAATCCCGGTGACAAGCTGATAGTTCTCGGCGACACAAATCAGGGCGGAATCGCTCTGGCAAAAATTCCGGAAACAGACTTTGAATAATTCTTAATTAACCAAAACACATCATCCCTTAATATGATTTAGTCGGTGATAAAATGTACGCAATAAAAACCACGAACCTTACAAAGAAATATAAGGACAAAACTGCGGTAAATTCACTCAATCTTACCGTAAATAAGGGTGAGCTTTACGCCTTGCTCGGTGTAAACGGTGCAGGCAAGTCCACAACAATAAAAATGCTGTCCTGCCTTATTCCTCCCACAAGCGGTGACGCACTTTTGCTTGACAACAGCATTGTAAGCGACAGCGCAAAGGTAAAACAGCTTATCAACGTTTCACCGCAGGAAACCGCCGTTGCCGAAAAACTTTCTGTGCGTGAAAATCTTGAGCTTGTTGCAAGAATTTACGGCGCTGACAGAAAAACAGCCAAATCCAAGGTTGACGATATGATTGAAAAATTCGATATGCACGAAATTGTAAACAGCCGTGCAAAAACTCTGTCGGGAGGATGGCAGAGAAGATTAAGCATAGCAATGGCGCTTATTTCCGAGCCTGAAATTCTTTTTCTTGACGAGCCGACGCTCGGACTTGACGTGCTTGCACGCAGAGAGCTTTGGACAGTGATTGAAAAGCTCAAGGGCAAAATTACGATAATCCTTACAACCCACTACCTTGAAGAGGCAGAAGCGCTTTCCGACAGAATCGGCATTATGGCTAAAGGCGAGCTTAAAGCCGAGAATACGGCTGAAAACCTTAAGCGCCTTGCCGATACCGACAGCTTTGAAGAGGCGTTTATCAGAATTGCAGGGGAGGGTGTAAAATGAGAACTATTGTTTTTGCTTCAAGAAACACAAAGGAAATTCTGCGTGATGTTATTACGCTGTTTTTCGGACTTGTTTTTCCCCTTGTGATTATGGTGCTTTTGTCGGCAATCAACTCAAGTATTCCCAAGGAAGCCGCCGAGGCTACAACGCTTTTTCAAATTCAGAACCTTGCACCGGGAATTTCGGTTTTCGGCTTAAGCTTTATTTCGCTGTTTTCGGCTCAGCTTATCTCAAAGGACAGAACAACCTCATTTGTTCTTCGCCTGTTTACTTCTCCGCTCAAAGCGTTTGAGTTTATTTTGGGCTACACTCTGCCGCTTGTGCCGATGTCGATTGCGCAGACAGCAATTTGCTATATTGCGGCGATTTTCTTCGGACTTGAAGTAACCCCGAACATACTTCTTGCGATAGTTGTAAACATACCGATAGCACTTGTGTTTATCGCATTGGGACTTCTTGCAGGAACGTTTCTTAACGAAAAAGCCGTTGGTGGAATCTGCGGTGCACTGCTCACCAATCTTTCTGCTTGGTTTTCAAATATATGGTTTGACACCTCGCTTGTCGGAGGATGGTTTGAGTCGCTTGCAAACGCAATGCCGTTTGCTCACGCAGTAAATTCCGCACGATACGTTATTTCGGGCGAATACGGCAAAATTATGCCAGAGCTTATGTGGGTAATTGTCTATGCAGTCGTGTTGCTTGCGCTTGCGATTACGGCGTTTACAATGAAAATGAAAAGGAACAAATAATAAATGCAGAAATCCGCTTCCGCCTCGTCTGTGCGCTATCATCTGATTGACGCATTAAGAGGCTTTGCACTTGTCAATATGGTGGCATTCCACCTGATTTACGATATTTTTAATATTTTTTCAGCCGAAACAAGCTGGAACAGCGAACCGCTCACAATAATATGGGAGCGGTTTATCTGCTGTTCATTCATAATTTTGTCGGGAGTGTCGTTTAATTTTTCACACCATCCGTTTAAAAGAGGAATAATGTTAAACGCTTTCGGCTTTCTGATTACAATTGTTACCTTGCTTTTCATTCCAAGTCAGGCTGTGTGGTTCGGAATTTTGAATTTTCTCGGCTGTGCAATGATGCTTGCGTATCCGCTAAAGACTTATCTTGAAAATATCAATCCTGCCGTCGGAGCGCTTTGCAGTCTGCTTTTGTTTGCATTTTTATACTGCGTTCCGAGCGGTTATGTCGGATTTTTTGACGTTGAATTACTTAAACTGCCCGAATTTTTGTACAGCATAAAGGCGCTGTCATTTATTGGATTTCCCTCAGCAGACTTTCATTCAACCGACTACTTCCCGATAATTCCGTGGTTTTTTCTGTTTTTGTCGGGGTATTTTGTTTGGCGGATAATCAAAAACTGCAATGCCGACAGATTTTTCAAATTCAAAATTCCGTTTCTCGACTTTGTGGGAAGCCACACGCTGATAATTTACATCTTACATCAGCCGATAATTATTGGTGTGGGTTATGCTCTATCGGGATTTAATATGTAAATAAAAATGAAACGAGCCGTCATTTTGCAATGTCGGCTCGTTTCGGTAGAGAGTATATTTTAAGAAGAAAGAGTTTACAAACTTTCGTAGTTTTAGAACTTATATATGTATTACTTTTTGTGTATCGGCGCGCATTCGGAGTAAAGCTCCATACTGTACACCATATTGTCTTTTGCAACCATTGTAATCGGCACTTTAGGCGCCAGCTTGTTGAACATTACAAGAAAGCTTTCGTTACCTCCGTCGTGCATTCCTGTTACAACACGTCTGACGTTGTTTTCCTTTACAAACTCTGCTGCGGCGCTTGAAGCGTTGTCGTGAAACAGAACTGTCATATCAGCGCCCGATTCCTTTGAAACAAGGTAAAGATATTCAATCTGGTCGCTGACCGCCGTATAGTTGCTTGTCGGCTTTAAAATGCTTAGTACCCTAAGCTCATAGCCGCAGTCGTCGGCGATTTCCTTTGCAGTTTTGATAATTCTGTCGCAGTCGTACTGGCTTGTAACGCATGCGAGTACCGACGACTTTGTTTCTTTCATTATTTTGTCACCTCCTTTTGTTACTGTGCCTATATCATAAAGTACGTTTATGAAGTCTGTATATCGTAATTGTGAAGTTGTTGTGAAAATTTTGGTTAGTTATAAAAGTCGGTTTATATGGATAAAACGGATGCCCGAATTATAAATTGATATATAGGTAACGTTTTGGGACGTGTGGGAACCCGTCCCCTACGGAAAAGTTTGTTTTTAATTATTAATTGTAATTTGTTAATTGTAAATTGTTCTACTCCCGAGATGCCGAGTTATAATTCAAAACCGTCCCTTAGGGCGTTTAAAAATGAAGTAAAGTTGTTTCTTGCGTTAGAGTCAGAAAAATGTACAGTTACCGAGATACCGAGTTATAGCTATGCTCCGCCCCATAGGACGCTTAAAAATAGTAATTGAGTATAAAAGAGAAAAAAAGAGTATATAGGTAAATTTAAGAGATTATTCAGATGTAAATTAAATTTTTTCAAAAAAGTGTTGACTTTGATAAAAATATATACTATAATCATACCTGCACGAAAAAAGACAGGAGGAAATGTTATGTCAACATATTTAGCTAAGAAAAGCGAAGTTGAACGCAGCTGGTATGTAATTGATGCAGCAGGCAAGCCCCTTGGAAGAGTAGCAGCTCAGGCAGCCGTTCTTTTAAGAGGTAAGCACAAGGCTACATTTACACCCAACGTAGACTGCGGCGACCATGTTATTATCATCAATTGTAAGGACGCTGTATTAACAGGTAACAAGCTTACTCAGAAGAAGTGGCAGCGCCACACAGGCTATATCGGCCATCTTAAAGAAACACGTTACGATACTCTTATGGCTACAAAGCCCGAAAAGGCTATGGAGCTTGCTGTTAAGGGTATGCTTCCCAAAAACACACTCGGCAGAAATGCACTTTTAAGATTAAGACTCTTTGCCGGTGCAGAACACAACCATCAGGCTCAGAAGCCCGAAACGGTTGAAGCTTAAGAAGGAGGCAGAATATAATGTACGATAAGACACCTTATTTTTACGGTACAGGCAGAAGAAAAAGCTCTGTTGCAAGAGTAAGACTTTATCAGGGCACAGGCAAAATCACAATCAATGACCGTGACATCGACGATTATTTCGGTCTTGAAACACTCAAGCTCATCGTTAGACAGCCCCTCGCTCTTACAGAAACAGACGAGAAGTTCGACGTTGTTTGCAGAGTATCGGGCGGCGGCGTAACCGGTCAGGCAGGCGCAATCCGTCACGGCATTTCAAGAGCACTTCTTCAGTATGACACAGAGAACCTCCGTGGCAAGCTCAAGAAGGCAGGCTTCTTAACTCGTGACCCGAGAATGAAAGAGCGTAAGAAATACGGTCTTAAGGCAGCTCGTAGAGCACCTCAGTTCTCGAAGAGATAAATTTTATTTTTATGTATCATCAACTCCAAGACTCGCGAGGGTTTTGGAGTTTTTTATACGTTATATAAGTCGGGTTTGAATTAAACCTCGGTATCTCGGAAGTCAGACATTTTTCTAATTCTAGCGCAAGATGCTACTATACGTCATCTATTTTATTAACGTTTACGTAGGGACACGGCGTGCCGTGTCCTCACACAAATTGTTTTACAATTTGTGTGTGAATGGGACGTCACCAATATGTCAATTTAAAATTCGGGAAACCGTTTTTTCAAAATAAACCGACTTTTGGACTCGATTTGAGAGCGGTGGCACATCGCTGATTTACCAGTCGAGGTACTCGATCGACCATAACTCCACACTCCACACTTAATTGTAAATTATTCAGTCATTGTATCGGGTAACGCATTATTCTACGATTACAAAAATATTGACTTTTATGCTGTTTTGGATTATCATAAATACTGTATAACTGTAATTATACCTTTTGACATTCAAATATATAAACATTGATGATTTTTGTATACATTTTTGTGAAAGGGGATTTGGGCGTGTTTGACCTCTCGGTGATTTTTGACATCGGCGTAGTTGCACTGCGCATTATTCTTCCTGTTTATGCGCTGATAATTGTGTACCAGTGCTATGCCGCAATGCGCCGCCACAGACGAGGCGAAAAGCCTCTTGTTATGCTTTACAATCCAACTACGGGACTTAAACTGCCCGTTTTGTTCTGGGAAAACTCCATCGGCAGAAGCAAGTCAAGCGATGTTGTCGTTGACGACCCT
>CANBJR010000057.1 GCA_947369085.1 uncultured Clostridia bacterium | reverse complement strand
ATGACAGACAATTCATATGCAAATCAGAGCATTGCCTGCACCGTAACAAACTGTAAGAATCATAACAACGTAAAGAACTTCTGTTCTCTTGAGTCAATCAAGGTAGGTACTCACGAGGCAAACCCGACAGTTTGTCAGTGCACAGACTGCCAGAGCTTTGTGGCAAAATGCGGCTGTAAGTGATTTAGCAGAGTCGGATAGTATTCCGAAGCTTTATCCGAATTGTTTTCGGACAGCCGAAGCACCCTCAACCGCAAAGGTTGGGGGCGCTTTGTTTACATTTATACTTAACGGAGGAAATTTGTTTGAGCAGAATAATTATTTCAACCGAAAGCGGTTCTGACCTGCCTTGGAAAATCAGTGTTCCAAACTGTATTGAGATACTGCCTATGCACGTTACATTCGACAGAAAAATGTTTTACGACGGAGAATTTGACGTTGCAGACGCCGAGCGCTTTTTTAAGGAATCCAACAAACTGCCCGTAACCTCAGCGCCTAATCTTGGAGAATATTCGGTGCATTTCAGAAAAATTTTTCAAAAATATCCCGATTGCAGGGTTATTCATATTTCCTATTCTTCAAAGCTTTCGGCGTCATACCAAAACGCGGTTATAGCATCAAAGGAGTTTCCTCAGTCAAGATTGCAGGTGATAGATTCACAAAGCGGCTCAATCGGCACAGGTGTACTTATAATTAAGGCGTGTGAAATTATCAGTGCGTTAGGCAAAAGTCATTCGCTTAATGAATGTGTATCAATAATTTGCAGTCAGAGGAAAAAGGTGTGCTGTTCGTTTGTCCCCGACAGCCTTGACTACCTGAAGGCAGGCGGAAGAATATCGGGAATCGCACATTTCGGAGCAACAGTTTTAAACATAAAACCATGCATTTCAATTGAAAACGGTATGCTTGTAAGCGGAAAAAAATACAGAGGAAGTATTTACAGAATAGCAGACAGCCTGCTTTCTGATTTTGTCAGCAAGAATAAACCGTCAAAAGATTTTATAGTAATCGGCTATGGATACAAAATTAACAAATCGCTTTTGTTTTCTTTAAAACGTCAGGCTCACAAAATGGGATTTAAAAAGTCGTGGTGTTTTCAAATCGGCAGTGCAGTAACGGCGCATACAGGCGGAGAATGTATAGGCTTTTCTGCATTAAAGTAAAATGCTTTTTAAATCGACAAACAGCAAGGCAGACAGAATAAGTTTTGCACTTAACTATTCTGGCTGCCTGAATTATATTGTTTTCTATTCAATAAATGATTTTTCAATGTGCATAACGGGAATTAGCTTAGGGTCAATTGTGCGGATTTTTTCTTTTGCAGTTTTGCGTATTTCGTCATCGGTTTGTTTGATTCCGTGCGGCGCAACAAGGTCAAAAATTACATTAGTGTGCGTGTCGCCCTTAACAACTCTAAAATCATGTATTGAAAATCCGCTGTTGCTATCGCATAATTTCCTATATACCTTATCTTTCAGATTAAGCGTGTACTCGTCGTCGGTAGCAATCGGATCCATATGAATTGTAGCCATACAGTTAAACTTGCGTTCAAGCGTTTTTTCAATAAGGTCAATGGAGTCGTGCGCCTTTAAAATATCTTCATTGCACGGAATTTCGGCGTGAAGCGAGATTATACATCTTCCGGGACCGTAATCGTGAACAATTAAATCGTGTATTCCCACAATCATATCGTCCTGCATTACAGTATCCTTAATATCATTGACAAATTCAGCGTCCGGCGGATTGCCTAGCAGAGGAGAAAGACTTTCTTTAAACGTGCTTACTCCCGTAAACAGAATGAACAGCGCAACAGCCGCACCGAGGTAGCCGTCAATCATAAGTCCCGTTAGATTTGAAATCACAAGACCGATAAGCACAATTGTTGTTGCAACGCAGTCTGTCAGAGAGTCGAGCGAGGTTGCCTTTAGCGCAGAAGAATTTATTTTCTTTGAGAGAAATTTGTTAAAGAAATACATCCATAGCTTTACTGCAACCGAAGCTATCAGGATACAAGCAGAAACAAGTGTTATTTCTGTTGAAGCGTCGGGAGAAATAATTTTTCCGATTGAGCTTTTCATAAGCTCAATTCCCACAAGCAGAATAACAACAGAAATCCCCAACCCTGCAACGTATTCGTATCTGCCATGACCGAAGGGGTGTTCCTTGTCGGCAGGACGGCTTGCAAGCTTGAATCCGAGAAATGTTACAACCGAGCTTCCTGCATCGGAAAGGTTGTTGAAAGCGTCGGCAATTACGGAAATTGATGCCGACACAATGCCTGCCGTCAGCTTGGCGGCAAAAAGGCAGAGGTTTAGAATAATTCCTACAATGCCCGACATATTGCCATAAGCGGCACGAACCTCGGGATTTTTTATATCGTCGCTGTTTTTCACAAACAGCTTAGTTAATAGTTTTATCAAAACAAACACCGCTTACTTTCAAGAATCAGGTCATATTACCATAATATGCCTGCAAGTTTTATGCTCTAATAAGCTATTTTATACGGCAAATGTCAGTTAGTCAAGAACAACCGGTAACATGAACTATAATACAAATCGGGAATACAGGTTTTAGTGATTATATGCCTGTATTCCCGAAATTTTTTTTAAATGTTATTTGGTTCTACTTCTTTTTTAGTCTTTAAAAGTCTTGCGGCGTACAGTACACAGGTAACGCTTACGCCTGTATCTGCAATTACCGACATCCACATAGCTGCAATACCGAATACCGCAAGTATGATGACAGCCGCCTTTACGGTGAGCGCAAATATTATGTTTGTTTTAATCGTCCTCATAACCTTGCGTGAAAGCTTTACAGCGTCGGGAAGTTTTATGAGATTGCCCGAAGAAAGCACTGCGTCAGATGATTCAATGGCGGCTTCACTTCCAAGTCCCATTGCAATTCCGCAGTCGCTTGCCGACAGCACGGGAGCGTCGTTGATTCCGTCGCCGACAAAGCAGACAGATTTTGATTGAGTTTTTATTCTGTCAACCTTTTCAAGTTTATCGTTCGGAAGCAGATTTGAATAGAACTCGTCAAGTCCGAGCTTTTTGCTTATTTTTTCTGCATTGTTCCTTGAGTCGCCTGTGAGCATTACGATGTTTTTAACGCCGAGCTTTTTCAGTTTTGAGATAACCTCCTGTGATTCAGCTCTTACAGAATCGCTTACTTCCAATGCACCTATAAGCTCACCGCCATATACTACAAAAACCGAAGCGTTTCCTGCAAATTTTTTCTGTTCATTATTGAGAATTTTTATTCCGCCGCATTCAATTTTTTTGCCGTTGTAAACCGCACTCGTACCGTGTCCTGCCGCTTCTTTGTAATCGGAAAGCAGGGGAAGTTTCAGTCCCTCGGCTTTTTTCTTGATAGCTGTTGCAACGGGGTGAACGGAATATTTTTCGCAGGCGGCGGCAAGGGCGAGAACATCGCTTTCGGCGTAGCCGCTAAAGGTAGTAATGCTTTCGACTTCAAGCTTTCCGTTTGTCAGCGTTCCTGTTTTATCAAAAACAAACGAGTCTGCTTTTGAAAGAGCTTCAATGTATTTTCCGCCTTTAATAAGAACTCCGATTTTGGAAGCCCCCCCGATTCCCGAATAATAGGAAAGAGGCACGGATATTACAATAGCGCAGGGGCAGGAGGCAACAAGGCAAACAAGCGCCCTGTAAATCCACTCTGTAATTTCACCAATGCCGAGCAGGGGAGGAATAAAAGCAATTACTGCGGCTATTATAATCACAATCGGAGTGTAGATTGATGCAAAGCGGGTAATAAGTTTTTCTTTCTGACCTTTGCGGGCAGACGCTTCTTCAACAAGCTGTAGAATTCTTGCGGCTGTGCTGTTGTTGTATTCCTTTGTCGTTCTGATTTCAATAAGTCCGTTTCCGTTGATTGCACCGCTCATTACTTCACTGCCGGCTGAAATGTCAACAGGCAGACTTTCACCCGTAAGTGCCGAAGTGTCGAGCGTTGATTTGCCGTTTGTAACAACTCCGTCAAGCGGAATCCTTTCGTATGGCTTTACATTTATGATACTACCTGTTTTTACGCTTTCTGCAGGCACAACGGTTTCTGTTCCGTTTTTTATGATTGTAGCAGTATCGGGGCGAATTTGCGCAAGTTTTTCAATATCCCTGCGAGATGCGTCAACAGCAATATCTTCAATAAATTCACCGAGTGAAAAGAGGATTGTTACCATAGCCGCCTCAACAAATTCACCAAGACAGAAAGCGGCAGCAACTGCAACGGTAAGAAGTACGGTTTCGTCAATTTTAAGTTTAACTGCGTTTTTCAAACCTTTCAGAAAAATTTTATATCCTGAAAGCAATGTTGCCGCTATACTTAAAGTAAACAGAATAACGGTTGAATATGTCTGATTTTCAGGCAATACAAGGTGCGTAACAAACGCCGCTGCTCCGAGAAAAATTGCGATAATCAGCATTACGGTATTAAAATTTATTTTGCCAGATTGTTTTTCTTTTGGCTTTTTACTGCTGTCAACTACGATTACTCCGTCCTCAATGCTGTCGCAAATCTGTTGAATCTTCAAAACAGAGTTGGGGTTTTCAGCGGAGAATGAGAGAGTTTTTGTTGCAAAATTAAAGCTTACGTTTTCAAATCCCTGCGTGTTAGCAATCTTGTTTTCAATTTTCGAAGCGCAGTGTGCACAGTTGAGATTTTCAAGAGTGTAAGTGTATCTATTCATAAATCCTCCCTATTCAAGAACGTGGTCAAGTCCCATTTCTATAATTTTCTTAACGTGGTCGTCGTCAAGGCTGTAGTAAATTTGTTTGCCGTCTCTGCGAACGCGTACAAGCTTATTCTGACGAAGCACCCGAAGCTGGTGTGAAATTGTGCTCTGTTCCATATTCAACGTTTCGGCAATATTGAGAACCGACATCTCATTTTCGGATATCGTTACCATAATGCGCAGACGTGTTGAATCGCCGAAAACCTTAAAAAGATCGGCAAGGTCAAACAGTACCTCAAGGTCAGGCATTTCGGTATGCTGTGTAGGTGTGGTTTTATTTTCCATAAATATTTCTCCATTTATTTAAAATACTTGAACATATGAATAAATGTTCATATGTTAATATAAATATACCACCGATATATTTGATTGTCAATAGGTATTATGAAAAAATTAGATTTATTTATACGAAATTCAGTAAACGATAATTTAGCGTTGGAGTAATAGCACACGTTGCCGTAGGGACACGGCTGAAACCAAACGTTTCCTGTATCGCCGTAGGGGACGGCATCCCTGACGTCCCTAAACGTTGCCTATATATCAATCTATAATTCGGGCAACCGTTTTATCCGTACAATCCGGATTTTGAACTCGATTTGCCCGCAGGGGCACCCTGCCGAGGCACTCGACTAAATTTTCGTTTAGGGAAACGCTGAATAAATCAGCATTTAGAGTGATATATAAGCGGTATAGTTAAAAT
>CANBJR010000056.1 GCA_947369085.1 uncultured Clostridia bacterium | reverse complement strand
CTCTGTTTTAACCTTTGTTTCGCCAAGCTCGACTTTGTCGGAATTTTTCTTGACCGTATCATAAGCAATTTTTTCTTTCGTAGACTCAGTTTTATAAGTAACACGCTTGATTGTTACGGCATTGATGTTTTCAACGTCATCGCTGTGTGATGTGCTGATAATATCGTCATCGTCCACCTTGTAACCTGCATAGTTAAGAGCGTCGTACACATTCACAAGCGCAAGCTTAACGTCCTTTGTCTTGCCGTCGGCTGTTACGCTGACTGTTTTTGTCTTGTAAATATTGATTTCAGTATCACCCGTAATTTTACTGTCGAGTGCAGGAACAGAAATTTCATTGTCAGCAAGAGTTATCTCTGCTTTTTTTAGAGCATCGGCAACTGTTCCCTTTGCAAGAGGAACAACCAAAGTGTCGCTTCCGTTGTTGATTGTGATTTTATTTGCGTCGATGATTGTTACATCAAGATTAAAATCGTTGTTTTTTGTAACTACAAGGTCGCCGCTTGAAAGCTCATACTCAACCTTGCTTTTGAATCCGTTGTTATCTTCCGAGTTTTCGGCATTGTTGCCATACGACTGAATTGCAGCCGCAACGGTAAAAACAGAGCCGAGGACAACCGTTGCTGCAAGTATCAACGCTACTGCTGATTTTGCAATGCGAAGTTTATCCGCTGTAAATCTCATTGTAATAACTCCTTTTTTCGTTTTTTGTGTTTTGCAATTTTTCTGTTCGGGAAAAGTTGTGATTAACACAACTCTTTTGTCCGAATTATGTGCAACGTCATGTTGCTTCAAATACCTTCACGCACAAAGCAATTTTGCAAGAGATTTGCAAGACCGCTTGGTACAGTTGGCAATTATAAGCTTGCTTTTTGGATATGTCAACCTGATTTAGAATTGGATTTTTGTTGATATTTCACAATGATTATGGTTATTTTTCTCAATTAGCATTATTATTTCGAGCTTTTATTCGATTTTCTCCTGCAAAAATATGTTCAATTTGCAAGAAATTGATTTGTCACCGTTTTGTTATCAATTTATTACTGGTTTGTAACTATTTTATGACATCTATTACATAAATATTACAACGATAATAATCGACAATTATATATGTTTTTGCCGTCTTTTGTAGCTACTTTTGAATAAATATTAACCATAACTATGATTACACAGATTTCCTGAAAAATCGATTTTAAAGCCTTTTGTAATATTTTATACATAAAAAATCGGACAACGGCTAAATGCCGCTGTCCGACTGAAAATACAATATATTTACATTTAATTTACATATAATATAGTATTACTCTTTCTCCTTAAAAGCGAAGAATCTCTGACCAATATAATTGAATGCAACAAACAAGCATGAACCAACGAGCATTGAAGCGTTGCCTGCGAATTTGTCAACAGTCCAACCGAACATTGTCAGCGAATTTGCAACGCAAATCCATTTTGTAAGCGGAATTGCAATACCATAAGCGAGTCCGTAGCAAACAGCAATGTTAAGTGCAAATTTCGCAACCGGTTTCCAGCCCTTCTCTTTGTTTTTGAAGGTAAAATATTTGTTGAGGAAGTAGCTTAGAATACTGCCTAAAATGTAACCCACAATTGAGGAAACCCATTCGTCCCATCCGCAGAGGTTAAAGAACAGAAACTGAAGTCCCATTCCAACGATTGTGTTGAGGATTCCGACCATTATAAACTTCCAGAATTTAATGTCGAAAAACTGCTTGATAAAATCTTTCATTATAAACTATCCTTTTCTTCGTTGTTTTCTTCCTCAAAATTTGAGTACTTTGTTATGTAAATCGGTCTGTCCTTCGACTCCATATAAATTCTGCCGATGTACTCGCCGAGGATTCCGATTGACATTTCAGTAATACCTCCCAGAAACAGCACAGCGCACAGCGTTGTAACGTAACCGGGAGTGGTTATTCCTAAGAACAATGTCTGAATAAGCGTTATTATAATATAGATAAGCGAAATCAAAAAGATAAATCCGCCCATAACAGCCGTAAAACGCAAAGGCGCAACAGAAAAACAGGTAATGCCGTCAATCGCATATTTAAACAGGCTTGAAAATTTCCACGTTGTTGTGCCGAGCTGTCGGTCAACCGTCTTAAAGGAAACCCATTTTGTGTTAAAACCTACCCACGAAAAAATGCCCTTTGAAAAACGCTGAACCTCTCCCAATTCAATAATAGAGTCCACCATTTGCCTTGTCATCATACGGTAGTCCATTGCTCCGTAAGGATTCTTAACGTCAGTAAGCTTATTGGAAATCTTAAAGAACAGCTTAGAGAAAATACCTCTGAACTTACTTTCGCCCTCACGTTCGTCACGCTTTGTTGCGCAGCAGTCGTAGCCCTCTTTTTCAATAGCCTCAATCATCTGCGGAAAAATTTGCGGCGGGTGCTGTAAGTCGGCGTCCATTACAACAACATAATCTGCCGTTGAATGTTGAAGCCCTGCATACATTGCAGCCTCCTTGCCAAAATTTCGTGAGAAACAAATATACTTGACATTAGAAAATTGCTTTGCAAGCCTTTTCATTACAAGATACGTCTTGTCACGGCTGCCGTCGTTTACAAGAATGTATCTGAAACTATAATCGGGAAGCGAGTCGATTACCTTGTTGGTTTCAAGCACAAAATGCTCAAGTCCTGCTTCCTCATTATAACAGGGAACGACTAAGTCTATCGTTTTCATATATATCACCCTTTTCACTACTTAATTATAACAAACACTTATAAAAAAGTCCACATAATTTTAATAGTTTAGCAAAGTGCCATCGCAGGCATTTTCAGACGGATAGAATTGCTGTATTTGAAAACACAGCAACATTAAACTTCACTCTTCACACTCCAAACCAAAACAAACGGTCGGACACCGCATTACAGCGGTGCACCGACCTGTTTTTTCACGGATATTTAACTAATTATCAAAAAACCGAGTCAATTTGTTTGTTTGCCGCAACATCAGCAACCTGATTCACAGCCTTGTTGATATTTGACTTGTGAACATGGCCTACAGAGGTGCCGTTTACCGAGGCAACGTAACGGTTTGCACCTGTTTCATAAAAACTTACCGTATCACTGCTCTTGTCCGAAGAGTAAGTGTAGGTGATTGTCAGAACAGGAGTACCGCTTGCACTCTCGGAATCAAAATCAGCAAGCTCTGTGTAGGATATGTTCTGGAACAGCGTTGAGAAGTAGGAAAGTTCAATTTCCTTGTCGTCACACTTAACGCTTGTCTGGGTAGTTGTTGTTTCACTACCCTCGTTGTCGGTTGAGGTAACGTCCTTTGAGCTTAATGCAAAGTCATACGTCTTTTTACCGTCGTTTATGCTTACCTGAGAGAGGGATGTCATTTTCGGACTAAGCACATACTCGCTCAGGAGCTTTTCATAGCTTGTTGTAACCCACGGCAGGTTTGCAGAAGCCATAACGTAAACAACTTTTCCGTCCTTTTCCATTACGCATACCTTTCCGTCACCGTCAGGCTTTGAACTGATAACGTCAACCGTAGTATCGGGATAAACAGCCTTTACCTCAGCATAGGGATTTGACAGTCCAAGCTCAGAAAGCTGAGCGGAGGACGGGTTTACCATTTTTACGCTTTCTGCGTAAAGACCTCTGATTGCGCCCTCAACAAGACTGCTTTCGCTCTCGCTTGCATAGCCCTCGTTAGGCTTTGTAATTTTGTATGAAGCTGAATTTTTGCCGTCATTATTGGGAACAAGTACAATTTCACTGCCGAAGTTTGAACCCGAAAGTGTAATTGAAGATGCGATGTTGTTGTCGGAAACTGTTGCGGAATCATTTATTGTAAGACTCATAAGGTCGGTAAGACCGTAATCAAACGCACTTACAGCGTCGGTTTCAACAAGATAAATTTCGTCACCGTCGCCGAATTTAACGTAAGTGCCTGCGCTCTGCGGAGCGTCATCGCCTACATAAATCACAGCCTTTGTCTTGTCGTCATAGGTTATTGTTACTTTAGACCTCGGCTTGTCAAATCCGTATTCGGAAGCCTTGTTCTTGTCAAGTGTTATAACCTCCGAAAACTCAAGCTGTGCAGCAGAAGATGCAATCGTGTCGGCAACGCCCTGCTGTAATTCATAATCCTCGTAACCCTTGATTGTGTAAACAGTGGTATCGGTTTCGCCCTTTTCATTTTTCGGGGTAGTTGACGTAATGTCAAGCGTACCCTTGGCATTTTCAATGTGAATCGTTGAAATCTTATTTGTATCATATTCAACAAGCGTACCGTAACTGTTGTTTTCAATGTTGCCGTTTTTGTCGGTGATGATTTTAGCCTGATGCACACCATTTGCATCAGTCGAAACACTCATCTTAACGCCTTCGTCATAGGTAGCCGAACCGTTGCTGTCGCCCTTTGGCAGGAAAATCAGCAAAAGCATTAATCCAATCAGCAGTACAGCCGCAACTGCCGCTACTATGAAAATTTTTGTATTCTTTTTCATTATCTGTTCCTCCTGCGAAGCCATACGATAAGACCCGTTACAAGAATTGCCGCCGGAAGAATAATGACAAATATTGCAAACATAGCCGAACGTGTTGTAACGTCCGTTACGCCAAGCTCTGCACTTTCAAACGATTTTGATTCAATCGTTATTCCTGTATCGTCCTTATCTGCAATTGTATTTACAACATTCATAAAATATGCGGAGTTGTTGTAGCTGTTGTAACTCATAACAGTTTCGCTGAACATTGTGTAAGAACCGAACACTACAACCCTTGAGGACTTTTCGTCATTGTTGGTTTTTACACCTTCAGCCGCAACATTGAGAGGTTCTCCCGTAATTGCGTCCTGATAATCCCAGTTTTCGTCAAAATCATACGGCTGAACACCTGCCTTGTCAGAGGTTGTAAGCAGTGAGTGAGCCATTTCGCTGTCTTTGATAATAATATCGTGAGTTTCGCTGACAACTACGGGGATTTTTGAATTTTTAAGGTTATCTGTGTAGTAATCGCTGTAATCTGTAACAAATGCAAACGGAGTTGAGCCGCTGATAAGATAATCAGTGTTTGTTTCAAAAACATAACCGTCGTTTACCTGCATACCCCACTCGTCAAGCAACGCGTCAATATTCGGAGTGTCGGCCTTGTCGATACATGGAATGTAAATAAGAGTTCTTCCGTACTTGCCGTCGTTGTTAAGCCACTCGGAAATTTTCTCAGCAGCATTCTCGTCAAGGTCAACAGACGGAGAATAAATCATTATAAATTCTGCGTCCTCGTCAATGTCCTGAGTTAAAAGCGAAATTTCATTTACTTTATAAGCGTTGTTTTCAAGCAATGTCTTAACTGCCGAATAATCCTGCTCATTATTGCCTTTGATCATATCAACAACAACCTTGTCGTCAGTTGTTACGTTCAGAATAGCAGTAATAACAGCCTGTTCAATAGTTGTGCCGGTAAACTGGTACTGACCATAAGCACTGTAGGTTGTTTCATCATATTCAAAGCAATCTTCTACATTTAAAGCCCTG
>CANBJR010000055.1 GCA_947369085.1 uncultured Clostridia bacterium | reverse complement strand
CAACAAAGCCAACAACTCCCACAACTAATCCTACTGTTCCTACAACAAAGCCAACGGTTCCTGCTACTAACCCTACAACACCCGTAAGTGATGTTTTAAAGGTAAATGCGACATCTAACATTCTTTCACCTGTTTCGCAGGAATATAACAAAGATAATTCTACTGTTACTGTTTCCTACAAACTGACATCATCAATGGAACTTGTAAATTCTCAGTGGATACTTACATATGACAACACAAAGCTATCATTTGATCCTAAGAAAAACGTTAGAAGCATTATGCCAAATGTACCAAATGCTGTTATTAACACAAGCTTAGAAAATGAAATCAAAGGTGATTTCTCAAGTCTTTCTTTGTATGATTTCACAACTGAAAAAGATTTTGTGAATGTAACATTTGATATTATTGGTAAGGGTGAAACAACAATTGACCTCGAAGTAGAAATTCTTGGTGTTGCTTATATTAATTCAAGGGACGAAGTAATTACAGCTTATCCTGTTGACAACAGCAGATTGATGGATGTAACTTCAACTCCGGGATTTGAAAATATGAAGCTTTCAGGCAGAATTACGCTTAACGAGCCTGTTGACAATATCCTTTACGGTGATGTTAATAATGACGGTGTTATTAATGTATCTGACGCAACACTTGTTCAGAAATACGCAGCTGACATAATTAAATTCTCTGATGACGAATTTATAAGAGCAGACGTAAACTTTGACGGTGTAGTTAATATTCACGATTCAACACTTATCCGTAAGTTTGCTGCTAATATTATTACTTCATTCAAATAAAATTAACTTTTTAAGAGCCGACGTTCTGTCGGCTCTTTTTTGTGCCAAATTCTAATATACGGTATATTTTGATTAATACTCTAATATATTTATTATATAAAATCAAAAGGAGAGATAAATATGGAGTTTAATCAGGAGAACCGAACGTTTAGCACCCCTGTTACGGTGCTTGATACGGTTGCCGAACAGCTCGCAGACGTTGACCTTACTCTGCCCGATTATTGTCCGGATATTGAAAAAATTCTGAAATGCACACTAACACCCAAAATTCAGTCCAAAAGTCTTTCGGGAGGTCAGCTGCAAATTGATGGCACTTGCGTTGTCAATGTAATATACGTTGAAAGTATAAAAAAGACAATCAGGTGTTGCGAACAGAGCGTCAATTTTTCTCAGAGCTTTTCTGTTAAGGAAACACCCGACAATCCGGTAATTATTACAAAAACAAAATCAGAGTACATAAACTGCCGTGCTTTAAGCCCAAGACGACTTGTTATGCACGGAGCTTTTTCACTGTATGCAAAAGTCAAGTCAAGTTCAAAGACAAGTATATATTCGTCCGTTGATTCAAGTATTGAATCTTTGAAAAAAAGGGTGAACTGCACAGATTTAAAATCTCTTTGTCAGGAGCAATTCAACGTGTGTGAAGAGGTTTCGGTTGCCGATAAACCTGCCATAGAATCAATAATTCGCTCATCAGTTGATGTAACTCTGACCGACGCAAAGGCTGTTACAGGAAAATTGATGATTAACGGGGAAATAAACCTTAAGCTCCTATATATTACTGATGTTGAATCAGGTGAAATAAGTAAGATAGACTATCTTCTGCCGTTCAATCAAATTATTGATTGCGACGGTATCGACGAAAAAACTATTAATAATGTTGAGTGCGATGTTATGTCGTATGACATAAGACTAAAAAATGATATGCTGTCAGAAAAACCGTCTATCGTTGTCGATGTAATGCTTTGTGTAACCGAAGAAGGTTATCTGACTAACGATGAAGAGGTAATTGTTGACTCTTATTCTGTTAGTTGTGCTTCAAAGCCGGAGTTTGAACAATTTTCAATTTCTAGCGAGGTTCTACCTCTGTCTGAAACACAAATGGAAAAAATCTCGGTAAAGGTAGATAACGGAAAAATCACAAAAATTCTTGATATTTTTACTGACAGTGTTTCCTGCGAACAGATTAATTCTGATAATGGGCTTAAAGCAGGTGGCAAGATTAATATCTGTATACTTGCCATTAACGAAGACGGCATTCCCACAATCATAGAACGCACCTACGATTATGAGCATACTTTTAATACAGCTTCGGATTTTAACACCTTGCAAAATATTTATCCGCACACGTCAAGCATAAGCTACAGACTTGCTGATGACAATACGATTGAGGTCAGATGTGAATTAAAGTTTTGTACTTGTGCTGAAAAGGCAGAGCGCTTAAAGGTAGTGTGCGGTATGGAATTGTTTGAAGACAAACCGATTGTTGCCGATAGCTGCGCATTGACTTTGTACTTTGCAAAGCAGGGTGAAAGCCTGTGGAATATAGCAAAAACACACAACACAAGGCTTGACTTGCTGCTTTCGGAAAATTCTGCGGAAAACATAACGCTTGACAGCGCCCAAATGCTGTTGATTCCGAAAATATAGGAGGAAAATAATGGAAGAGAGAAACGTATATCAGGATATTTCCAGACGTACCGACGGAGATGTGTACATCGGTGTTGTTGGTCCTGTAAGAACAGGTAAATCAACATTTATTAAGCGTTTTATGGACTCACTTGTTCTTCCTAACATAAAAGACGAAAGTATTTACAGAAGAACGGTTGATGAACTTCCTCAATCTTCGGCAGGAAGAACAATAATGACTACTGAACCTAAGTTTATTCCCGAAGAATCGGTTGAAATTAGTCTTGGAAACAATACTACCTTCAAAGTCAGAATGATTGACTGCGTAGGTTATATTGTCGACAGCGCAATCGGTTACAGTGAAGAGGATATGCCGAGAATGGTAAAGACGCCTTGGTCAGATAAAGAAATCCCGTTTGATGATGCTGCTGAAATCGGCACAAAAAAGGTAATTACTGACCATTCCACAATTGGACTTGTAATCACAACCGACGGTTCGTTCAGCGAAATTCCCAGAGAAGATTATATCGAAAGTGAACAGCGTGTCATCAACGAACTCAAAGAAATTAACAAGCCGTTTATTGTTCTTCTAAACTCAGCCGAACCGGAGTCAGAACACACAATTGCACTTGCCGCAGAAATGTCAAAGCAGTACGGAGTACCCGTACTGCCTGTCAGCTGTATGGAATTGAGTGAAAATGAAATAAAAAAAGTGCTCGCACAGCTTTTGTTTGAATTTTCTATTAAGGAAATCAAGGTAGATATTCCAAAATGGGTTGTAAAGCTTGATAAAGAGCATTGGCTTAAATCGGTAATTTTCAATTCTATAAAAGAGTCAGCCAAAAAAATTGAAAAAATCCGTGAAATACAGCAAACTATACAAGAGTTGTCAGAATGTGAATATATAAACAACGCTTTCCTTACAAACCTTGACCTTGGCAGAGGAATAGCAACAATTTCATTGGGAATAGATACCTCACTATTTTATAAGGTACTTTCGGAAGAAACCGAAATTGAAATTAAAGATGAATACGAACTGCTGGAATGTATCAATAATCTGTCTAAAAAGCAAAAAGAATTTGATAAAATTGCGCAGGCTTACGAGCAGGTGAAAGAAACGGGTTACGGAATAGTAATGCCGACAATTGATGAGCTTTCGCTTGAAGAACCGCAGATAATAAAGCAAAGTGGCAAGTACGGAATAAAGCTCAAGGCAAGCGCACCATCAATTCATATGATGAGGGTGCAAACCAAAACCGAAGTAACGCCGATAGTAGGGTCTGAACAGCAATCGGAAGAGCTTGTTTCATATCTATTGAAGGAGTTTGAAGAAAACCCTGAAAAAATATGGGAGAGCAATATTTTCGGCAAGTCGGTTCATGAGCTTGTAAACGAGGGTTTGCATAACAAACTTTCCAGAATGCCGTCAGATGCCCGCAGAAGAATAGGGGAAACCATTGAAAAAATTATCAATGACGGTTGTAACGGACTTATATGTATAATTCTATAATAGAATAAATAATATTAATAAAAAGTGCTGTTGCAAATCAAACTGCAACAGCACTTTTCAAACACTAAATTTATAATTATAAAATATCAATATGCTCGCCGTTAAGGGCTTTGTTCATACTTCTTACGGCGCAGAACTTACCACACATTGAGCACGTATCATCATGTTCTGGCTTTCTGTCATCACGAATTTTTTTGGCTGTTTCGGGGTCAATTGCACATTCCCATTGTGCTTCCCAGTCAAGCTTTCTTCTTGCGTCAGACATTTTGTCGTCAATCTCTCTTGCGCCTCTTACGCCCTTTGCAATATCAGCAGCATGAGCGGCAATTTTTGATGCTATAATACCCTGCTTAACATCCTCAACATTAGGCAGTGCAAGGTGTTCCGCAGGTGTTACATAGCAGAGAAAAGCCGCACCCGAGGCAGCCGCAATTGCGCCGCCTATAGCTGAAGTAATGTGGTCATAACCTGGTGCAATATCTGTAACAAGCGGTCCGAGAACATAAAACGGTGCTCCGTTGCATATAGTATTCTGAATTTTCATATTTGCCGCAATCTGATCCATAGGCATATGTCCGGGACCTTCAACCATAACCTGAACGTCCTTTTTCCACGCACGTTTTGTAAGCTCGCCAAGCCGTACAAGCTCTTCAATCTGACAAACATCGCTCGCATCTGCAAGACAACCCGGTCGGCAAGCGTCACCGAGGGAAATTGTTACGTCATATTCACGGCAAATATCGAGAATCTCGTCATAATATTCATAGAACGGATTTTCATTGCCAGTCATACACATCCATGCAAAAACAAGAGAGCCGCCTCGTGAAACAATGTTCATTTTTCTTTTGTGCTTTTTAATCTGTTCAATTGTCTTGCGCGTTATTCCGCAGTGGAGTGTTACAAAATCAACACCGTCTTGAGCGTGAAGTCTTACAACGTCAATAAAGTCCTTTGCAGTAAGCGTATCAAGGTCACGCTGATAGTGAATAACCGAGTCGTAAACGGGCACTGTTCCAATCATTGCAGGACATTCGCTTGTTAGCTTTCTTCTAAAGGGTATTGTGTTGCCGTGCGAGGATAAGTCCATTATTGCGTGGGCACCCATATTGACGGCTTCCATAACCTTCTGCATTTCAATGTCATAATCCTTGCAATCACGAGAAACACCGAGGTTTACATTAATTTTTGTGCTTAGCATTGAACCAACACCCTGCGGGTCAATGCAGGTATGAAGCTTGTTTGCACAAATAACGACCTTACCTTGTGCAACAAGCGGCATAAGCTCTTCAACCGTCATTCGTTCTTTTTTTGCAACTGATTCAATTTCCTTTGTAACAATTCCTTTTTTTGCAGCTTCCATTTGTGTAGCATATTCTCTCATTTTATCAGACCTTTCATTTTATAATTTTGTAGTTATGGGCAAGAGGACCGCTGCCTTTTCCAAGGTCAAGTCCGGCTTTAATAGCGCCTGTAATATATTCTTTTGCAAGTCTTACCGAATCTTCAACACTTTTTCCTAGGGCAAGATAGCTTGCAATTGCGCTTGACAATGTACAGATCGGAAGAGCGTCGTGTAGGGAAAGAGTGTTACAGGTCGTGGG
>CANBJR010000054.1 GCA_947369085.1 uncultured Clostridia bacterium | reverse complement strand
AGATTATAACTCTGTATCTGACCTTGCAAACTATGCATTTGTTGCAACAGGCTGCGTAAAGGCAGATCAGGAAAGAGCTTCACTTACAGGTAAGTGGAGATGGTGCACAATCTGATGAATCATTAATGTAGTAGGCAAAAACTATTTCATAACTGATTAGTAAAAAGTATAGCTTATTATATATGAATTCATAAAATGACCGGGCAGTCCGAAAGGGCTGCCCGGTTGTCTTGTTTTTATTGTATAGTTTCGGGTTATTCGGATTGCAAACAGAATAACCCGATTAAAATGAAGTGATGATTCTAGGCAAATATAACCGCAGAGCTTGCAACACTTTTATTGAGCCTTTATTGAACAACGTAATCAACGATACATGATTCGTGAACCGATATAACCGTAATTTGTATTATCAGTAAAATCTGCGTCAATAATTGCTCTCATATGAAAAATTCCTGCAAGACTGAAGTTGTCGTTTGCACCTCCAACAGCAAAATATCTTGGTGTTGCTGAGTTTTGTTTGGCAGACTGCATCCAGAAGTCACCGTATGCCGATGTTGCCGAGGCTCCGTGACCAAGCTCGGAAGGAAGCATAATAAGAGGATTTTCAGAGTCAAATATCATAGATTTTATACTAAGATTTTTATTAAGCTTTTCTATGTCGGCAAATCCGGAGGTTTGTAGGGGAATATCCGCGTTAACCGTGTAACTTACACCGTCTGCGGTTGTGTATGAAAATTGTTCTTGTAAAAAGCTTGCACCGCTAAGTACAGTCATTACACTTCCGTAAAGGTTTTCAATACCTCTGTATTTAAATGAAGATTTTCCGTCACTGCGTTGATTTATGCCGGTACAGTACTCTATTGAATCAGTTTTTCCGCACTTTAGCGGAATATTTGAAATTGCCGTTTTACCGGCAGTTACATCTATTGGTTTACCGGTAAAGGTAATTATTATTTCGTTGTCGTTTTCGCTAAGCGACTCAATTTCTCGGTGATAATCAACAGTGTTTTTGTATTCTTTCCAACCGCTGAAAATTGTTATACTGTCGCCGACATCAAATCTTCCTGTAAGGTTGTTTAAATTCAGCACAATAGTGTTTGTTTTGCGTTCTGTGTTTGTTGCATATCCTTGTTTGTCAGAATCGGCGTAAAAGTAGTAATTTGCTGTGTCACCGCTGAATATTGATGAAGAATTTATATTACCTGTTTCAATTAAAAAGAGTTTTTGAAGAGCTGAATAGGTCACAAAATCAAGCTCAGAGTAGCCTGTTCCGTTTGCTGCGGATTTTTCTTGTATATAGCTGTAAAGTAGCTTTATCGCAGGAAAAGCTCCGGAAGAGCTTGTAAGCAAACCGTTTTCTTCGTTTGCTGCAGACAAATATGCGGCGACATAGATGTGTTCGAGCTCACTGCCGTCAGAACCGATAAAAGCAGGGTCAAGCTGGTATCCGTCGTGCTGCGTACCGGAAATCAGTATGTTTTCGTATCCGTTGTTAACTGTACGCTTTGTGTAAAATTTCGGAATTTCAACCATAACATTACCGTTTGAACCGTCGCTTTTAAAGCCCTTTTCGTTTTCATATACAATAACTTTCTTGTCATTAGTTATTTTTATGTTACAACGCTTCATTTCGCACCATGGGTAAGCGTTATCAAAATCGTTGTTTCCGCTGTTTGCCCACTCATCGTCAATTTTATAATTAAAGCGCATATTTTCGGCGTCGCCTATTCTTTTGCATGAAAAGTCTGTTGTGCCTGATTTGTATGAAATACCGTATTCTTTTGATTTGTCAGCAGTCACGGAATTTTTTGCACAAATATAATTGAGTTCGCCCACCAAATCGCCTGATACAGAAATGTAGAGTGAGGTTTCCGGTATTGCATCAAGTTTCAGATTAGTTGTTTTATTACCCGAATGCATAGTCCACTTGCCGTTTTTGTATTCAATATATTCATTATCCGAAAGGTCAGAAATCTCAAAAGTTTGAGATTTTAGTGATGAATATCCCTGAATAAAACTTCCATATGCAGCATATACCCCGTTATCCAGATTTTTGTTTGTGTTTTCAATAGACGGGTCATAATAGGTGAGTCTTGCGTTTACTGCATTTTTAGGGATTTCAGCAGAAGAATAAGCTTTGTTTGATAATTTGATTGAGTCGTAAGAGTTAAAAGAAGAATCATCTTCATAAAATTCAATATTGCCCTCGTAATCCATAAATTGCCAAATAGCGCAATTTATATTTCCATATGCCGAAATTGATTTTTCGCTTGCATTTACCGCAAACCATTTTGTGGTTTTGCAATTATTGTCATCAAGCTGCAATTTTGCATTGTTAATTTTGCCGGTTTCACTGTCTTTGTCAATTCTAAACATATTTCCGCTGAAAGTAACCTTCATTGACTTTGTGTACTTTACGGCAGGTTTTATGGTAAAGCTTTCTATTTTACCGCTAAGTGCAGCAGAACTGTTATTGTAATTTAGTGAATTATCGCTGTATTCGGTATATTTTGCTGCTTTTCTGTAATACGTAAGAGATTTATCGTTGTCTTCAGCTGCATACCAGTCGCCAAGAAGAATATTTGCTTCAACGTCTGTGGGGTAGTCCTGAATATACAGTGAAAGCTGATATTGTGCTTCTTCGGTATTGCCCTCGTCATAAAGTGCCTTTGCTTTTTGCAAAAGCTCTTTGCTGTCGGTTTGATTACAGCCCGTAAAGGCGGTAATCTGAAATACAGTTACTGCAACAAGCAAAATGCCGGTAAGCAAGGAACAGGCTTTCTTTCGTTTTAATTTCATAAAAATCATCACCTTAATGGTTTACAAATTTCTTTTTGATTTTTGAAGTAAGCTGTTTTATTTCAGATTTGTTGAACATTATCGGTAAAATAATAAAATATCCTAAAACACCGCATATGCTGCACACAATAATAAATGATAGCCAAGAGGTTATTGTGAACACATTTGCAACAACGCTGAAAATAACCATAAGTACAAAGAATGCAATCCAACCTCTTATGATTGGAGGATAAAAAACTGTTTTCTTCTGTTTTAGCAGATGTGCCGAATAAATCGGAATAAAAAGAATTGCTCTGAGGCTCATAAGAAGTGAGCTTATACCTGCAATCAGATATACTCCGAAATTACCTGTATCAGTAAGGTTGAGAATCAGGAGAACCGAACCAGTGCTTACCACACCGACAATAAGAGCAACAAGAACAGGCAGTTTCATTTTGTTGCAAACAGAATTGAGCATTGTAAGACACTGTGTGTGTGCGGTAAATAGATATTGAATACAGGTAAGAACAGACAAAATCTGAATCATCATAATTTCATCGGGCGTTTTTTCGGGTTGCCACAATGTAAAGAAGCTGTAGCCGAATGCCATAAATCCCGTTAACGGAACGGTAAGAATAAAGCTGAGAATTTTTGATGTAAATTTTATCTCTTTTACAAGCTCACCGATTTTATTTTTTGCATATAAAATCGTATAATGCGGAGTAAATACACTTGCAAGAGTAGTGATAAGCAGTGAAATGCTGTGGGGAATTGTTTTTGCAATTGAAAGCATACCCATAAGCGTTGCACCGAGGGTGAGGTTGCATATAAGCAAATCAAGACCCGAAAGAAACGTGTTGCTCAGCTGTGCAAGCGACATCCATACTCCTGCGGCAATAAGCGTTTTTACCAAATCGAAACGGAATTTTTTCAAGCTTATTTCGACATCGGGCAAAATACGCTTTTTTACGCTGATGTTTGCAAGCAACAGAAAAACTCCGCTTGCAAGCATTGCTGTGGCAAGTGTGTATAGCTTTACTCCGAACACACCGATAAGCAAAAATAAAACAGCAATTTTTATCAGATTTGAAATAATATCTCTGATTGAGTTAATGTCAATTCTGTTTTTTACATATGTTGCTGTGGTGAAAATAGCAGTTATAACGCTTATTACAAAGGTTAAGAAGGTTATTCCAAAAGTGATTTTAACGTTCGTTACCAAATCTGTAACAGTAGCCGTAGATTCCGGTATAACGAGTATTTTGTCTATGTAGAATGTAAGAAGCGACGCAACCACAAGCATAACTGCCGCAATAATCAAATCTGCGACAAGCACCGAGCTGAACAGCTTTGACGCTTTTTCTTTATCTCCCCGATGATATGCAAGAGAAATAAATCTTCCCGACATTGAGTTGAGTGCAGAGGTTATTACGGTAGCATATTGAACAAAGTTATTTGCCAAGCCGATAAATCCGTAAGCTTCCGTACCGAGTTCTTTTGTAAGAAACGGAGTGAGAAAAAAGTTAATTCCCGTTGTTACGGCAAATGAAATCAGTGACGCAATAACGTTGATTGACATTTGTTTTCCTGATGACTTTTCTGACATTTACCTGTTCCTTTCCATGTTACACAAGTGCTGAAAGATATTCGGCAGATTTTTTGCGTTCTTCATCAAGCAGTTTTTGTACCGAGTCAAGGTCGTATTCGGCGTCAATATCCGGAGTATGTGTTGATGACAGAATTCTGTCGCTAAGTCCGAGATACTCAAGAAGTTCCTGCGACCTTATGTTTGTTGATGCCGCAGTTTCTGTTTCAACAACAAATTTTTTGCCGTAAATAACAGAAAAAGCGTTGCCGTGAAAGGAATTTGTGCAGACATATTCGGCGTTTTTTATAAGGCTGATGAATTTGTCAGCAGTTACGGGGCTGAGGTATTCTATAAGATTGTGATTAACAGGTCTGCGGTTGTTAAGATAAAGAATTTTCAGTCCCTTTTTTTCTGCAAGGCTGATTGCGTAATCAATCAGCTTGTTTGGTTTAAGCACATTGAAAAGAAATATGTACGGCTCTTTTTTTTCATCGGACGCAATTTTATCCCACTCCTGTGAGCTTAGCAAAAGTGTGGGGTCAATATTTACACGGGCGTTTTTACCCGTTAATGCTTTTACAATTTCAGCGCCGCTTTTTTCTCGTACGGAATATCCTTGAAAGTCAGATATTCTCTTTGTGAATTCACCTTTGAGATTTTCAGGATATTTTTTTACTGCAATGCTTGCGGCATAGCTGTATTTTTGTTCGGGCTTAGCAAAGGTCAGGAAATAAGCAGGGTCAAAGCCGACGCAGGTAGGACTCCAAACCTGATCGCTACCCGTAATAAACGCCCTGTAATCATATGTTGCCTCAGAGATATTATCTTTGGTGTAAGGCTTGCTCATTTTTAAAAATTTATTTGCAAATATCTCGGTATTTTTCTTTCCTTTTTTTACACCCGGAGCAGTTTTTATGCTCCACAAAAAGTCCTTAAGCAGATTTTTGCTTGTCCGCCGAAAGGTTTTTTGATATTTATTAATCATATATTCGCATTTGTAGTCAATGATTTCGTTGTCAATGCCAACCTTATAAAGAAAGTTTTGTAAAGCGTACGCCTGAAGAACTGCTCCGTAGCTTATAGCTTTGTGAAATGTAATAATTCCGACTTTATTTTTCATAACTACCTCTGCCTTTGAAAATTTCTGTGAATAGGTTTATTGCGTAACCCGTTATTTATTATTATGCTTCTCGTTATTGCAAAAGCAAAGAAAAGTGACAGCGTTTGATCGGCATAAAGGAGAACATTACCCGTAACGCTATACAAAATAAGCATTACTTCAACTGCAAGTGCGAAAAGCACATGATAGCGCTGAATCGGCAGAAGGCTGGTGTTGCGTACCAGAATGATAGTTTTTATGAGCATATAAAGTAATGCACCAAAAACTATTATTGAGCCGATGATTCCCAGCTCACCTAAAAACTCGTAATAGCAGTTGTGACCGAAATATTTCCATTCTTCACCCGAATCGGTCAAATACCCGTGTTCTGCCGCAAACTTATTATACGAACCAAGTCCTGTGCCGACAGCAGGAGATTTTGCAAACATCATAAGTGAAAATCTCCA
>CANBJR010000053.1 GCA_947369085.1 uncultured Clostridia bacterium | reverse complement strand
ATATGTATTCTTGCAACGTCCTCTCCCTCACGGAAAAAGGCTACAGCCTCATCGATTTTGTCGCCGTCAAGGTCGCACATAATAATTGCACTGCGGTAACTGCCGTTTTTGGGATATTTTAAAGTATAGCCGTTATTTGCAGTATCAGAAATAAGCTGTTCAATTTCGGCTTCATCGCCCATTGTTTTCGGAGGTCTTAAAAGGCTGTCTGAGCCTACGTCCGTAATATCGCATCCAACCGCCGAAACGGCAAATAATGCGGCAATTAAAAAAACTGAAAGTACATTTTTAATTTTCAAACGTCAGCCCCCTTTCAATGAACAATTTAAAATTAAAAATTATTGTTAATTGTACATTATTAATTTTTAGTTGTTTTCTGCTTTGCAATCAGATATTTTATCTTGATACCCTCTGCCGAGAACATTTTTTCGTGCTCGGTTTCGATATTATCCTTTACGTCGCTGTTATGCAAATCACGTGTGATATAAATTATCCCATATCCGCTCTGCTTAAAATACTCCAGACTTTCATCAAAAAGCTCGTCATCATCGGTTTTAAAGCGGATTTCAGCATCCTTTTTCAGAAACTTCTTGTACATTTCAAGCTTTTTATAGTATGTAAGTCTGCGTTTTTTATGCTTAGGACGGGGCCACGGGTTGCAGAAGTTGATATACAGCCTTTCAATTTCATCTTCCTTAGTAATGATTTTGTCGAGCTGTTCCACATTGTAATTCACAAGCAAAAGATTTGTTATGTCGTTCTGCATTTTGCCGTTTTCCTCAAACAGCTTTACAATTGTTCGCCTGCCTACGCCGAGCATATCAATTTTTATGTCAAGCGCAATTATGTTTTTATCGGGATTTTCAAGTGCAAGCCTGCCTGCAAATCCGCCCTTGCCGCAGCCTATTTCAAGGTATATCGGCTGTTCTTTTGCAAATGCTTTTTTCCACTGTCCCGTATGCTCCTCGGGATTTTTCACGAAAAAGTCGCATACAGAAAGCTCTGGCTCTGCCCATTTCTTTTTTCTGATTCTCATATTTCACCATCTGCACACCCATAATCGGGCGCACCACTACATATTGTTATTCATCGTATTATTATATCAAATAGTTACAAATTATGCAATAAATATTTTATGATATATGAATATTTGGTTAAACAAATTTAATATTATCCGAATATGCTTTCGATTTTGTAAAAATAACGTCTGAAAAATTATCCGAAAGTTTATTTATCAGCGGCAAAATTACAATATCTTCACTTTTGAAATGTCCTGCGTCAATAATATTTACGCAAAGCTCGTTGGCGGCATTGATTTCGTGGTGCTTAATCTCACCTGTGACAAGCACGTCAGCACCGACTTGCGCCGCCGCAAAAATTTCCGAACCGCCTGCACCCGATGAAACGGCAACCTTTTTTACGCTTTTCTTAACGTCTGTGTAACGCAGTCCGTTGCAATTAAGCGCTGATTTTACGTTTTCGGCAAAGGATTTAATATCGGTTTCATTCTCTGTTTCACCGACAAACAAACACTCGCCTTTGTCGCTTTTTACAATATTTTTTACGCCTATTGCATTTGCAAGACAGATATTCACACCAAAACTCTCGCTTAAATCGAGATTTGTATGCATACAAAGCGCAGAAATTCCGTATTTTGCCAGAAGATACGGCGCACTGCTTGTATCAAGCCTTTTTATCGGATTAAAAATAACGGGGTGGTGGCTTATAATCAGCTCACAACCAAGCTTTTGCGCTTCTTTTACAGCTTCAATTGTTATGTCAAGCGACAACAAAGCCTTTGTCACTTCCGTGTTTTTGTCACCCACAAGAAGTCCGACATTGTCAAAATCCATTGCGCTGTCGGTAGGCGCAAAGCCTTCAAAAAATTCAGCAATATCTTTAATCGTTGTCATAAATTATCTCCCGTATTCTGTCTGCAAGCACAGCAAAGCGCACATCTCCGACAGCTTGTTTTGAAAGTCTGTTTAAATGACCTTCTACAAAGCGAAGATGCGTTTCGTTATTTTTCGGTGAAAGCTCCCCGAGGTAGCAGTAAAGCTCATCAGTGCTTATCTTTTCACCGATATATTTAACAAGAAGTACCGTATAGCATCTTCCCGATGCAACACAGCAATCCTGCTTAATGATTTTAAATCCGTTTTCACACAGCCAGGCAATAAGCACTTCGCTTCTTGTCATAGGCTGTAAAATAAAGTGCTTTGAACTGTCGGTTGCAAATGAACATTCGGAAAGGATTTTTGCAATTAACTCTCCGCCCATTCCCGCAATTACAATATCATCGGCTTCGTCACGCCTTATCTCTTTAAGTCCATCGCTTAACCGTGTTTCAATTCTGTCGCTGAGTCCCGACTCGATAATCGTACCCTCACCGCGTTTAAGAGGCTCGGGGTTTATGTCAGCAGCAAGTGCACTCGGACATCTGCCAATACGGCACAGCCACACGGGTAAATACGCATGGTCTGTGCCGATGTCAGCAAGCTTTGCTCCTTTCCGGACAAAGTCCGAACAGAGCTTTAAACGATTATCAAGCTGTGAAACTGATGTACTCATTCGCCAACAGCTTCGTTGAGCGAGTTAATCAAAGCGTCAACGTCTGCGCCGTGAACCATACAAGCCTCTTCAATTGTTTCTCCTCTTGAAGCAGGACAGCCAAGGCAGTGCATACCGATGCTGAAGAAAAGCTCTGCTGTTTCAGGGTGTTTGTCAAGAACGTCACCGATGATTGAATTTTTTGTTATAGCCATAATTCTTACCTCCAAAGTTTTATTTAACTTCCGCAGAAAATCAGCAAATCTGCAAATTTATTATACCATAAAATAATAGTGTTTAAAAGACAAATTTTAATAGAATACATTTTGAGAATATTAAGTCGTCGACCAGTACTTTCGGTCAAGGCTTCTGTACTGCACAGCTTCAAGCACGTGTTCGGAGCGTATAACCTCCGACTGCTCCAAATCTGCAATTGTTCTTGCAACCTTTAATACTCTGTCATACGCTCTTGCGGTAAGCCCAAGGCTTTCAAATGCATTTTTCAAGGTATTTTCAGCCGCTTTGTCGATAATACATGACCTTTCAAACTGCTCTGCGTTGATTTTTGCGTTGCAAAGCGTTGAACTGCCCTTAAAGCGTTCACGCTGAATTTCTCTTGCCATATCTACACGCTTTTTGATTTTAGCAGAGCTTTCTGTTACCTCAGTGCTTCTGAGTTCGTCAAATTTCACGGGCGGCACTTCAACGTGAATGTCAAATCGGTCAAGCAAAGGACCCGAAATCCTGTTAAGATAACGCTTGATTTTTACATCCGAGCAGGTACAGCGGTTTGTTCCATCACCGTAATAACCGCACGGGCAGGGGTTCATAGCCGCAACCACCATTATTGAACAGGGGTATGTACAATTTTGTCCCGAACGTGAAATGGTAATTTGCGAATCCTCAATAGGCTGTCTTAAAACCTCAAGAGCATTGCGTGAAAACTCGGGCAATTCATCAAGAAAAAGCACACCGTTATGTGCAAGCGACACCTCGCCGGGTTTTATGCTCCCCGTTCCTCCTCCGCCGAGTCCGACCGCCGTTACTGTGTGGTGTGGTGAACGAAAAGGCCGTGTTTCTACAAGCCCGTCACGGTACAGCACACCTGCTATTGAGTGGATTTTTGTAGTTTCAATCATCTCATCAAACTTCATATCGGGCAAAATTGACGGCAAACGCTTTGCAAGCATACTTTTGCCTGAACCCGGAGGTCCGATAAGCAATATATTATGACCTCCTGCGGCGGCAATTTCAAGCGCACGCTTTGCCTCAAACTGTCCCTTTACCTGCGAAAAATCGGGAACAAATCCATCCGTATGTTCATCATTATGTGTTTTCGGTGTTGCAGGCCGAACATTTTCATTGCCGTTGAGGATATTTTTAAGCTCTACTATTTCTCTGACGGGATAAACTTCGATTCCGTCAACAACAGACGCCTCGCTGACGTTTTCGGCAGGAACAAAGATTTTCTTAATTTTACACTCTCTCGCCTTAATTACCATTGGCAAAACGCCGTGAATTCCCCTTGTATCCCCTCCAAGCGAAAGCTCGCCGATAAAAGCACAATCGGAAATATCGGTAACAATCTGCCCTGTAAGCTTAAGCAGCGCTACGCAAATTGGCAAGTCGTAAATAGGGCCTTCCTTTTTTATATCCGCAGGAGCAAGGTTGAGAATGATATGCGCAGATGGCAGCTTGAATCCGCAGTTTTTGAGCGCACTTTTTACTCTGTCACGGCTTTCACGCACGGCTGCATCAGGTAGACCGACCATATCAAACCCCGGCAGACCGCTCTGCATTGACGCCTCGATTTCAACCTTATAACCGTCCATTCCGTTAATTCCGAAGCTGTTACATCGTACAACCATAAACTGCTTTGCCCCTCTTTTTTATAACTTTTAGAAAATTATATCATTATCAACAACATTTTACAAGTAGATACTCGCCGTATTTTGACAAAATGTTATCTATTTTTCATAAAATTTGTTATATTAATAATGCAATTTTACAGAAAATACAAAACTCCCGTTGACATTTTGCGCTTTTTGTAATATATTATATTTGAGTAGATTAGTATTGTCAGAGGTGAGAAAATGAGTGAAAGCACATACCCATGCTACAGCTCACTCAATGACAACGAACTTGCCGCACTTTCAAAAAGCGGCGACGACAACGCATTTAATGAACTTGCAATGCGCTATTTGAATACAATCAACTTTATTGCGCACAAATACTCCGCCGAAGGTTACGAGCAAAATGATTTTGTTCAGGAAGGGTTGCTTTCTCTTTTATACGCCTGCCGCACCTTTGACGAAAACGGAAATTCAGGCTTTAAAAACTATATGTCAGTTGTTGTTGAGCGCAGGTTCATTTCAATAATTCGCCGAAGCAACACGCAAAAGGCAGTTCCTAAATCAGCGCTTGTTCAGCTTGACGCTCTGGGTGATACGCTTGAGGATTTGTCGCAGACGCCTGAGGAGCTTTTGATGTGCCGTGAGCACCTTAAAATGGCTCTTAGCAATCTTAAGGCAGTACTTTCAAAGACCGAATTTGAGGTTGTTATGCTGTATGGCAACGGTTTAAGCTATAAGGAAATCTCGAAAAAGCTTTTAATTTCCGAAAAATCCGCCGACAATGCTCTGCAAAGAGCCCGCAGAAAAATCTGCAACATAGATATGTCCTGAATAGTTTTTGCGGTGCAACTCCGCACGGGGCAAAATTATAATTATGCCAAAGAGAGGTAAAAACCAATGTACGAAGACAAGACACTCATTTGCAAAGAATGTGGAAACGAATTTGTTTTCACCGCAGGCGAGCAGGAATTCTACGCTGAAAAAGGTTTTGTAAATGAGCCGCAGCGTTGCAAAGAATGCAGACAGGCACGCAAGAACGCTGCTAAAGCAGAACGTCAGTATTTTGAAACAACATGTGCTGAATGCGGCGGTCCTGCAAAGATTCCTTTCCAGCCGATGGAGGGCAAGAGCTATTACTGCAGCGATTGCTTCGCAAAGAGAAAAGCAGCTGCTGAATAATATATTTATACTTAAATTATTTTTTTGCACTGTACACGGCAGGCTTTACGTCTGCCGTGTTTCTTTTTCTTTTTAACGTTATATAAGTCGGCTTTGAATTATAACTCGGTATCTCGGGAGTCAGACACTTTTCTAACTCTAACGCAGGATACAACTTACAATTAACAATTATCAATTAATGGTCGCTACGCTCCGAATTTATAATAGTGCGTGTTGTTATCAAAAATATGTTCTTCTGATAATCGTGATTGTAAATGAAACGCTAGTATTAACTCTGTAGGGACACATCAGCCGTGTCCACACAAAATTACATTACATTTTTGTGAATGGGACGTGTGGGAGATTCCCCTTAGGGCAATGTCGTCAACTTAAGAAAAATTCCAAAATACTGCACAAAAATTCAAAAGA
>CANBJR010000052.1 GCA_947369085.1 uncultured Clostridia bacterium | reverse complement strand
GTTATTTTTGGAATAATTGCAAACATTTCCACAGACGGCATTCCGCAGTTTTTGTTTTATATGTCAGGCAATATACTTTGGTCTTTTTTTTCAAGTTGCTTTAATCGTGCATCTTCAACATTTTTAAGCAATGCAAGAATTTTTGGTAAAGTATATTTTCCTCGACTTGTAATGCCTTTATCGGGAATAATCTATAACTCTATTACTTTTATTGTGCAGTTTGTAATGTTTGTAATTCTTGTAGCTGTGTATGCTTTCAACGGAGCAAATGTTCACCCGAATATTTTGGTGTTAGCACTTCCTGTTTTTATGATTCACACAGCATTGCTGGGTACCGGAACAGGTCTTATAATTTCATCTTTAACAACCAAATACCGTGACCTGAATGTTTTAGTGTCTTTCGGACTAACGCTTTGGATGTATATTACACCTATTGTATATCCTGTTTCGCAGATTTCCGATAACTTCCGTTGGATTATGCTTTTGAATCCCGTTGCTCCTATTGTAGAATCATTCCGCTTTGCGTTTCTCGGAAGCGGCAGCTTTGAATGGTTTTTCCTTTTGATAAGCGCAGTTGTAACTGCTGTAATTTTAATTGTTGGTATGATAGTTTTTAATCAGGTAGAAAAGAATTTTATTGATACGGTCTGAAAAATGAGAGATAATTGTGTAATTAAAACTGAAAATCTTACAAAAGAATATAAGCTTGGAGTAATAGGTTCGGGCACTTTAAGGCACGACTTGCAAAGCTGGTATGCACGCAAAAGAGGAAAAGACGACCCAAATCTTAAAATCGGTGCAAATCAGTATAGCGGCTGGGAGAGTTTTTTGGCTCTTGACTCCCTTAATATTGAAATTGATAGGGGAGAAAGGGTTGGAATAATAGGTGCAAATGGAGCAGGCAAGTCAACTTTTTTAAAGCTTTTGTCACGAGTTACTTCACCGACTGACGGTGAAATTATGTTTCGAGGCAGAATAGCAAGTATGCTTGAAGTCGGAACAGGTTTTCACGGTGAACTCACAGGCAGGGAAAACATCTATCTCAACGGAGCAATACTCGGAATGAGTAAAGCAGAAATAACAGAAAAGATTGACAAAATAATTGAGTTTTCCGAGTGTGAAAAGTTTATTGACACACCTGTAAAACGCTATTCATCAGGTATGTTTGTAAAACTCGCATTTGCAGTAGCCGCCCATCTTGATGCTGAAATTTTAATAATGGACGAAGTGCTTGCTGTGGGGGATATGCAGTTTCAGAAAAAGTGCATAACAAAAATGCGTAAGCTTGCAATGGATGAAAACAGAACTATTCTTTATGTTTCTCACAATATGAATACAATTAGAGAGCTTTGCACCCGTTGTATTGTACTTGACCATGGAAAGAAGATTTTTGACGGCGATGTTGAATACGCAATAAAAATCTACCTTGGCGGTGAACAGGACGATTTTGCGTACTATGACTATATGGGCAAGCATAAAGAACCTTGCAAGCGTAATGATATTGAACTTTTGCGCGCAGGCTACTACGGTAAGACAGATAATTTATTTTATAATGAAGAAGCAATGTCGCTAGAACTTTTATGGCAAAACAACGAAGATATTGACAATCTCTGTTTGCGTGTTGAAGTGAGCGACTTTAGGCGCTTCCCTGTTACCGCTTATGTCATTGAGAATTTTTATTCAGGTAAAAAGGGCGAAAAAACATCTATGCGTTTTAAGCTGAATGTCTCTCAAATCGCAAGGGGAGAATACTTTACCAGATATGTTTTCTACAACAGAAAAAATGATGCCTTGCCTTATGAAAGCGTTGAAATTGCGAAAGGACTTCGTTTTCGCAAAAGAATGCCCGAGCAAAACGGTAATCGTTGGCAGAAATCATGGGGAAGCGTAATTATGGAAGAAATAGAGATTGATGATAAAAATTTATGATGCATATAAAAAACGGCTGTTCAAAGAATTGAACAGCCGTTAACTTTGTTTTATTTATTCAATACCGAGAATTTCTTTTGAAGATTTTACAAGTGCTTCGCAAACTGCTTCTGCATTTTCTTTGTCAGAACCGACAGAAGTAATATAAAGTTTAATTTTTGGCTCGGTACCGCTCGGACGGATAATAACAGAATGGTCGCCCTCAAGGTTAAGTGAAATAACATTTGACTTAGGAAGGGTAATGTCAGTGCTTTCACCTGTTTCAACATCAGTTTCTTTTTTGAGCAGATAGTCGCAAATTTTTACTACCTTATACTTGTCAACAGCTTCCGGTGTATTATCTCTTAAGCCACTCATAATATCAGCCATTTTTTGCATTCCTGCGGCGCCTTCAAATTCAAACGAGTAAGTTTTGTTTAGGTAATAGCCAAATTCATCATAAAGACCGTCAATAACTTCTGCAAGCGACTTGCCCTGCTTTTTGTAATATGCAGCCATTTCGCAAACAAGCATAGAAGCAACAACAGCGTCTTTATCTCTTACATAAGTACCCGAAAGATAGCCGTAGCTTTCTTCAAATCCGAAAAGGTAACGGTTCTCTTCGTGATTCCTTTCAAGATTCAAAATAATTTCGCCGATATACTTAAATCCAGTGAGAACATTTTTAAGCTCACAGCCGTATTTTTCACAGAGCTTGTTAATAAGCTTTGTAGTTACAATTGTTTTAACAACAACAGGTTTTTCAGGAAGTGCATTGTCTGCTTTTTTGCAGGAAAGGATATAATTTGTAAGCATTACGCCGTCCTCGTTACCTGAAATAAGGCGGTAGCTGCCATCGTAATCTTTAACTGCAATTCCGACTCTGTCTGCGTCAGGGTCAGTAGCAAGCAGAAGGTCAGGCTGTTCTTTTTCACAAAGCTCAAGACCTTTCTGTAGAGCCTCTTTAATTTCGGGGTTGGGGTAGGGGCATGTTGTAAAGTTTCCGTCAGGAAGCTCCTGTTCCTTAACAACAGTAACATCAGTTACGCCGATTTTTTCGAGAATTTTTCTTACAAGCTTGTTGCCTGCACCGTTAAGCGGAGTGTAAACAACCTTCAAGTCAGCGTCCTTACAAATTCCGGGATTAACCTGTTGCTCCATAACCTTGTCAAGGTATGTTTCATAAACGCTTTCGTCAACATATTCAATCATACCTGACTTTATTGATTCATCAAAATCAGCAATTTTTACATCATTAAAAATATCAAGCTTGCAGATTTCATCATAAACAGCTGTTGCGGCAACGTCGGTCATCTGACATCCGTCTTCACCGTAAGCCTTGTAGCCGTTATATGCAGCAGGATTGTGGCTTGCAGTTACCATAATGCCGGCCTGACATTTAAAGTAACGTACAAGATATGAAAGTACAGGCGTTGGCTGCAATTCTTTGGTAATATAAACCTTAATTCCGTTTGCAGCAAGCACTCTTGCTGCTTCAATCATAAATAAATCGGCTTTAATTCTGCTGTCGTGAGAAATAGCAACAGCACACTTGCCGTATTTATTGATGACATAGTTTGCAAGACCCTGCGTAGCTTGGCGTACAACATAAATATTCATTCTGTTTGTACCTGCACCAATGATACCGCGCAAACCTGCAGTACCAAACTGTAGTGACGTGTAAAAACGCTCATAGATTTCATGTTCATCGTTTTTTATACTTTCAAGCTCTGCTGTTAAGTCTTTATCTTCTACAGCGTTGTTACACCACTCATTATATGCTTTCATAATTTCCATAAAATTACCCCCAAGAATAGTTTTAGGCATATGCTCACAAATATCCAAAAACCCACATTTTCAGATTAAGCATTAAATAATATACCATAAAACAGAAAAAATTACAAGTTTTATATTGCCGATAATTAGGAGTGACAAATGTATATTTTAGTTATTTTTCTCAAGTTTATAGCTAATATCATTCTCTTCTACAGAATATCCGTTTGCATAAGCGTCGTTATAGATATTTGTAAAGCTCCATTCTGAATCTTTGGGAATATATATATACTTCGGGACTTTCTCGGAATTCACACTGTAGTAAGTTTTCAATCTTTCAACGCTTGAAGGCTTTTCACCGGAAACCCACGCTGACAGTGTACCGTACGGAAACTCCGCAGCGAGATAACACCATGTTTTTGCAGTTAGGAAAAGTATTTTATCATTTGGCTTGTTTTTATAATATTGTAAGTCGCTGTAAATCTGTTCATAAGTATTACAGTTATTTGTGTTTGTATAAATTCCCTTTGCAGGACCATTTTGAATCTGAGCAGTCAGATTACTTGTGTTGCCTGATTCCCAGAAGCAGTGCTCCGCTTTTGATTTAATCTGAAAAGTTCCTTGCAGGAAAATCATAAATGCAACAAACAGAAAGCTTCCTCTTTTTACCCATACCGCATACTCTATATTATCCTGTGAAGTTTTCATCTCTCTTAAAAGCTGTGCAAGAAAAACGTAGCTTGCAATATTTGAAGAGGTAATTGCCATTGAGATTACGTAGAAATACTGGTTTGACGAGAAACAAATTGCAAACGAGTAAATTATACCGAGTACAAACAAGCTTGCAAAAAGTGCTTTTGGCTTGTTTGTGCACAAAATATATGACGTAATTCCAATAAATATAAGCGGGAACATAATTGCATTGTATGTTGCATATGTAATCTGCGGCAGCAGTAATATGTAACAGAAAATAACAATAGCAGTTGTTGTGATAAGATAAAGTGAGCGATGATATTTGCGCTTACGGTCAATTATCATAATAACAATCATAGCAAGATAGCTGAACAACGCAATTTTAAAGTGGCTGTGACAATTTAAAATTGAATTAAAGTACATACTAAACCTTGTGACGAGCGCAATTTGCGGATGCTCAGGGTCAGTCATAAGGTAGGGAAGGTAATCAATAATTTCTTTTACGCTTACTCTTGTAAGTGCAAAAATCAAAAACAGTGCCGCAAGTGCAAAAATACCAATGCTGAAAAACAGGAAAGTTTTGCCGGCAAATAAATTGCTTTTGAAAATTATTTTTGTGTTTTTGTTCTTAATAAATGTATGAATCAGTACGCATATTCCGTAAAGAATATATGCAACTGCAAGATACGGACAGCACAACACTGCTGCAGCAAATGTCACTCCGCTTATAATAAGCGGAAGCTTTTTCTTATAGTTTGCAGTGCCCATAATTACACCGGAAATGGTTATAAAGTCAAGTCCCATGGTATTATAGCTCATAGCCATAATATTATATGGTGTATAGATGAAGTAAAGAACGGATGCAAATACAGAAACATAACCGTATTTTCTTATTCGGGAGTAGATTACAATTGAAACTGTTGCATGGAAAAGGATATAAAATACCCTTGCTGTCAGAATTATTCCCTCGGTTGAGCCTGTAATTGTAGTGAAAAGCCATACAAATGGCATTAGCAGAAATCCTGAAAGCTGGGACAGATGCCATTCGTCTTTAATAAGCGCGTCACCCATATTAAATCGCTGCGGAACAGTAAGATAAAAAGCTTCATCGTTTCCGCCAAAGCCGTAAACGCATTTCCAAAAAGCAAATATAAGTCCGCCTGCCATAAGAGCAATAAACAGATAATCCTGCAATTTGTATTTGTCAGTTCGCTGACGTTGTGCTTTTATCAACTCAACAAGTTTTTTAAATATTACTTGTATATATTTTGCTGCAATATTCATTATTGCAGATGCAATCATTGAGCATACAAAAACAATCGGAACAGCTATAAAATAAAACGGAAGTCTGTCTGTCATTGGATTGATTTTTGCGTTAAGTACAGGGTAAACAAGCATATCAAATATATATGAAATTAGATAAATTCCGAGTGCAAGATCAGAAACCTTCCATAACAAAAACTTAGATTTTTCACTCAAATTATCCGTTTTTATTCTGCTTAACAGAACAAAAAGCAAAACGGAAAGAACATATGGTTCAAAGCCATACCAATAAACATAAATCCCAGATTTAAAAGTAGTACCGTAGCTTCTGTAGAAGTTAAATGTTCCAAAAATCACTATTGAGAGCAAAAACAATACAAGCATACTTCTTGTTTTAAGCTTTATAC
>CANBJR010000051.1 GCA_947369085.1 uncultured Clostridia bacterium | reverse complement strand
GGGCATACAGCGTATCAGAGAAGTGTTTGACATCAGTCTTGTATGTGCCACAATGGGTAAAAGAGGCAGCAAGGCTTACTACAAAAATCTGAAGGTCGAGTGCGCTCCGTTTTTAAGACACGACACGATCGAAACCACAGGCGCAGGCGACACCTTTATGGCTTGTGTGCTTGACGCTGTTCTGGAAAACGGACTTGACTACTTTGACGAGCAGAAATTATACAATATGCTTGAATTTGCGAATGCCGCTTCGTCAATAATCACCACCAAAAAGGGCGCTCTTAAGGTAATGCCTGAAAAGAGCGAGGTTCTGAGTTTTATAGAAGAAAGGAAGAATAAAAATGCTTGAAATGAACATATCCTTAGGAACAATTGAAAGTGTAAAAAAGCTCGTTACAAAGATAGCAAACTTTGACGAGGATTTTGAAATTATCTGCGGAAAATACATAATTGACGCAAAATCAATTCTCGGTATATTCAGCGTTGATTTGTCAAAGCCTGTGCTGCTCCGCATTAACGCAGAGGGCGACAGACTTGAGGAAATCAAAGAGGCGGTAAAGGAATTCGCTGTATAAGAAGTCAAAATCTGCGGCAAAGGAGGACTTACAATGGAGCATTCTGAAAAATGGGAAGCTGAATTTGTAAAGCGCTTTAAAAAGCATTACGATGAGCTGAAATGGCTTTACTGCGAGGTTTATAATAACGATATGAAAGCCTTTTCGTGGCTGTGCAATTCGCTTTATGGTTATTACAAGAGCAGAAGCAGTGCTTTGAAAAAGCTTGACAGAGAAAAAGAGAATAATCCCGATTGGTACAAGACAAACGATATAGTCGGAATGATGCTTTATGTTGATGCCTTTGCCGATAACCTAAAAGGTCTGAAAAACAAAATAAGCTATATTAAGGAATGCGGTGTAAATTATCTGCACCTTATGCCGCTACTGAAAACTCCAAAAGGAAAAAGTGACGGCGGCTATGCCGTTGCCGACTTCCGCAGGGTTCAGCCGGAGCTTGGTACAATGACCGACCTCGAAAAGCTGACCTCCGAGTGTCACAAAAACGGTATAAGCTGTTGCCTTGACTTTGTTATGAACCACACAAGCGAGGATCATAAATGGGCAAAAGCTGCAAGAAACGGCGATGCCGAGGCTCAGAAAAGATTCTTTTTCTTTGATGATTGGGAGTATCCTAATCGTTTTGAGCAAACTGTGCCTCAGGTGTTTCCCACAACTGCACCGGGTAATTTTACATATCTTGAAGACTGCAAAAAAATTGTAATGACAACCTTTTATCCGTACCAGTGGGATTTGAATTACGGCAACTGCGTAGTGTTCAACGATATGGTCGGCAATATGCTTTATATTGCTAACAAGGGCATTGACGTTATCCGGCTTGATGCTGTTCCGTATATCTGGAAAGAGCTTGGCACAAGCTGTCGAAATCTTCCTAAGGTGCATTCTCTTGTGCGTATGATGCGAATAATAACGGAGATTGTCTGCCCGTCAGTGCTGCTTTTGGGTGAGGTTGTTATGGAACCGTCAAAGGTTGTGCCTTATTTCGGAACCGTTGAAAAGCCTGAATGTCATATGCTTTACAATGTTACAACTATGGCAAGCACATGGCACACCGTTGCAACAAAAGATGTAAGACTTCTGAAACGGCAGATGGATAAGCTTGCCGATTTGCCCAAAAATTATGTTTTTCTCAATTATCTTCGCTGTCACGATGATATTGGCTGGGGGCTTGACTATGAGTGGCTCAGTCAATTCGGAATTTCCGAGATACCTCATAAAAAATATCTCAACGATTATTTTACAGGCAAGTCCTCCGGCAGTAATGCAAGGGGCGAGCTTTACAATGACGACCCCAGGCTTGGAGATGCCCGTCTATGCGGCACAACGGCAAGCTTGTGCGGAATTGAAAAGGCACTTGCAGAAAAGGACGAGGATAAGCTTGAAAAAGCCGTTGACTGTGATATTATGCTTCACGCCTATATGCTGACGCAAAGCGGAATACCGGTTCTTTACAGCGGAGATGAAATCGGTCAGCTAAATGACTACAGCTACCACGATAATCCCGATAAAAGCGCCGACAGCCGTTATTTACACAGAGGAAAGTTTAATTGGGAGAGTACCGACCGTTGCAGTGATACAGACACTGTGCAGGGCAGGATTTTCAAAAGCATCACAAGGCTTGAAGCTATCAGAGCGAAAAATGAAGTGTTCGGTACACCGGCTGAGTTTTGCACCGTATACACAGGCTCGGATAGCGTACTTGGAGTTTGCAGAGAATACGGAAATCAAAAGCTGCTTGCATATTTCAATTTCAGTGAGAAAGAGCAAACAGTATTCCTTGACGGCTTCAAAAGCGGAAAAGATTTATTCAGTAATGAAGAAATCAGCGGAATTATGGCACAGTTAAAGCCGTTCGGCTTTTTATGGCTGTTGCTTGAAGAATAATACGGTTATCATTATTCAGTCCGGACTTTAAAGTAATTCCGTAGTATAATCAAAACAATATAATTGTGTGGTATTCTTTGAAAGCACTTATGCCCGTTGGAGATTAATTTCTCTGACGGGCATTATTTTTGCCTGCTTGGTTCTTAAAATCAACATTTCTGTCCTTATACTCTTGAAGAAAATTTTGTGACTATGGGACTTCGGATTTTATTAATTGTTTTTGCCTATAGACACATCAAAGAAACAGAGGTGTCTTTTATGAATAAGGAACAGAAAACAAGTATTATAAAGATGCGTTCAGATGGAATGACTTTTTCGGAAATAGCAAATCATCTGCAACTTTCAATAAATACGGTTAAGTCGTTCTATAGGAGAAATGCAAAAACTAAACCACAGTTTGAAACCTGTATGCATTGCGGAAAACCGATTGAGCAGACAATACATAAACGGCAGAAAAAATTCTGCTCGAATAAATGCCGTAATTCCTGGTGGTCTGCACATCCGCAGAACCGCAGACCTAAAAAAATATACAGTCATATATGCGCATATTGTGGCATTGCTTTTCAAAGTGACCGTGCAAACAGCAAATACTGTTCCGTTAAGTGCTTTGCCGATGCAAGGCGCAAGGGGAACAGAATATGACAAAAGAACTTTATGACAAGGTGGTTGCTTACAGAATATCAATGTCAGTTATTAAAAGTATGCTGAAATCAAACATAATTACTGCTGATGAGTACTCTGAAATTGATACAATTATCGCCCTTGAAAACGGCTTATCTTCGTGTACCATATTCGGAGAAACAAGTGGATAATATAGGCTTTCAGAGGTAATATGTAACCGTAAGGGGGTGCTGTTTTGAGCAGAATTGTTGAAAAAGTTAATTTTCCGATTCCTAAACAGCCGAAAGCAAAAAGAGTAGCGGCATATGCCAGGGTATCATCGGGGAAAGATGAAATGCTGCACTCACTGTCAGCACAAATAAGCTACTACAGTGAATTGATACAAAACCATCCGGGTTGGCTTTACTGCGGAGTATTTTCCGATGAAGCATATACCGGAACAAAGGACAATCGCACTGGCTTTCAAAGCCTGATAGGTGAATGCAGAGCCGGAAATATTGATTTGATTATTACGAAATCAATTTCAAGATTTGCAAGAAATACGGTTACTTTATTGGAAACGGTTCGAGAGTTAAAATTGCTCGGTATTGATGTTTTCTTTGAAGAACAGAATATTCATACTATCAGTGCCGACGGTGAGCTTATGATGACCATTCTTGCGTCATATGCACAGGCAGAAAGTCTGTCGGCAAGTGAAAATCAGAAGTGGCGTATTCGCAAGGCTTTTGAAAACGGAGAAATTGCTAATCTTCGCTTTTTGTTTGGGTATAGAATTAACGGTGCAAAAATAGAGATTGACCCTGCACAAGCTGACATTGTGCGTGAAGTTTTTGAGAGAGCCGTTAATTGTGAGAGTTTTACTTCTATAGCAAAAGATTTGAACGACAGAAACATCACTCGCTGCTTGGGCGGGAAATGGAACTCACAACGAATAAGGGATTTGCTTTCAAATGAGAAATATCTCGGCAATGCACTTTTGCAGAAGAAATATCGTAATAATCACTTGGAAAAGAAACTGATTCACAATGACGGTCAGTTGCCTAAATACTATGCCGAAGGAACACACGATGCCGTTGTTGATGAAGAATTGTTTGCAAAAGCCCAAGGGATACTTAACGAGTTAGCAACAAGAAGAGAAACTTTGAAAAAACCTACGCTTTCTGCTTTTTCGGGTATGATTGTCTGTGATAACTGTGGTGCAAAGTACAAGAGAACAACATCAAAGGGAAAACACGCCTGGCAATGTAAAACCTTTCTGACACAGGGAAAAGCGTTCTGTCCGTCACGGCAGATACCCGAAGAAGAACTTTACAGGCTTGCAACCGAGGTCTTAGGACTTGAGAAATTTGACGAGGATATTTTACATAGCAAAATCCAAAATATCAGAGCAAAAAATAACTGCACATTAACATTTTACTTTACCGATGGAACAGAAGTTTCAAAGAACTGGGTTCCACGCTCAAGAAAGAATAGCTGGACTGCTGAAATGCGAGAATGTGCAAGGCAAAGAGCACTTAATCAAAGGAGAAAATCATAATGGCAACAAGAAAAGTTACGGTTATTCCGCCCACAATAAATCCGCTTACAAGAATTTCAAATTCAACGGTCAAGAAAAGACGAACAGCCGGTTATGCTCGTGTTTCGACTGACAAGGATGAGCAGTTTACTTCATACGAGGCACAGATTGACTATTATACAAGCTTTATTAAAAACCACAGCGATTGGGAGTTTGTAAAAGTATATACCGATGAGGGTATAAGCGGTCTTAACACAAAAAAGCGTGATGGATTTAACGATATGATTTCCGATGCACTTGCAGGAAAAATAGACCTCATTATCACAAAGTCAGTAAGCCGTTTTGCAAGAAACACGGTAGACAGCCTCGTTACAATTCGCAAGCTGAAAGATAAGGGCGTTGAGGTTTATTTTGAAAAAGAGAACATATGGACTTTTGACAGCAAGGGTGAATTGCTGCTTACTATTATGTCATCACTTGCACAGGAGGAGAGCCGCAGTATTTCGGAAAATGTAACCTGGGGACAGAGAAAAAGGTTCTCCGATGGCAAGGTCAGCCTTCCGTACAAGCACTTTCTAGGATATGAGCGTGGTGAAAACAAGGGTGACCCACCTGTTGTTAATGAGGAACAGGCAAAGCTTGTCAGACGGATATATCACCTTTTTATGAGCGGAAAAACCACAGGCGGTATTGCGAGAATTCTTACAGAGGAGAACATTCCAACACCTTCAGGAAAGCACGTATGGCAGCCGACAACCATTGAGAGTATTCTGAAAAATGAAAAATATAAAGGTGCGGCAAGACTGCAAAAGAAATTTACCGTAGATTTTCTTTCTAAAAAAATGAAGAAAAATGAGGGAGAAGTTCCGCAATACTACATTGAAAACTCACATGAGGCCATCATTGACCCGATGGAGTGGGAAGCGGTTCAGGACGAATTTAAACGCAGAAAAGCCATAGGCAGAGCATATAGTGGCAAAAGCGTATTCGGTGCAAAAATCGTATGCGGTGACTGCGGCGGATTTTACGGCTCTAAAACCTGGCATTCAACGGACAAATACAAAACGGTAATATGGCAGTGCAACAGAAAATTTAAAAACAATACCTGTTGCAAAACACCGCATATTACCGAAGATGAAATAAAGGCACGATTTCTCAAGGTTTATAACGGACTGATTTCCGACAAAGAGCCGTTCATAAAGGCTTGCAAACTTACAAGAGATGTTCTGACCGATACTGAGGAGATTGACAGAGAAATGTCAGAACTTCTCCGTGAGCTTGAAGTCGTTACCGAACTAATTAAAAAGTGCATAGCCGAAAATTCATCATCGGCACAGGACCAGGAAAAATATACCGAGAGATACAACAGCTATGTTGACCGCTATGAAAAAGCAAAATCAAGATATGATGAGCTTGAACATCAGAAGGAAAACAAGCTTTCAAAAAGAAAAGCAATAGACCGCTTCATTTCCAACCTTTTAAAGCGTGACGAACTGCTCACCGAATTTGATAATTGCCTTTGGCTGACGGTAGCTGATAAGGTTACGGTTCGCAAAGACGGAACTTTGGTATTTAAATTCAACGACGGTACAGAGGTCAAGGGGTAAAAATAGAGCTGAAATATTAGTGATAGTTTAAAAATAGTTAATTATCAATAAACAGGCCATATAGAATGGCGTATGAAAATAAATAAGATGATTCTATTATGATGATATCCAAAGGGAAAAATTAGAGAAAGAATAAACTTGAGAATAGTTGTTGCAAAATTGATTAAAATGCGTTATCATTAATTTATAAAAAATACTTTATAAAACTATAAAAGGAATGAAATTATGACCTCGATTCCGACAAATAATATGGACGTTAAACGACTTAACAGAATAAACACTTTGCGTTGTTTGCTTAGTTGCGAAAAAATATCTCAATCCGAATTGGCACAAAAAATAAATTTAAGTTGGCCCACTG
>CANBJR010000050.1 GCA_947369085.1 uncultured Clostridia bacterium | reverse complement strand
TAACGCCGTGAGGATCTCTACCTACTTCAAGGTAATCGCCTAATATGTTTTTAACCTCTTCATAGGCTGATTCGCTTCCAATAGCACTACTTACCCTTGTATAGTCATCTCCCCACTGGCTTGCGATTTTTTCTTTTGCGGCAACAGCGGCATCTTTGGCTTTTCCTGCTGCTTCTTGGTAATCAACCTGTATGGATTCTTTTACAAAATCAATGTAATCCCTTTCGGCAGAGGTTGCATTTTTGAGTGCATTAGTCTTATTTTCAAGTTGTTCAGTAACTGACTTTAATGCATTTGCTTTGTCGGCTTCTGTTGCAGTTGTATCAAGTTCCAGATAAGATTTAAGGGCTGATTCCAATTCTTTGATGTGTTCCGTACTTTCTTTGGCTGTGTCTATCGTTGCATCTCTGAGTTCGTTCGCAGAACGTGTTAATGCGTTTACAACATCTATAATAATGAAAACAGCTGAAATAGCTAAAGAAATCCAACCTCCGATAGAAATGGATGAAAATATAGTTTTAAAGCTACCCGCTACGCTTTTGTTTGATGCAATTAATGCTCCGTTTTCTGCAACTAAGCCTTTTTCAGCAGCAGATAATTTTAATATAGAAATTAATTGTTTGTACTGTATTTCATCAATTTCATCAGCGGCGATTTTTTTCTGTAGTAGGATAACCAAGTGCTTCTGTTGTTGAGCGTTTAAAGCTTCTATAGAAATATTTAGTTGTTCACTTGCGACTTTTGTATCTAAAATAGCAGTTTTTTGCCGTATAATTTGATCGACTACCGGTTTTATTCTCTTAGTATCCATACGTGTGAATATTGCAACAGTTGCAACACTAATTAAAGGTAGCAATAAATGAATCTTTTGTAAAACATCTAAAACAGTTAGTAAAGCAGATCCCAAATCAACGATAGCTTTAACATAGCTACTGTCGATTAAATCAGTTGAAAAAGATTCAAACTTTGATTGAAATACACTTATTTTACCAGCAATGCTGTCGAGATACTTTTCGTTTTCTGCAAGTGCAGAGCCGGAAGCTTGTGCGGCGGTTTGTAAAGCTTTTTCAGCATCTTCAAAATTTGTAAGCAAAGAAGTGACGGCATTAGCATTTCGTTTACCGCCTATAAGTTCGAGTATATTTGCTCGATCAATATCGGCTAAGTCTCCCCAAACTTCGGACAAATCCTTCATAATCGCATAAGTTGATTTAAAAGTTTTGTCGTCTATCATAATATCGACTTTACTCTTTGTTAGCGTTAATAATTCTTGTCTTAGTTCTGAAACACTGTTTGCCATTCCCTCGGTTTCTTCACCAGCTTCTTCTGCTTCGGTTTTAGCGGCTCGCAGAAACATTGAAGTTGTTTTTAATACGGTGCCCACTTTTTCCGGATCTTGGACAACGGCATTCATACCAGTTACAAGAGCAATACTCTCGTTAAGAGAGTTTCCGGCAGATGCTAAAGATGAAGCTGATCGCTCTAATGCAGCACCAATACCTTCCGAACTTATAGCGAAGTTATTGCCGACCTCATTAAACCTGTCAACTATGCTCATAGCATTGCTCGCAGATTCACCAAATTGTTCAAAAGCTTTAATTGTAGAAATTAGGGATTCTGATGCGGTACTAATATCTTCAATACCGTCACCAACATTTTTATAAACAAGGGCGGCTTCAGCTAACGATGTAGATTCAGATATGCTGTAACCAAGTCTTGCAAAATCAGCGGTCGCATTTACTGTATCAGCAAGAGTCGCTCCGATAGATTGCGATAATTGTTTCGCTGTGTTAAGATATTCTCTATAAGACCTTTCAGTGAGATCCGTTACCTTTTTTAATTCGGTCATCGCCGCATCTAATTCTTTAACAGCGGTAATCATATTTGTGAAAATACGATATACCGCCATGAGTGTACGAGTAATTAAAGACCATCCACCAAACTTAGCAAAACCTTTCTTCATTGTGTCAAAGAAAGTGTTACCGGATAGACCGGCAGCTTTTACGTCTGTTTTGATCCCAATGAAAGTGCGCCTAATTTCCTTTAACCCCTCGTCAGTCAGCTTTGATTCAGCTGTCAGACGATGCAAAAGACCATCAAGGTCAGATCCATAAACTTTATAAGCTTTACTGTTAGAATTAATATAGTTTTGGATTTGTGATTTTAAAGATACTTGCTGTTGAGCAAGTGCGAGTTCTTTACGGGCATCTATTTCTTTTTGCTTCGCTTCTTGTTTTTCTGCGTTAGCTGCTTTTGTAGCGGCTGCTTGTTTTGCTTGAGTAAGCGAGATGTTTTCTAAGATAGCGATGCCTTCCTGTTGTAACTTCTGCAATTCTTCGTCAGACAAAGCTTTTTGTGTGCTTCTAAGTGCCTCGACTTTTACCTGCCAATTAGTATAAGCAGCAGTAACCTCTTGTATTTTAGCTGCATCACCGATCATTTGTTTACCGGAAAGAGCAGATTTATATGTACTTGCGAGTCTTTTTTGAATATCTTCAACAACACGCATCTGTGCAGCCCATTGACTTGCAGACTGTTTTGCCTTGTCAATATCCTGCGTAATCTTGTCGATATTGGTTTCACCAAGAAACTCTTTGAGTCCAGTTATGCTCAAACCACTCAGCATTGTTTGCAATTGCTGACGCAGTTTATTTACAGCACCTGTGGCATCAATTTTACCAATCTTTAATACTAAAGTCTTATCTTCGGATAGGTATGCTTGCAAATCTCGCATAAGCATTTTCTGCCGTTCTTTAGTTATACTTACGGAGAAATGTTTTAGCTTAATTGGGTTGTTTACTGTGGCTTTATTTACATAATCTTGAATTTCTTTCCGAAAATGTGATTCTTTGGAAGTATCTACAGACAACCTAATTTTCGCCCCAAAAGCCATAATTTCACCATCCTTTTATAGCAAACGAGGAATGAACTTAATCATTCCTCGTATAAATTAAATTTAAATACAACTTCCGATTTCCCTTTTAATTCCGTTTTTTATAGCATTTTCAATTTTTTTACTTGAGTCAATTTCAGCTTGTGTATTTGTAACTGCTGGGCGTGGAAAACCGCCGCGCCAGATACCCATATTGCCTGATTCTAATAATTTAAGAAAGGATCCGGGATATCTGTTGCGAAAACTCCATCCTTTTAATACAGCGGGTGATGCTGTGGCATTACTTGTTATCAAAATAGTGTGTTTATCTTTTTGAACAATAGTTGTTATTCCTTGTTCTAAGGCGTATCGTCTATGATATGTAGTTCCATCAACCCAACCGTTTGTTTTAGGTGTATAAACATCATAAATGTCAGATTTTATATGCTTCTCCAATATACTTTTTGCAACAGGCGCTACATCTTTTTTTAGTATATTAATAGCTTTGGCATCGACTGCATTTGTAAGAGATTCCCAATTCGAAAAGAAACGGTCTGCCATTATTTTGCTCCAATCTTAGAATCAAGGGCAGCTTTGGCTATATCCTCTTCTTTTATATCTTTCAGTTTAGATATGCCACTAACGAAATCAGCAATTTCATCTGCCGATGTGTTGCTAAAAACTTTCTCGCCAGTTTCGGCAATATCGTTAAACTTGTTGATGACCTCGTGTATTTTTGAGACGGCAGCAGAAGACATTATGTCAAGCATATATTTGATTTTTCTGTCAATTGCTCTAATAATATCATTAAACTGATGTTCATTGATGTTATTAATAACTTGCTCAAAAGCCCTTGTGTTGTAAACAAGCCAATACTGTTTATCAAGATTTGTAGGCATAGCAAAGTTAGCATAGTGAGTCAATACTGCACTACGAATTGCAAAATCGTATGCTTCCGGAATATATTCTCCATTTTCACCGTCAACACAAGCTTCAACAACTTCTTGCACAAAAAGTATCATTTCAGGTAAGGTGATTGTTTTCTTAATCTGGATTGCAACATCTTCCGTATCAATCAATCTTTCGGTGATGATATTATCGTTATTCAGTGCCTGTTCAAACTTATTTATTGAAATTTTCTTAATATCTTTTGCCATTATGTATCCTCCTTTATTTCTTTAAGCTGTTTTTCTCTCTTGCGTTTTTTACGCTGTTCTTTCACGTACTCGTAATCGCACCATCCGCCATTCTCTTTGGTTCCATCAATTTTGGAATAGCAAATCCACTTATATGTAATATCTGGATACAAATACCAAAACATTTTACGTTTGATTTTTGCAACAGAGTCTGGACATCCTTTAGTATCTATTACCTCAATAGTCCCGTCTTTATATTCAATAAAAAAATCAGCCACATAAATTATTGGCTGAACAGTTTTTTTACCGTTATGAAATTTTGGTTGTAGAATATATTTTTTTTGTAATTCAAAATGCTTAATATTGCCACTCCTCGATTGAGGCAAAACTACATCACGGTAAAATCGCATTTCCATTTGGCTATCAAATACAATGCCGTTAAATGTGCGTTTTTCCTTGTCTTTATCGACGTTAAACTTTGTTCGTTCCGTAATTAATCACCACCGTTATTTTGCAGAAAAATAATGGGAGGAAAAATGTATTGCTCTATACTTAATATTTCTCCTCCCAAAAATGTATTTGTGTTATAAAGCTCAGTCGTCAGAGCCAAATTCGCTTATATATTCTTCGTCGGGCTCACTATCGAAGCCGTTATAGTCCTCATTGTATGTAGCAGGACGGGTTATAGAATCTCCCTCTCTAGACAGTTTGATTCTGCGTAAATATTCAGCCCCGCACTCCGGTGAACAGGAAACGTCCTGCCACCGAAATGTTTTAGCCACTTTAGAAGTGCGGCAGGCTTCATATGTTTTTCCGCATACTCGACATACCTTAATTTCCTTAGCCATAATTAAGCAGCGTCTCCTTCGTTAGCGCCGAAGATAGTATATGTCCATAAAGTACCGTTTGAGCCACAAGAACCCGCAAGAGACTCAGCTTCAAAGGCATGTACAGTCTGATTTTCTCCGAGTTCAAAGTCGAAATTACCGCTGAAATCGGCGCGAGGAATATAGAACTGCACACGATAAATGTTGTTACATCTATCTTCAGCAAAAGCATCAATATAGAGCTTACATTTTTCAGAGTAAGTATCAGAAATGTTTTCAAGGACATTTGCATTAATATTGCGAGTATAGAACACAACAATTTCAGTGCCGTCCTCATAGGTTCCCTCGTTAAAGGCAAGAACTTTGGTCTCAGGATTGTAAGTGAACTTACCTTCTGCAACAGAGGCATCCTGAGTTAAAGACTCTCCAAGAGTACCATCGGGATTTTTTATGTAAACAGTTTCGATTTCATTTCCAGCAGTGCCGACAGCCTTATAAGAAGTAGTTGAAGTATTTGCGGTAATGGTTAGGTAATCAGTCCAGCTGATAGGAGCATCATCAACGTTCTTGAACTCACTGCCAGTCTGCATTTCGAGCAAACCGCCAGAAATAAGACCACTAGTGCCGGAAACAACTACTGCCTTATTCTTTTTTAGAGAGTTCAACTTACGACCGCCCTTACCAGTGATATCAGTCTTATCCTGAGTGTTTGCTATCTTAGCATTCTGCAATTCATCAAGGGTAAAACGATATGCGCCAGTAGCAATATCAAATGCCTTGATTGTTTCAAGACTTGTAATAGTGATATCGTTAATAATCATAATATTTCCTCCTGTAGTTAATTAGAGATCCAATTTAGTTCATTTTGATCTAATTCTTTCATATTTACTGTGCCTGCATAACATCCAATCATAAGATTATCATATTTAATTTTTCTTATTATTTGATGTAGACTGGCATAAAATTGATTTATTGTCAATCCTAACACTGACTCATATGTATATGGAAATTCAGCCGTGTTAACAAGTGCTACGATATATTTTTCGATTTGCGATTCAAAAAGCTGGTTTTTATGACGCATCATTTTTTTTCGTGTTCTCTCAATTAAGAACTTTCGAGCTTCTTCGTTTGCGGGCTTTTTCTCATTCTTTTGCAATCGCAAAGCACTACGAAGATATCTACAAATTTGGTCATGAATTGCTCGGTCAATCTTAGCACCTGTTTTGGGATTGACTAAAATAATGTTTCCATTTTGTTTATTCTCAGCAAAAACAAAGTCCCCAAGATTTAGTCCGTCAAAGATAAGTGATAAATCTCTTGTTCTCAATTCGTTAAATAAAAGGCAGAACAAGTCCCAATCGTTAATCTTGGTAAAGTCAATTTTCATATCGTCAAGCTGAACCATCATATCGTAGGGGGTAGCAACGATTAACGCAATATTGCCGTAATAATCGTCTTCATTTTCAATTATTTCTTTGAGCGTAGGAACTCTGATTGTAATATAGTCATTTATCTTATGCTTAGTTTCATATAGCGTACTTTTTCCCATGCTTCACGCTCCTATGAAACTTAGGCATTCTTTCTATTTGAAGGCGGCTGCTTAGATCCGATTCTGTTAAAATCCTTAGCACAGTATGTAATAACCCTACCTTGATAGTCGGTAATGGGGGAGAACCTGCCGACTTGTCTTAGATCAAGCTCACCAAGTCCATAAAACCTACTTCCGTTTAGCATTTCGTCGATTTTAGAAGCGAGAATGTCTGTTCTAACTCCCCCAGTAGGCAATCGCATCTTACTCTTATGGGTGAACACCCATACATATAAAACAGGGACATAAAAAGTTTTGTTTAATACTTCTGCAATATCAACATCAAAACATATAAATGTTTGTCCGTTATCAACAGT
>CANBJR010000049.1 GCA_947369085.1 uncultured Clostridia bacterium | reverse complement strand
AGTAGACCTGCGGCGCGTCAGATAGTGAAATGGCAACAGGTATTCGACTAAACCTAAACACGGCTTGCGCAACAGTCGATAAGCGTAGAGTTTTTCAAACTCTATTGAGCTGAGGTTATTTCTCGTAAAGCCTAAACCTAATGACTATCAACGATAGTAATTATGGGGCGGAATGAGTTGAGCTGAAAGTTTCCAACGGAAGTGGACGGTTGTTACTAAAGCTCGGTATAGTAATGATTAACAAAGCGTGATATTAATAAAGAATTTTCGGGCGGAGTTTAAACACTCCGCGTTTGTATAAACTTATAAGACAAGCACACCAACCGGTAGTTATGAGATGCCCGTTGGTGTGTTTTCTTATAGGCTTATGCCTGTAAAAATTCATTAAAAGTGAGGTAATAAAAATGGCTGATATCAAGAAGATTATCGGTGAACATCGTGAAACTATCGTCAAAAAAATCGGCGAATACAACGAAGCACTGAAAGAAAACGATCTCGCCAAAGCTACTCGCGCTGAGCAGGAGCTTAAAGATGCTGAAACAGCATATGCTGAAGCAAAATGCACTGAAGTATTCGGCGAGTTATCGAAGTCTGAAAATCCTGTAAAGGCTGCTGTTGAAATGCACAGCTACCTTGTAGTGTCACATCGCATAAAGCGTGAAGAAGGCACTATCATAGGTTTTGAAATCGTAGAAGATAAGGTTCGTCAGATTGACCTTATTAAGTTCTGCGAGTTCTGCAAGCTCCCCATTAACTGGAAGTATAAGGTTGAGAAATTCAATCAGCTTCTTGCACTCAGAACGGCTAATGAGTTAAAAATGACTAAAGCTCAGATTAAGAAGATTTGTGACAGTTTCTATATGTCTGACCTCGCCCGTCAGGTTGAAATGGGCGCAACCCCTGATAGCAATACAGCTATCTGTAAACAGCTCCAGCAGGTTGTTGATGCTATTCTCTTTGAGGATAACGGCAAAGGTAAAAATGTCCATCGCGTGAATAATCACGACGTAGCATATCTCCTGATGTGCTACACAAAGCGCGGCAAAAAGGTTTTGAGCGTTGCTGTAGCTAAAAATTCATACATACAGCGTCTTGTGCTTGATGTAATGCATCGTATTGTAACTCACAAGGCTTATGACCTTGAATACCGTATGATTTCCGCTGAAAAGGCGAAAAAGATCAGCAGTGATACAAAGCCTAAAGCAAAGGCTGACACTAAGGCTAAGTCCGAGTCTAAATCTGACGAGGTTGAAACTGTTGTAGTCGAGAAGTGATATAAGTAATCTCTTTTCGACTGAAAGGTTTTAAATTGTGAACTAAAGGCTATTGGGGTGATAATATGACAAAGTTCGAGCAAATTGGCGTTGAGCGGCAACTCGAAAGCGAAAATAAAAGGGAAGCGTTACGAAATTTTCATCACTCGTGTAAGGTTTGCTGTTACAGAGGGGTAAGAATTGACTGCGCTAAATGCTCAATAGCCTTTACTCACAGCGAGGTAATCGCTTGTTTTGAGGACTATAAAACAGTAAAGGGGAGCAGATGATGAAAAAATCTAAAGCTTTAATTATAGCTCTTATAGTTGCTGCGATAACAGCAATAAGCTTTACGATCGGTTTTTGCGCAGGAAAGAGTCACGTAATTTATACACAAGAAATTTACGCTGATAATTCTGGACACGATTACGATTTTATATCAGTAATTGATGGCGAAACCCACTACTATTTTGAATAAAAGAGGTCTTAAAATGGAAAGTTGTTATGTATGTTTATTTTATCATATATGTAACAAGAATTGGCAGGATAAAACAGGAACGCCAATGCCTAATTTATGTGCGCAAGAGTTTGTTTGCGAGGATTTTAAGGATAAAACAAAATTTGTGGAGCTGCCGCGTACAGTTGAAGCGTAAAAGGTTTGAAGTTTATGAGAAAACGATTGCCTCCGATTGACTTTTTTAAAAGTTTGCTTTATAATACCTTTGTATATAACAATTCGGAGGAATATGAAGTGAAATATAATTACGGTTTTTTGTTCAAAAAATCTTCATTGCCAAAAGTTGATTTGAACAGTCTTTTGCTTATTGATGATTTTGTAAAAGAAGCAGATTTAATAATGGCAAAAGGTAAGGGTATTGAAGATAATGATATTTACGATATAGTTAAAAGGCTTTATTTTCCAAAGCTGAAAAGCGGGGAACGTTCAGGAACTGCAAGAAGGTTAAATAAGGCAATAAGGCATTTCTCCAGTGTTTTATTTGGCGATGAATCAGCTTGGGAAAAGGATTACGAAAACTTTATATAATTAATAGGTATACCAAACCTTAATTGGGAATTTTTATTTAAGAAAGGTTATGCTTTTATGAAACCATTAGTAAACACAGTAATTCAAAGCGTATCTAATTTACACTTAATTTCTGCAATGAGATTAGTGCAGTCAGTAGAACAGCCACCTTACATTCCGGGTTTTGATGTTGTAACAATGGATCAGGCTGCAAAATACTTTTCAATGCAGACAGGTATGTTAGATAGCATATATAAACAGCACAGGGCGCTTATGCGTAATTTTACATACAAGTTATGTGCATCAGATGTTGAGCCTTATGCGATTGAGGTTGAGGACTACGGAAAGGAATTCTCCTGCAAAAAAATTCTCTTTGCAAACGGAGTTTCTACAACTCTTTCTTATGCTAAACAGCTTGTTTTTGATGCGAGGGCACTTTTGATGTTTTCAATTCTTATTTGCAATCACAGAGGTACAACCGAAATCGGAAATGCTGGTCAGATTTATGATCGACTTCGGGATTACGCACATAAGACTTATACTCTTAAGGATATGCCGAATTTGACGCCTTGGTATTGTTTTGAGTTTAGTGAAGGTGATGCTGATAATTGGGATGAGGGGTTAATCTCGTGCCCATTTTTCTTATCATCACCAAGATACATATCAAAGTATTAAGGCGGTGATATATTGACAAACGAAGAATATGTAAAGCGCTTGGGTCAGCTTTACGATAAGGTTTTAAGCCTGAGAGATGATGATGACTATGTTATCAATCAACCTCAGATGGACAAACTTGTTGAGGTTCTGAACTTTTTCCTTGACACAGCACAAAAGTGTAATGGAAAGGTTGAACCTGTAAAGCTTACACCAAGAGCCGAACACGGTGGAGTAACTGCTACTTTTCTTGTCTTTGACATATACGGTGAAGACATTAAAAAGTATTGCAAAGTAATGAGTTACACATCCGCAATTACAATTGATGGCACAGAAGATGGAATTTGCATTTCCGTAACAGTGCCGGAAGTTTTCGTTCCTAAGAACACAAACAACTAAATATCTAAAAGCTAAAGCACTACCGTGAGTTTTCGGCAGTGCTTTTGTTTTACCAAAAAATACCTATAGAAATATAAAAGGAGAACGGTGTTATGGTTTGGTCTATCATTGGAGTTGTTCTTGCAATCATTTACTTTTCTTACAATGTTTTGATTGCAAAGTTAATGTCAGCAAAGCGTATGAAACAGGAATTCGTTGATAATCAGTGTTCAGTTGGCAAGATTCTTGTAAACATTTTCTACGCTCCTGCTTGGTTTCTTAAAGGTCTTAAAGCTGTCGTTATCGCAGCGATTGCCTAAGAGGTGTCGATAGTGATTAAAGTCTATATTGAACCCGATGAGCTTTGGTATTATTTCCAAAAACATAAAAAGCGTTTTGGTATTACGATGGATAATATAGCCGAGGTTTTGGACGACGAAACTGGGAGTCCTCTTTTCAAGATTTACTTGACTGAGGAAAATGGTTATCCGTCAATGACTATTGAGCAGGTGCACAACGAGGACGATGAAGAAATCCTCATTAAAGAGTGTGCTATATCTTCAAAGGACTGTATAGCAGTCTATCAAAAACTTCTTAAACAGCTTGAGGAGTACGGTAAAGAAATCAAATCTGAAATGTGTTCAACATCTGAAGCTGACGAAACGGATTTTGCAATCGTACTTGAGCGTGAATCCGAATTAAGAGAAGCACTCGCAATTTTTCTTAACACACTAATGGGTCTTGAGGAATGTGATGAAATCGCTTATGACGAAAAAGAGCTTACCGAAATGCTTGATAACATTGAAATGATGTTATGTCAGGATTTTGGCTATGTAATCTATCGTCCTCAGATTGTTGAGTGTGATGGGAAGATGAAACTTGTTGAGTTTCCGTATGAGGAGTGTGATCCTTTCGGAGATGAAGACTAAATACAAAAGACTAATTTGCCCAGCGTATGAAATCGGGAAGAGTGGCGCTCGACGCTTTTATATCGATATTACGCTGACTGATGATGTGTTGACATTATCTGGAAAATGGCACAGTTATGGTCAAATAGCCGATGATTTATCTGATAACTCATTAATACCAGCTGATGGATTTGAGTATTCAGATATTTTAAAAATCCAAAGTATTTGGGAACGATGGCATTTGAACGATATGAGAGCAGGTACGCCTAAACAAGAAGCTTTCATAAGGGAGTGGAGATTATCAAATAAATACAGTTACGACGAAGCGTGTAAGGCTCTCAATAATGGATATAGATATGGAACTTCTTGGCTTAAAGAAGAAGTACCCAAAGAAGTAATTAAATATTTATTCTCTCTTCCTGCTATATCAGGTGATTCTTGGTTAGATATAGAACCAGTCGCCGTTGATGAAACAGAATTTTTTAATATCATTAATGTTGGTGCCACGAAGCCTACGGTTGTCCCTTGAACTCTGGGACTGTGCCGAGGATTACAGGAGCTGTGGTAAATGGAATGAGATAAACAGCCAACATACACACACCCGGATAGCTCAGTTGGTAGAGCGCGTAATAATTGTGTCTTGTTAAAAGAGATAACCCGCAACGTTATTTTGCTCTGATAAAGCCGAGGTCGCAGGTTCGAGTCCTGCTCCGGGTTCCTTTTTATGCGACGGTAGTTCAGTTGGTAGAGTAACAAACTTTTCAAAATGCGTTGCGAAAGCTACGCTAACAGCAGAGTTTGAAGAAATATTTCCATTTGTGTGTCATAGGTTCGATTCCTATCCGTCGCTTTACATATAAAAAGAGACCAACAGCAATTTTACAAAATATAATAAACACTTAAAAGTTTTCTTCCTGCTTATCAATTGGGGTACAATCATTTTCCTACTTTTACTCTATATGGTCTCTTGTTCCGAAATCAAACAATTTCTGTGTTGAGTCTTAGGTAACGACTAAGAGTAACATTGTTAAACGAAAAGTTGTAAAAATCCTCGGCAATGACACAGAAGTTAATTAAAGGCACAAACAGCAACTTTCGGCGAAATAACTAAGATGGATATAGTATTAGATTTTTAATCTGAAGGTCGTGGGTTCGAGTCCCACTTTTGTCAAATTTGTGTGCCTTGTTTTTTGCCTAAAGACATCAACAGCAATTTTACAAGAAATTTAATGGGTAAATTTTTTCAATGATGTCTTGTGGCTCCTACAAACCCTTTAAGACACTCACAGCAATATTACAAAACAACAATATTACAAATATGATTTAAATTATAAGTGTCTTGGAGATGAATAAAAAATAAAAATGAAATGAAATGAGGGTTTTATAATGAAAGATGTTTCACTAAAAGAACTTGTATATTCTGTATTGAATAAGTATGGAATTAAAATTTCTTCTAACGAGTCCGATGTTATTCAAACCGAAGAGACAGTGTATAATAACGCCATCAATTGTGCAAAAGAGCTTGTGTCATTGATTGGGAAAAATAGGGTTGGTTTTTTAAGCCCACTCAGTGGTAACATGTGCTGTGCTACATTAGAAATTGATATAAAGGCTGAGAGTTTTATGAATGCTATGAAAAACGAAATGTTGGAAAATTTCAACCAGTCTGTCACCGAGAACGGCGCTGTAGGTTATCGTACTACCAGCAAAAGTCTTCTCGACATTAACTTTGCAGTTGCTTCTTTGCGCTCGGCAAGCGAGGAAGAAGTTATTGAACGCTTCAAGAGAGCGTTCTTCGAAGATAAAATCCTCGCTATGAAGTGGATGTTCTTCGCCAGAGATGTGCGTGGCGGTTTGGGTGAACGCCGATTATTCAGAACCGCTATGGGTTTTGTTGCGGATTACGAACCGACTATGGTCGAAAAAGTAATTCATCTCATTCCTGAGTATGGACGATTCGATGATATGTGGGCTTTGCTTGATGATGAAAAGCTCTGTCCTGTCGTAATAGAATACATCAAGAAGCAACTCGACAGCGATATTAAGAACTGTAATGAAAATAAACCTGTTTCTCTGCTGGCAAAGTGGCTACCGTCTTGCAATGCTTCTTCCGCAAGTAGCAAGAAGTATTCCAAGATCATTCGCCAGTGTCTCAATATGACTGAGAGCGCTTATCGAAAAACCCTCAGTTGGTTACGTAAGTATATTGATGTCGTTGAGGTTAAGATGTCCGCTAAGCAGTGGGGCGACATCAAATATGAGGCGGTTCCGTCTCGTGCGAACCTTATTTACAATGATGCTTTTCTTCGTAATGATGAGGAGCGTCGCAGAGAGTTTTTGGCTCAGCTCGAAAAGGGTGAAACTAAAATTAATGCCGGTACGCTTTTTCCGCACGACATTGTTCATAAGTACATTGATAGTAACGGCTGGCACACAAGGTTAAAGGCTTATGATGCAACCATTGAGGGTCTGTGGAAAAACTTGCCCGATATGGTTGAGGGTTGCGGTAATACAATTGTTGTTGCTGACGGCTCTGGTTCGATGACCACCACAGTTGGAGGTACTACCACAACGGCTCTTGAAGTCGCAAGTGCTTTGGCAATTTACTTTGCTGAGCGTTCTTCCGGCGAGTTCAAAGATAAGTACATTACCTTTTCTTCTCGTCCTCAGTTCGTTGATTTTAGTCGTGGACAGAGTTTACGTGACAAGATTTCTATCGCTCTGGGACACAGCGAAATTTCCAACACAAATATCGAAGCAGTGTTTGACCTCATTTTGAGCACAGCGATTCGCAATAATATGAGCCAAAAGGATATTCCGGCGAACATTTTGATTGTTTCCGATATGGAATTTGATGGTGCGGTTTGTTGCAACGGAAGCACATTCGGTGGCGTAAATGCAAATCTATTCAAGGTTATTGAAACCAAGTACAGAAATGCTGGATACAAGCTTCCTCGTTTGGTTTTCTGGAATGTAAACTCCAGAACAAATACAATTCCTGTTCGTGAGAACGAG
>CANBJR010000048.1 GCA_947369085.1 uncultured Clostridia bacterium | reverse complement strand
CTATAATCTATATGTACTGAAAGTAGTACAGGAAAAATCCAATCGCTATCTAATGCTATTGTTGCACTATTGCCAAGATACAAAGTATCAATCATCATTTCTATGTTTTTGTCGGCAAAAATATTAGTTGTATCAACTTGAAATTCGTAAGTGGGTTTAGAATATATGTTATTTAGCTCTTGCTGTGCGCTATTATAAGTATCAATCAGTGTACTTATAATATCGTCTGCACTATATGTTTCGCTAAAAACTATATCTTCGTTTTTCCAGTCTGATTCATATATATAGGCTTGTAATACCAAAGCTTCTTTGAGAGTAAAAATACACTTATATAAATTATCTTGCTCATAGTTGCTTTTTAAAGTATTATAATTTAAACTAAACTTACGTGCTATTTGCTCCATAAGGCTTTTTTTATAAACTATATCAGAAATATAGCCTTGAAGATTATTTCTACAATCTACTAATGCTTTAGAAGCGGATTTTAATTTGCAGAATAATTCATAAGAATGAAAATAATCTTTATAATTTTCGCCTCTTGATTCAATCTCTTCCGAAGTAAGCGGTATGTCAGTTAACATATAATTTGCATAAGTGTCGGGGTGGTCGTCTTGCAAATAAATATTTATTGTATCTACAATCGACATATAATCTGTATAACATTGTGATAAGTTGCTTTCAAGTTTCACCTTTTGTAAAGTGCTATCAACTAAACTCCTACCATACACTCTATAGTCGCCTAAACAGTTTCTTAACTCTGTTTGAAATAAATCAATAACCTCACTCAATTTGTATGGAGTCCCATCGGATTTTAAATGGTTTTCATCAACCACATAATCTACATACTGTTTAATATGATTAAAATTATATATTGTATTATTGCCTGTTGGATTTATTAAGCCGATTCCATATTGGTCAGTATTTGTATGAACTCTCATAGCCGTAACAAACGATGTATCTTTATTATTTACATTTAATGCTTTTATTGCGTTACTCCAAGACAATACAACATCCGAGGTACAACAAACATTATCTTGCGAGATGAGGCTTATTTTTTTGTATTCCGTATCAAACAAAACATAACAGTTGTATAAACTTTGAACCGTATTTGTTAAAAAAGAATAAATATTTTCATTATTTACTTCTGGAATACTGCGGTATCGTGTTATAATAGAGGGGGTAATATATCCCATCGACCAGTCGGGAATATAGTCTAATATCTGATTAATTAATCCTCTATACATTCTTTGTGCACCTTTATATATAGTGACAGTTCCGTTATCATTACTAATAGCATCAATTATAAATTGACCATTATTTTCTACTAACTTTGGAATTTCATCTGGTATATATAATGGTAAAGTTGATTCACTAATTGAAAATGTTTTGTCAGCAAGAACAGCTTCATATGAATAAGCTGAAATTGTTTTAACGCTATTAAAATAATCATTCTGTTCTTCAATGTCATAAATAACCCACCACTGTTCTTTTTGTTTTCTGTAAACATTTGAGTTGTTGCCTGATACAGATTGACATCTGCGTTCTCCGCTATATATTTTTAGCCAACCAGCGGGAGGTTCTAAATAACCTTCCTTTGCTTCTAACTCTATTCTAATATATCCCTTCCAGTTCTTAAATCCGGTTAATTGACATCTTCCTGTCGGATTGTATGAAACATAATCACTATAATCTGTCTTAAAATGAGTGTCAGCTCTTGCTTCGTCATAGAAATGTACACGATAACGATAATACACTTCGCCGTCAGAATCATACTTACCATTCTTCATTTTGCTTGCAAGGAATAAAATGTCGCCAGTATTTACGGGGATATATTCTTTTATAGCATAATAAGTGCTATTAGGCGAAGTGTGTGGCATTTCTTGAATAGCTCCGTCATCATTGATAATACAATATTGTTGCCAATTATATCCATATTTGGAACTTATATCAAACAATTCGGTTTCCTGTTGTAGTTTTGCATTTTGAATATTTGCATTAAAATGCCAGTCAGAGTTATGTTTGTCTCTACCAGTTTGTGTACCAAGAGAATATAAACTCACTTTTTCGCCATTGACTGTTTTATAATCTTCTTCGCCTTTGAACCTATATTTATCCGATGAATCAAAAGAATATATTAACATATGTTTCGACAAATAATCGTAGCAAGGATTGTCTATCCATTTTTCTTGCTCAAGGTCGTATATTCTTTTGTTTACCTTAAATTGCATTTGAGATAATGTATCAAAATTAAAATCTGTCGTATGTTCATAAGGATTTACAACAAGTGATAAAAAGTTTTTTCTGTCTGGAGTTACTACAAATAAGTCAGGAGATTCAGTTTGTATTTTCATTAGAAACCACCCAACCTATATTTCGGAATATATGAAAAAGATAAATAATCATAGGGTGTGAATTTTCCTGTTTCACCAGTATTATTGGGTTCTTGCCTGACATTAATTGCTATACGATTGTCACCAGTTTCAAAATATAGCAATCTGCCGGATTTATTAACAGGCGAATATAAAAACGGCATTGGTTCTTCATCGTTTTTCCGTCTTGTACAAGTCATATATTTCATATCAACCGTATAGTCATATTCATCCCAATCTGACACCAAATAAAAATTAATACGAGATTCTTTTTCTGTATCTCCTAAATTATTCTCAACTCTAAATCTCATATAATTTTTTCCAGATGCACCCGATTCTTCATTTGGAGCTTTAAATTTGATAATTGGATATATTCTGCAAGGGTCTTGACCTTTTATGTGTATAGTTGTCCAAATGTTTCCGGCATTTGATATATTTCCCTCATCATCAATTCTTCCATCCGAATTAGTTTTTTGAGCCATTTTGATTAAATCTTCTCTTGTAAATGTAATAGTTTCTTCATCCCCATACCAAAATGGACTTACATTTTTTAGCGTGCACCTAATACCACGATAACCCGAACCGTCAACTATATCTTCATCCGGTATAAACAAGCAACTTAAATGATATGGTCTCAAATCTTCATCCATTATTCGTAATGTTTTCCATCCGTCTTGTCCGAATAGCCAATTCTTAATCGTACACATTTGTTCAACCGATATAACGTCATCAATATTTACAATCTCAATAGAAAATTCTAACGGATTTTCAGAATACTTTAAACCGTATAACAATGATTCTGCTGAATTGGGCAAAACATCTGTGACAGGTTCATAAGTACCCCCAGAATCAAACTTGTCATACGAATTTTCAACGTAAGTCATTGTTAAATTATAGTCACCGGAATATACACCAGCATATTCAAAATAACAGTCTCTAAACAACCGAAACCACCTCCTACAATATACAAAAACGCTCACTCCCATATCGGGGAGTGAGCGTAAATAATAATTATTTACTTTTAGTGTGTTCAAATAGTGCGTTCAAATGGTGTAAATATAACAAACACATTTCAATTTGAATACGAGGCTTGAACCTCAATAAGACTGTTTCGATATTATATTTAGCATTTTTTATTGCTTCGGAATCTTCTTTCGCAAACTTTTTGCGACAAGTATATACCATAATAACAATTTTTACAATTGTTTTACCATGATTATCTTTTACGGGCATTTTGTAATACAGTATTGAACCATTTAGCTTTGTGTCACCGTTCATATCAGCATTACAAGGAACATAATGTTGTTCGGAAAGAGCCTCTTTTTTGTTGTTGCGCATTATAATATCAGAACGTTCATTAAGAGCTAAGTTAAATAAAGAGTCTTTATTATCAACGATTTCACTTATACTTTCGTAATCAAAATTTTGTGAATCTGACATCTTCCAACTCTTATCTGATTCATCGGGTAAACTATAGAAAATATTCACCTTTACATCTTTTTCGCCGTTATTATTTACATTGCTTCCGTTTAGAACATAATCTATGGTATCGCTTATAGCTATAGAAATATTTCTCAGTTGGTTGCATGGCTTGTTAATAATAGGAGGCGGTTTGATTATATCTGACTTTACATTACTAATAACTTCTATCAAAGTATTTAGTTTTTCATTGCAAACATTATTTATATTACTTATCAACTTTAAGTTAAAGTTCAAATCTTTTTCATTATTTTTATCAATACTTTTTAGATATTTGGCATAGACAACATTAGAGATTTGAATTAATATTGTAGCTATAAAAAATATCCAAAACAAAACGAGACTAGTCACGTTGAAAAATATACCTAACGGACTATTTGTATCAATGTTTGCTAACTTAATAATAGTTGAAGATGTGAATGATATAGTACCAGAAAAACCTGAAATAAGAATTGTTTTAAGCCAATGCTTTTCTTTTGCATTGTATAATTTGATGAAGATATTTTTATTTGTTATTTTTTTCATTATCTTCGTTGTTTTCTCCCGACTCAAACTCTCGTGAAAACTTAAAATCATCGAGACTAGGTCTTAATTTTTTTGAATAATTAACCTCTCTTTGATATTTAGCACTATCTAGATCTAATTTATCTTGGGTTTCATTAAATAAAAAGAAAATGTGATTATGATAAGCGCTTTTTATTGCCATAACAATTCTCCTTACAATATCCATCATCATTACCTCTATTCTAACAAAATAGTGAATTATTGTCAACTAAATTCTACAAAAAATAATAAAACTATTCTTTGGAATACATAATAATACACTTTATTTCGACAAAAAATCGAACAATAGTTCTAATCTTATTATAGTAAAATTCAAATATTCTGTCAATACTTTCGACAAAATGAAATAGAAACTGATATTTTTCAATAAGAGAGTCGTTATTCATAAATAACAATCTTTGTTTCTATATTATTCTCTTGTTTCTCAATGCTATATTCATTACATTTTCCGTAGCTTTATTAATTATCTTGCTCGCTTCGTTTCTAAGAGCATTGACTGTTGATTGAGTAGCATCTCCCTGAATCGTAATATTAATTGATGGAGAAATTTGTGTTTGAGTGGTTACGGGAATAATCTCGCTGCCTAAATCGAGTTGCATATGTTGTAAATAACTAATCGGATTGCTTGCAAAATCAAACAATCTATTTGTCATTAATTTGCTAAATACAGGATTGCCTTCCGGAAGAATCGTATATCTACCGTCACCGACTTGGTAGGGTATAAGCTCTGAATAGAGACCTTCTTCATCAATATTTGTCAAACCGCCCTTGGCACTTTTTGTACCAGTCGCATAGTGCGATAATTTGAAATCCTTTTTAATTCCGTTTATCAATGCTGTGCTATCAAGCTTATTTGATGAGCTACTATTATTTTTAGTTTTTTCGTTTCCTACACCAAGTAAACCTTGCACAATACTTAGTCCATACTGATCAAATCCGTTTACATCTTTAGCAATGAGCTTTGTAAGCTCATTTGCCGCTAAGAGCCTGTTGCTTTTTGTGTCGCCATTATAATTATAACCAGTTTGATATTTTTTGCCGTTGTAATTTACCCAAAAACTCGTTTTTTGACTGTTCTCAAGATTGCTTGAAGCTTCTATTGCAGCATTAATATTACTTATTGCCGTTTGGGCAGAATCGCTCAAACTGTCTAATTTACTTTGTACTCCGCTTATTTTGTCCTCATATGACTGTATTCCGCTTGCTACTGTATCTATAGCAGTATCAACTTCATATATGCGACCTTGTAAATCATTGAGCAGACTAAATGTATCGAGATTAGCAATATTATATTCTTGCATAGCCGATTTTGCAGAAGTCCACATATGATTAAATTCTGCTTCACTTGTCGTCGTATATGTCTTGCAATAGTTAAGAAGATTGCTATATAATGTGCCGTTGTCATTATCAATCATACTGCAAGCGGCTTTATATAAAGCAACTTCATCATCAAGAAATTCATTAATTTTGTCAATCTCGCCGTCATAGTATTCGTCCGATAAATCTTTCATTTTATCAAGAGCGTCAATACGAGCATCAATAGAATGTCCATATAAAGTGTCAGTCATATCTGAACGGCTTTCGTTCAAACTGTCTGTGGCTTCTTTATATGCTTTCTTGCCAGCGCTGCTATCGTCAAGGCTCGCAATTGAAGCTGCTAATGCGTTTTTGGCAACAGAATTTTGCTTGTCTGAAATCTCTTTGTTCCAATTGTACTCGTCTTTCTCAGTTTCAAGAAGTTCCTTTTGCTTGTCAATTAAATCATCAATAGCGGATTTCTTTTCTTCAAGAGCATCAATTTCATCATTTTTAGTTTGCTCTATATATTTTTGAGTCCAATCGATTAAATCCTGAATAGAACTTATAGCATCCTCATAACCTTGTTTTGTATCTTCAAGAGCCGATTTTTTATCTTCAAGAGCAGACTTTGAGTTTTCAAGTGCTTTCTTTTCGTTTTCAAGACTATCTTTTAGTTTGTCGGAAGCACTTTGTAAACCAAGTGTTGAATCAATATTATTTTCGAGTCCTGCTTCGGTATTATCAATCAATGCCGACCATTGAGAATATGTATTGATAATCTTTTGAATTTGTGTACTATCCACACCTTCAGCAAGTTTTTTAGCTGCTAATAATTTTAGGGTTTCCTCGGTTAGATTTCCTGTGCTTTCAGCTAAATCATTATTTGCAGTTGTTTCATCGTCTTTACTTAACTGATTTAGACTGCTGATAGCATTTTCAAGCATTGAATATCTAATATCTTCAAGTTTTGCCTTTGCTAATTTAGCATAGGAATCTTTATTCACATTTAGCTGCCCATTCTCGTCAAATAGAGTAGAAACATAATCATCTCCGACTGACATTAATGCTTCAAGATTTGCAATTGATATGTTGCCATTCTCATTATAGTCATCAATAATACCACATATTTTTTGATAACTGTCAGCAATTTTACTGATTTCCTCCTGCTGTGTTTCTAACTGCTTTTTGAGTGTCTCAGCATCAATTGTAAAATCAAGGCTTGAAACTGTGTTGCTTGCCTTTATAGCTTGTTCAGCTAAAGAGCTAAAAGCCTCATTTAATCTGTTGGTAATGGCATCTGATAAAAGAATGGAATCTCCTGCCTGCTCAAGCATTGTGTCTTTTAGTTTTTGAAAGTCCGCAACAGTTTCAGGTATACCTTGATTTGATATAGCGGTAGCATAAATTTCTTCACTGCGATTATTGATATAATCTTCAACATTAGTTCTATTAGTTTCCTTGCTTAATATTTCCGAAATAGCTTTATATAAAGGACTGCTTAATAAAGAGTCTCCGTCTTCACCAAGTTCAATAGCTTTTTGTTGAATTGCAGTTTGGGCTTGCTGGAGCTTTTCATAGTATTTTAATAACGCTTCCGTATTACTTGTGTCTATTATTGACACTTCTCTTTTTAACCCATCAATGGTTCGACCTATACGATATATGTTAACGCCGTGAGGATCTCTACCTACTTCAAGGTAATCGCCTAATATGTTTTTAAC
>CANBJR010000047.1 GCA_947369085.1 uncultured Clostridia bacterium | reverse complement strand
GCTTTGCAGACGCAGGGATTACTATGAACTGCCAGATTGTAGCTTGCCCCGGAATCAATGACGGCGAAGAGCTTTTAAGAACAATGCGTGATCTTGAAAATCTAGGCGTTGAAATGACGGCTATTGTTCCTGTCGGACTTACCGCCTACAGAGACGGATTATATCCTCTTGTGCCTTATAATAAGGAAACGGCTCAACAGACGCTTGATTTAATTGAGAACTACGGCAATATGTGCAAAGAAAAGTACGGACGTAGAATTTTCTTTGCAGGCGACGAATTTTACATTCTTGCAGGGCGGGAAATTCCCGCTCCCGAGTTTTATGAGGACTTTTCGGCGCTTGAGGACGGTGTTGGTATGATAGCGTACCTGACCGATGATGTTAAGTGGACACTTGAAGAAGTTGAATATACCGAAAAGAAAAGTCACACCGTTACGGTAGCCTGCGGAACAGGTGTTTACCCGTTTATGAAAAAAATTATGGCTATGATAAATGAAAAATTTCCGAATATCACGATAAATACCCAAGCTATTAAAAATAATTTTTTCGGCGGAGGGGTAAACGTGTCGGGGCTTGTGACAGGCGGAGATTTGATAGAACAGCTAAAAGACAAAGATATTGGCAAAAGGCTGATAATTCCGTCGTCAATGCTTCGTTTTGAAAACGATTTATTCCTTGACGATGTTTCAACGGACGACGTTGAACGGGAGCTGAATGTTGAGCTTGTCGCGGTAAACAACAACGGTGCAGACCTTGTAAATGCGATTACTGCTTAAGACATACGGCAAACTGTTGTAGAAAATACGGAAGGCGATGATAATATGAATAAACCCGTAATAGCAATTGTAGGCAGACCTAACGTGGGAAAGTCCACGCTTTTTAACAAGCTTATCGGTCAGAGACTTTCAATTGTTGACGATACACCCGGAGTTACACGTGATAGAATTTACGGTGAGGTTGAATGGTGCGGCAAGACTGCATTCATAGTTGATACAGGCGGTATCGAACCAAAATCAGACGATGTAATTCTTTTGCAGATGCGCCGACAGGCACAGCTTGCAATAGATACGGCAAATGTAATTATTCTCGTAACCGACTGCAAGTCGGGAATGGTGGCAACTGATATGGACGTTGCTCAAATGCTCCAAAAGTCAGGAAAGCCTGTTATTGTATGTGTAAATAAGTGCGACGGACTCGGTGAACCTGCGCCTGAGTTTTACGAGTTTTATAATCTCGGTCTTGGTGACCCTGTGCAGGTTTCAGCCGTCCATGGTCACGGTACAGGCGATTTGCTTGACCGTGCCTTTGAATGTTTTGAATTTGACAGTGAGATGGAGGAGGACGAAACCGTTATCAACGTTGCTGTAATCGGAAAGCCGAATGCAGGAAAATCGTCTCTTGTAAATAAAATTACAAATGAAGAGCGTTGCATTGTATCCGATATTGCAGGAACGACACGTGACACAATCGACACGCTTGTTGAAAATAAGTACGGCAAATTTAATTTTACTGATACGGCAGGATTGCGCCGTCAGAGTAAAATTTACGATAATATTGAGAAGTACAGCATTATCAGAGCAAAAATGGCGATTGAGCGCAGTGACGTCTGTGTTATTATGATTGATGCAACCGAGGGAGTAACCGAACAGGATACAAAGGTTGCAGGACTTGCGCACGAAGCAGGAAGAGCCTGCATAATTGCAGTTAATAAGTGGGACGCAATAGAGAAAAATGACAAGACAATGCAGGAGTTCCGCAAAAAGCTTGACACTGACTTTGCATTTATGTCATATGCTCCGCAGGTTTTCATTTCTGCAAAAACAGGTATGCGGCTCGACAAGCTGTTTGAATATATCGTAAGCTGTAATGAATCTGCAAACCGCAGAATCAAAACGGGTATGCTCAACGAGCTTCTGGCTCAGGCTACAACTCGTGTTCAGCCGCCGTCTGACAAGGGAAAGCGGCTTAAGATTTTCTATATGACACAGGCGTCCGTAAAGCCGCCGACATTTGTATTTTTCTGCAACAACGCTCAGCTTTTCCACTTCTCGTATCAGCGTTATCTTGAAAACAGAATTCGTGAGGCTTTCGGACTTGAAGGCACACCGATTAGAATAATTATCAGAGAAAGAGGGGATAAGTAAATGGACTTTTACTTGAGTTTTCTTGCTGACAATTGGTGGCGAGTTTTAATTACCGCTCTTGCGGCATATTTGCTTGGAAGTATTAACACCGCCGTTATGGTAACAAGTATCGTAACAAAGGGCGAAAAGGATATTCGTAAGATGGGCAGCGGTAATGCTGGCTTTACAAACGTACTAAGAAGCGTAGGCAAAGTTCCTGCAATAGTAACAATTGTTTGCGATGCTCTTAAATGTATTGTAGCAGTTTTGATAGGCGGATTTATCTTTTCTTTCGCTTCTCCCGATTCCTTGAACACAGCATTGACAAATGAAGTTGTTAACTGTGGAAAGTACATAGCAGGAATTTTTTGCATTCTCGGTCATTCATATCCCGTGTATTTTAACTTTAAGGGCGGCAAGGGTGTTGTAACTGCCGCGGCTCTTATGCTTGTTGAGGACTGGAGAGTATTTCTCTGCATTTTAACAACATTTTTAATTATATTTCTTGTAACGAAAATTATTTCAGCCGCAAGTATTACCTGTGCAGTACTTTATGCACCCTACACTTTTGCCGTAACTTTTATTTTTGATTATATAAACGGAGGATATTCGCTTGCATACGTTTTGCTTTCGACTTTTGCGGCACTTGTTATAGGCGTATTTGTAGCAGTTAAGCACAAGGATAACATCAAACGATTGCTCAGGGGAGAGGAAAAGAAAATTACCTCCAAAAAAACCGACAAATAATATAATATTTTACAAATAAACATTGACCTTATTTTAAATTAGAGTTAAAATATATTTGTACAATTTGTAACTTTGAAAGGAAGGTTGACATGGCTGATTGTATATTCTGCAAAATAGTTGACGGCTCTATTCCGTCAAAAAAGGTTTACGAGGACGATAAAATTCTTGCATTCTATGACCTTGAGCCGCAGGCTCCTGTACACGTTCTTGTAATTCCCAAACAGCACATTTGCTGTGCAAACGCAATTGACGAATCAAACGCTGATGTTATTGCATACATCTTTACAAAAATTCCCGAAATCACCAAGACTTTAGGCCTTGATAACGGATATAGAATTGTTAATAACTGCGGCGATGACGGATGTCAGAGCGTAAAGCATATGCACTTCCATATTCTCGGCGGTAAAAAGCTTAACGGTCAGATGGCGTAAGAGGTATAAAATGGGTGTATATAAGATGAAGATTGCAGGACTTGAGCGTGAACTTGAAAAATTTCCGGTAAATGACAAGCTTGAAATTGCTGCGTTCATTATGTTCGGCGATGTTGAAATGACTGAAAAAGCTGCGTCTGAGCTTCTGAAAATCTGTCCTGAACACGATGTTGTTGTAACGGCAGAGGCTAAGGGTATTCCGCTTTGCTACGAAATGGCAAGACAGGGATGTAGAAATTACGTTGTAGCCCGCAAAGGCATAAAGGTTTATATGCGCAATCCGATTGAAGTTGAGGTCGATTCAATCACAACAACAAGTTACCAAAAGCTTTATTTTGGTGAAGGCGACGCAGAGTTTCTCAAAGGTAAAAGAGTGCTTATTGTCGATGATGTTATATCTACGGGAAACAGTATAAATTCGCTTGAAACTCTTGTTAAAGAAACAGGTGCAAATATCGTCGGCAAAGCGGCTGTGCTTGCCGAGGGTGATGCAAAAGACCGCGAGGATATTATTTTCCTTGATGAGCTTCCTCTTTTCTTTACTTGATAGGAAATGATTTTGAAACAAATCGGCAGAAGAGGTGTCTTGCGTTAGATTTAGAAAAATCTAAAACTCACGAGATACCGAGGTATGGTAACCGCCTACTTATTTACTTGACTAAAAAAGGATGAAATTTATGAAACGACTGTTAGCAACGGTGGGACTTACTTATCTTTCCGTGCTTGCGGTCGTTTTTTATTTTGCAAACGGCACATTTTCTAATATAATAATTATTTTGTCTTCACTGTCTGCATTCATTGGAATATTCTTTAAAGTAATTAAAAATAAAATCAGAATCAAAAAATCAATTACGGATTTATTAATAACTGTGGGAGTTACTGCTTTTGCAGCCTGTATTGCAATTGTTATGTATTCCAATAATATTTATCAGCCGATTGCTGATAATTATTCAAATAAAGAATTAAGCGTTGAGGGATATATATGCGATGAAGTTCAGAAAAACGAAAACAGTTATACTTATATAATCTCTGCCGATAAAATCAACGGCTACAATGAAAACGTGAAAATCAGGCTGGTTTCAACAATTGACTTGCAGTCGGATGATTTTGACCGAATATCAGCAAATTTTTCTGCCGATAGAACTGATGAAGGCTACAACCTAAGCAAGGGAATCTATCTTACTGCATTTTATAATGAAGAAAGCGACAGTTTTAAATCAACGGGAGAAAAGCAGTTTTCGTTATACAGAATTGCCGTCAGCATCAGAAAATCAATGAAAAGCTCGCTTGACGCACTTTTGCCCGAAAGCACCGCTTCGCTTTGCAAGGCGGTTTTGCTTGGCGATAAACAGGCGCTTTCACGAGATGTTAAAGATGATTTTTCAAAAACAGGAACAAGCTTTTTGATTGTAGTTTCGGGTATGCACTTGTCTATAATCGTAGGATTCATTTTGTTTTTTATTAAGAGAATAATAAAAAACAGGTATGCTTGTGCTGTTGTTGTTTTAGCAACAGTACTTGGCTTTATGGCGGTAACGGGCTTTACTCCGTCAGTTGTGCGTTCGGGAATTATGCTAATTCTTACATATTGCTCTAAAACTGTTTTCAGACGAACAGATGGTCTGAATTCGCTCGGTGCATCGGCAATTGTGCTTACTGTATTTAATCCGTTTTCTGTCGGCGATATAGGAATGTTGTTGTCATTTTCGGCAACGGCAGGAATAATACTTTGGTCAAGCAAAATTGAATTTAATTTTGTACGAAAATTAAAATCTAAAAGAATACGTAAATTAATCAGACCGGTAATAAATCTTATTTCGGTTTCGATTTCTGCGTCACTCTGGATAATTCCGGTTACTACTGTAGCTTTCCACAGGATTACACCCTTTGTTGTTTTAACATCGTTGTTTGCCGAACCTATTGTGAGTGTTGTTCTGATTTGCGCAATGTTTTCAGCACTTTTGTATCTATGTCCGATAATTTCGTTTTTAGCTTACCCTTTTGCATTCGCAGCGGATATTTTCGGAAAATTACTTTTAAAAATAATTTCGCTTTTTTCATCTATTCCATATTCCTGTGTGAACTCTGATAAGCCGTATTTTTACGTCTGGCTAATCTTTACTGCATTGCTTGTTGTAATCGGTTATGCGATAAAGACAAATGGCTTTTATGTGCGCTGCGCAGTTACAGCGTCGACAATAGTTTTGACAGTCGGTTGGGCGATTTATGCTATAATCGGCAGCAATTCGGCAATACTCAAAATTTACAATGTCGGCAGCGGAGTTACAGCTTCGGTTGAGTGCGGCAGTAACATTTCGTTTATCTCCTGCGGAGGTACAAACAGCAGTATATATCAGATAATTGAAGATATTTCGGGGAACTTTTCATCAATTGACAGCATTGTAATTCCAAACACAAAATTAAAATATTCAAAATATCTTCCGCAATTAGTGTCTGAATTTGACGTATCAAATATTTTAGTATATGATAATAATACAGACAAAAAATTGATTGATAATTACAGCGGTGAAATTAACACATTCAGCGGTGACTGTTGCTTTACAATAAAACTTAACTCACTGGCCACCCTGAATGTAATAAACATTGAAACGGTTACATATCAATACTTAAACATAAACGGCAGTACGGTTTTGTTTGTCCCCAGTAAATCGGATATTTCAAAGCTCCCGGAAAAGTATAGGGTATGCGATTATCTTCTTATCGATTCAAATATAAAAAACAGAGACCTGATTACCTGCAAAAATGTGGTTTTTTCGGGAGAAAAAGAATTGCTTGAAAACAGATATAGTTCTGTAAAAGAAATAAATGGTAATATTTGTACAACTTCCGACGGCACTGTGAAGTTTGTATTCAGCGGAGGCTATGATGTCAAAGATAAGTGAATCTGAACTCAAAAAACAAATAAAGTCAAGACAGTTCTCGCCTATTTACGTAATCTACGGCACAGAGCAGATGTTTGTGCGCCGTTATTCCGAACAGCTTGTTAATGCCGTGACAGACAAAAATCCGTCTGATTTCAATTTTCATAGATTCAGCGGAGATATAAATCTCGACGATTTTGCGGCGTCACTTCAGATTGTACCGTTTATGAGCGAGTACAACTGCGTTTTTGTTTCAGATATATTTTTTGATAATATGGATGCCGATTCACTTGCCCGTTTTAAGGAAATTACCGACAAAACAGTTGATACAACAGTGCTGATAATTTCAATGCCGACCTATGTTCCGACAAAGAATAGTGCCGCTTTCAAGTCGTTTGTAAAAAGGGTAGAAAAAAACGGCTCGGTTTGTGAATTTAACAAGCTTAATCAGTCGATGCTTGAACGCTATATTGCAAAGTGGGCGAATGAAAACGGCAAGATGATTTCACATCTAAACGCCTCAAAGCTTATTTCTTATTGCGGTGACGATCTTAATCTGCTTAAAAACGAGATTGCAAAAATTTGTGCCTATGCACAAGGCGAGGAGGTCACAGCGCAGGATATTGAAAAGCTCGCGACACAAAATCTTGAAACAAAAATATTCGCATTGTCCGACGCTGTGTTAAACGGAAACGGCGACAAGGCCTTTAATACGCTTGATCAGCTTTTTTATCAGCGCGAAGAACCTGTTGTAATGTTGTACGTGCTGTCGGCTTCGTATGTTGACGCATACAGAATCAGAGTTGCCGACGAGTGCGGTGTGCTCAAAGATGATGTTGCAAAGGATTTCGAGTACAAAAACAGAGCGTTCACTCTGAAAAAAGCACGTGAGGCTACTGCAAGGGTTTCGACCGATGCCTTGCGCAAAAGCCTCAATCTGATTATTGATGCAGACGAAAAATTTAAAAGCTCTTCGGTCAACGAAAGGCTCTGTATGGAACAACTAATAGCTCAGTTGTTGCTTGTTTCGAAGGAGGGCAGGATATAATTGCTGAAAATTAAAGAGGCGGTAATTGTCGAGGGGAGATACGACAAAATCAAGCTTTCCTCGTTAATTGACGCGCCTATAATCGAAACTAACGGCTTTCGTGTGTTTTCTGATAAGGAAAAGCAGAACCTTATTCGTCAGATTGCCAACTCAAGAGGAATCCTCGTACTTACCGACAGTGACTCGGCAGGCTTTGTAATACGTAATTTCTTAAAGGGTGTAGTAGATAAAACAAAGATAATGCATTGCTACATTCCGCAGATTGAGGGCAAGGAAAAACGTAAATCACAAAAAGGCAAGGAAGGGCTTCTCGGAGTAGAGGGAGTCAGCGATGAGGTTATAATCAATGCCATTCGTAAAAGCGGAGCAACAATTATCGGCGAAAGTAATAAAAAGGAAAACGAAATCAAAAAATCCGATTTATTTTTCCTCGGATTAACAGGCGCCGAAAATGCCGATAAAAACAGAAAAAAGCTTTTAAAGCACCTCAATTTGCCTGCATATCTCACGACAAATGCAATGCTTAGCGCACTTAATTGCTTATATTCTCTTAAAGAATTAAATGAATTATTAGAAAAAATCAGAATTATTTAATTTAATTTATTTGAATAATCCACCGTCTTTAGCCAAAACTAAAGACGGTGATTTATGTTGAAAAACATTAGAGACAATTGCGTTTTATTTTCAATAGGCGGTGTAGGGTATGCGTTGCTTGAAATTCTCTGGCGCGGAAAAACACATTGGTCAATGGCGCTGACTGGCGGAGCATGCTTTGTATCACTGTTTAAATTCTACGGAAAGCACAAAAAAATGAAAATGCCTGCAAAATGTATATTCGGCAGTGCAATAATAACCACGCTCGAATTTTGCTGCGGATGTGTAGTTAATTTAAAATATAAACTCAATGTTTGGGATTATTCAAAATGCCGTTTTAATGTTAAAGGACAGATTTGTCCGTTTTACAGTATGCTGTGGGCGTTTTTGTGTATTCCGGTAAGTACTTTATGTAAAAAACTTTCTGATATAAAGAGCGACTTTAAATAATTTCAAGAAAAAAGCCAAAAAAGGAAGAAAAAGGGGTTGCAAAAGGAAGAGAAGTTTGA
>CANBJR010000046.1 GCA_947369085.1 uncultured Clostridia bacterium | reverse complement strand
AAATTTGTTTTCAGGTAATAATCTTAGAGCAGGAGAGTTTGGTCATAATACATTAGTTCCTGACGGACGACAGTGTTACTGCGGAAAAAAGGGTTGTCTTGATTCGTATGTTTCGGCAAAAATTCTTTCTGAAAAAGCCAACGGAAATCTTGCAATGTTCTTTGAAAATCTTAGGGACGATGATGATTTATCCGTAAAAGTGTGGAGAGAATATCTTGATTATTTGGCAATAGCAATCAATAATTTGAGAATGTCTTTTGATTGTGATATAATTGCCGGTGGATATGTGGGTGCTTTTTTAGAGGAGTTTGGCGCTCCGCTGAGAGATATTCTTGCAAATAGAAATACTTTTGAGCAAGATGCAAGTTATTTGAAATATTGCACTTTTAAATTAGAAGCATCAGCTTTAGGTGCAGCACTTATGCAAATTGAGTTGTTTTTACAGCAAATATAAAGCAGAAAGCAGTGATTCCTAAAAATATTGGAATCACTGCTTTTTTGCACAATTTTGACATCTCATATTTAGTAATTGTGATGAAATTTTGTGTTTGTATTGACTTTGACAATTTTTTGTGGTTTAATATAGATACTTAATAAAACACTTTATAAAAGTGTTAATACAGGAGGCATAATTATGAAAGACAATATGAAAGTAGCTGTTATGACGGATATTAAAAAGATGGGATATACTCAGCGTCCCATTCCTGTTCCGGCATCAAATGAGGTTTTGGTAAAGCTTGAGTACGTTGGTATCTGCGGTAGTGATATGCATTACTACGAAACCGGTGCGATTGGCGATTATATTGTAAAACCGCCGTTCGTTTTGGGACATGAACCGGGTGGTGTTGTTGTTGAGGTCGGTTCCGATGTAAAACACTTGAAAGTCGGTGATCGTGTAGCATTAGAACCCGGAAAAACCTGCGGGCACTGCGAGTTTTGTAAAACAGGACGATATAATCTTTGCCCTGATGTGGTTTTCTTTGCAACACCTCCCGTTGACGGTGTTTTTCAGGAATATGTTGCACACGAAGCTGATTTATGCTTTAAACTCCCTGACAATGTTTCAACAATGGAAGGTGCATTGATTGAGCCTCTTGCAGTAGGTTTTCATGCTGCAAATCAAGGTGATGCTCATGCAGGACAAACTGCTGTAGTTATGGGTGCCGGTTGCATAGGACTTGTATCTATGATGGCATTAAAGGCAGAGGGTGTAAGCAGAGTGTATGTAGTTGATATTATGCAAAAAAGATTAGACAAGGCAATGGAATTAGGTGCTGACGGTGTAATCAATGGCAAAGAAGAGGATGCTGTTGAAGCTATTATGAAGTTGACAAATGGAGCAGGTTGCGACCTTGCAATTGAAACAGCCGGAACAGAATTTACAACCCGTCAATGTATCCATATGACTAAGAAAGGCAGTAACATTGTGCTTGTAGGTTACTCCAAAACAGGCGAAATGAACTTGCCGATGAGTCTTGTTCTTGATAAAGAATTAACCTTTAAAACAGTATTTCGTTATCGCAATATTTATCCTATGGCAATTGACGCTGTTGCCTCGGGCAAAGTCAATTTAAAGGGAATTGTTACAGATATTTTTGATTTTGATGATATTCAAAATGCTATGGATAAAAGTATCGAAGACAAAGCAAACATTGTGAAAGCTGTTATTAAAATCTGAAAAGGGTGTTAATATGGATAACAAAAAACAAACAAATATTAAAATCCCATTTATCAGCAAACTCGCTTACGGCTTTGGAGATATCGGCTGTAATTTCAGTTGGATGTTCGTTGGCAATTTTCTTATGATTTTCTATACAGATGTTTGTGGAATACCAATGGCAGCAGTTTCGTTGTTAATGCTGATATCACGATTCTGGGATGCAATTAACGACCCTATAATCGGCTCTCTGAGTGACAGAACTAAAACCAGATGGGGCAGATATCGTCCATGGCTGTTGATTGGGGCACCATTGACCGCCATAGTATTGGTTCTTACATTTTGGGCTCATCCAAATTGGGATGACAGTTCAAAAACAATATATATGTATATTACATACTGTATTCTCGTTGTGGGATATACCTGTGTAAACATTCCGTATGGAACATTATGCGGTACATTAACACAAAACATTGAAGAACGCGCAAAGATTAATACATTTCGCTCTGTTTGTGCTATGATAGCTATAAATGTAATTAATATGGTAACACTGCCCTTAATTTCGGCTTTTGGAGGCGAAAATCAGGCAAGAGGTTACCTTTTGGTTACTATTTTATACGGTAGTATTTTCGTAGCTTGCCACTGGTTCTGCTTTTCAAAAACAAAAGAAGTAGTACAGCCACCTGTGAAAAAGAAAATTCCGATAAAAACTCAGTTGAAAGCTGCGCTTCAAAACAAACCTTATCTTATTGCATTAGCAGGACAGGTTTTATTTGGAATTACATTATATGGAAGAAACGCTGACCTTTTATACTATTTTAAATATGTTGAGGGAAACGAAAGCTTGTTTACTGTGTATTCACTGATATTAATCGTTCCATCTATTTTGGGTGCAGGTGCATTTCCGATTGTTTTCCGTATAATCGGCAACAAAGGTAGAACAGCGGCTGCTTTTGCTGCCGGTACAGGTATATCTATGATTGCTTTGTATTTCTTTAGTGCAACAAACTCCCCCATCGGTTTCTATACTTTATCAGCTTTATCACAATTTTTCTTCTGCGGATTTAATACAGCTATTTATGCTATTGTTCCCGATTGTGTAGAATATGGCGAGTGGAAAACAGGTATTCGCAATGACGGCTTTCAGTATGCGTTTGTATCTTTGGGAAATAAGGTTGGTATGGCAATCGGAACTGCTCTGTTATCTGCAACTCTCGGCGGTTTTGGATTTGTTGCAAACAGCGTGCAGAACAACACGGTTCAGGCTACTATGCATCACGCATTTTCAACAATCCCCGGCGTATTGTGGATAATTACAGCTGTTGTACTGTTTTTCTATCAAATAAATAAAAAATCATATAATAAAATCATAACTGAGTTAAATTCAAAAGAGAGGCAAAATAATGATTGATATTGTAAGCTTGGGTGAAATCCTCATTGATTTTACGCCTAACGGAACAAATGAACAGGGTATTGCTTTGTTTGCACGAAATCCGGGAGGCGCACCTGCGAATGTTTTGGCAATGAACAGCAAATTAGGCGGCACATCGGCATTTATCGGAAAAATCGGCAATGATGCTTTTGGTGCTTATTTAAAAGATACATTGAACAGTCATAACATTGATACTTCCGGTCTTGTTACTGATAGTGAAGTTCCTACAACACTTGCTTTTGTTCAATTAGATAAATCAGGTGATCGTTCGTTTTCTTTTTATCGAAACCCCGGTGCAGATATGATGCTGAATACAAATGAAGTGAAAAGGGAATTGATTAATGATTGCAAAATTTTTCATTTCGGTTCTGTGTCGCTGACAGATGAACCGTGTAGAAAGGCAACATTTGATTCGGTAGCCTATGCAAAAGAGCATGGAAAAATCATAAGCTTTGATCCAAATTATCGACCGCTTTTGTGGAAAGACAATGCTGAGTCAATAAAAACAATTACTAAAGCAATTGCTTTTTCTGATATTTTAAAAGTATCAGAGGAAGAAATGTATTTGATAACCAATGAAACAAATTTAGAATTAGGTTCAGAAAAACTTTTGAATATGGGGCCTTCTTTGGTATTGGTTTCATTAGGCGAAAAAGGTGCTTGTTTTCGCAATAAAAAACACTTCGGCATTTTCCCTACTTACAATGTAAATGCGGTTGATACAACAGGTGCCGGTGATGCTTTTGTTGGGGCAATGCTTTGGCAAATTAAAGATTTTAATCTATGCGAAATCAGTAATATGAACCTTGCTGAAAACATTAATTTTGCAAATGCTGCTGGTAGTTTGACAACAACTCAAAGGGGTGCTATTCCGGCATTGCCAACATTAGGTGAAATTAAAAAAATTCAAGAAAACGGGAGATAATCTATGAAAGTTATATCAATCAGATTAACAGAAATAAATCAAGTGAGAGAATTTGTTGAATTGACCTCAAAATGTGAGTTTGATGTGGATTTAGTTTCAGACCGATATACAGTAGATGCAAAATCACTGTTAGGAATTTACAGTCTTAACTTAAGTAATCCCTTGCAAGTCGTAATATACGGTGATAACACTGAAGATTTTGAAAAAGCATTAGAAAAATACAAAATATAATATTTGAAACCAAACTATTCAAAATGCACCCAAGCTGCGTTTGGGTGCATTTGTATTAAAATAAGAGATTTGTTCCACAACGCTGATTGTATCGGCGTTTTTTATTTTTGTGTTGCATTTTGTGTAGTGCTTTTGAAATTGATGCTGAAAACATTAATGATTTTATCAGTTGTCAATGTATGTTTATCTTTTTATGTATTTCGTTAAAAGCAATGCAAGTTCACAACAAAATAACAATAATGTCAAACACGCTGTTAATGAATAAATTATTAAAATGGCAAACAAATAAGGGTAGAGCCGATTCTGGCTCTGCCCTTGTCGCATATATTATTCTTATTGACAGCGCCGAGCTATTACACATTAAATCTAAACAGTACAACGTCGCCGTCTTTCATAACGTATTCCTTGCCCTCACTGCGTACAAGACCTTTTTCCTTTGCGGCAGTCATACTTCCGCACGCAATCAAATCGTCATAGGCGATAACCTCGGCTCTGATAAATCCTCTCTCAAAGTCGGAGTGGATTTTTCCTGCTGCCTGAGGTGCTTTTGTGCCGTTTTTGATTGTCCACGCTCTGACTTCCTGCTTGCCTGCGGTGAGATAGGAGATAAGTCCGAGAAGTGCATAGCACTCTTTAATCAGTCTGTCAAGACCGCTTTCTTCAAGCCCCATATCGGCAAGGAACATTTGTTTTTCTTCCTTGTCCATTTCAACTATTTCTTCTTCAATCTGAGCGCAAATCGGCAGAACACCGGCGTGTTCTTCAGCGGCAATTTTTTGAACATCCTTGTAGCCTGTATTGCTGTCAATTCCGTTTGTAAAATCTTCGTCGCTCATATTAGCCGCATAGATAACGGGTTTGTTTGTAAGCAGTGCAACGTCTGATAACAAAGCCTTTTCATCATCGTCACACTCAACGCTTCTTGCGGGTTTGCCCTGTTCGAGAACGGCTAAAACTCTTTCAAAAAAGTCAACGTCTTTTTGATATTTTTTGTCGCCCTTTAGCATTTTTTTCGTTTTGTCAATTCTGCGTTCCATCATTTCAACGTCAGATAGAATCAGCTCAAGATTGATTGTTTCTATATCTCTTGCAGGGTCAATACTGCCCTCAACGTGGATAATATCGTCGTTTTCAAAGCAGCGGACAACGTGAACGATAGCGTCGCACTCACGAATATTTGAAAGAAATTTGTTGCCAAGACCCTCTCCCCTTGAAGCACCCTTTACAAGACCTGCAATGTCTACAAATTCGATTGAAGCAGGAGTATATTTGTCGGGGTCGTACATTTCAGCGAGTACATCAAGACGCTTGTCGGGAACTGCAACAACGCCAACGTTAGGCTCAATTGTGCAGAACGGATAGTTAGCGCTCTGTGCTCCTGCGTTTGTAATTGCGTTAAAAAGTGTGCTTTTACCTACGTTTGGCAGACCTACGATACCTAATTTCATTATAAACTCTCCTCAAAATATTTTTATTTATTCGCTTGCCTATTTTATATTAATATTGTATTATATACTAATATAAGGTAGAGATAATTATATCACAATTTTTTACATTAAACAACAGTAACATGGTAATATTTTTGATCGGTAATATATGATTATCCGACGGTGAAATATACGCTGTTGTATTCAAAAAGTGTTTTTTCATTACTTTTTTAGAACAGCAGGAAAGGCGATATTATGGAAGGAAAAACAATTTCAAAGACAATTAAGGTTGAAGAAGAAAATCTCGCCTGCGCAATGGGCAGCGGAAGCCTTATGGTACTTGCAACTCCGGCGGTTGTTGCTCTAATGGAAAATGCTGCCGCAGAGCTTGCTCAAAATGAGCTTGGTAACGATGAGCTTACAACAGTCGGAACTATGATTTCAATTGAGCATACAAGCCCTACTCCTGTTGCAGCAGACGTTACAGCAAAAGCAATTCTTACAAAAGTTGAGGGAAGAATGTTTTATTTTGACATTGAAGCATATGATAAAAAAGGATTGATTGCTAAGGGAACTCATACAAGAGTCAGCGTAAAGGCGGATAAATTTCAAGCAAAGGCGGACGGTAAATTCGATGATTAAGTATAAATATGTTCTTTTTGATCTTGACGGAACAATAAGCGAGAGCGCAGGGGGAATACGTAAATCGCTTGAACACGCAATTACAGCGCTTGGCAAGTCGCTTCCCAATCTTGATGATTATACATTATATATAGGACCTCCGCTTATTGATACATTCCGAAATGTATGCCGTTTTTCAGAGGAGGATTGTCAGGAAGGTGTTGAGCTTTACCGACGCTTCTACGATGAAAAAGGAAAATATATCAATAATCTTTATAACGGCATAAAATGTGTTTTGACTAAGCTTAAAGAGAATGGCGCAAAGATTGCAGTGTGTTCCTCGAAGTACGAAAAGTTTGCTGAGGAAATTGTTGGAATTCTGGGTGTTTTTGATTGCTTTGATGCAATTTGCGGTTCAACGCTTGACGGCAGCCGCAAGGACAAAAAAGATTTGATTCCTTATGCCGTAAAGTCACTCGGAGGAGATTTTGATTCGGAAAAAGGGAATACAGTAATGATAGGCGACACTTATTTTGATGCAAGAGGCGCAAGACAGTGCGGAGTTGATTTCATAGGAGTTAAGTACGGATATGGCAGTACTCAGGCTATGAAAGACGAGGGCGCAAAGCTGTTTGTAAAAACTCCGAATGAGCTTTTGCCGCTTTTAATCGGCTGATATTTATCATTAAAGCAAGTACTTCGGCATACTTATTATATTATAAGTGTGTTCGGAGGTATTGCATTGTTTGTTTTTAATTTTAGAGTTGCCGGTTCCAAAAAGTTTTTTGCGATTTTTGCTGTTGTGTCTGTTGCTGTTGCAATAGTATGTATAATATGTATGATTTCAGTGCAGAACAGCCTGCCTGATACAGCAACCTGCGACGAGCTCGGACACTACTCACTTAAATGCAGTAAAGACGATGAGCAGTGTGCTTTTCTTGAGCAGTTTGGCTTGTCTGCGGTAAAAATAAGTGACAGCAGTGAAGTTATTATTCCGTCAGAGTTCAACGAAACATATGTTGAATATAACGAAATTCAAAAAGAAATCGGACTTAACCTTAAAAAATTCAAGGGCAAATCAGCGCAAAAGGTTACATATGAGCTTGAAAACAGCAAAACAAAATACGCCGTGCTTCTTATATATAAAGGAAAGGTAATCGGCGGACATCTTACAAACGGAGAGTACGGCAGTAAAAATCTGCCGCTTATTTGATATGGAAAGACTTGACAAAATACTCGTTTCACAGGGAACAGGAAGCCGCAAAGAGGTGCGAGAGCTGATAAAAAGGGGAGAAGTTTGCGTAAACGGTGTAATAATAAAAAAAGCTGATTTTAAGACGGACGCCGAAAACAGCTTAATCACCGTTAAGGGACAGGCTTTAAACTACAGCAAAAATATTTACATAATGCTCAATAAGCCTGCCGGAGTTGTTTCTGCAACAACTGACAATCATGACAAAACGGTAATTGACATTCTGCCCGAAGAGTACAAAAGAAAAGGACTTTTTCCCGCCGGCAGGCTGGACAAGGACACTGAGGGACTGCTTATAATAACAGACGACGGAGATTTTGCACATAAAATGCTGTCACCTAAAAATCATGTTGACAAAAAATATATTGCAAAGCTTGACAAAGAGATAAACGGTGACACAATTAAAGCTTTTGAAAATGGAATTGTTTTTGCCGATGGTACAAAATGTATGCCTGCAAAGCTTGAAATAATGCCCGATTCCGATAATAAAACAGGAATCGTGACAATTTGTGAGGGTAAGTTCCATCAGGTTAAAAAAATGTTTTTGTGTTGTGGAATAAATGTTGTGCACCTTCAACGAATATCAATCGGAAATTTATATTTGGATAGCAAATTGCCCATAGGTTGTTGCAAATTGTTGACGAAATTAGATAAAGGGTTGATTTTTATCGGCAATATACACTAAAAACGTTAGTCGTTTTTTATCCTGTGTCATTTTTAAATAAAATATCGAATGAATATTTAGTTAAAATCGGTATAGTAAAAAATTGCTCAAAGTGGTATATTATTAATTGTAATGAAGTATTATTACTTTCTGGATTATTGGAGGTTTATTAAATGGCAAATGTATCATTAAAACATGTCTACAAAATTTACGACGGCGGTGTAACTGCTGTTACAGACTTCAACCTTGAGATTGCTGACAAGGAATTTATCATTCTCGTTGGTCCTTCAGGTTGCGGTAAATCAACTACTTTAAGAATGATTGCCGGTCTTGAAGATATTTCAAAGGGTGAGCTTTACATCGGCGATATGCTCGCAAACGACGTAGCTCCTAAGGACAGAGATATTGCAATGGTTTTCCAGAACTATGCTCTTTATCCTCATATGACCGTTTACGATAACATGGCATTTGGTCTTAAGTTAAGAAAAACACCAAAGGAAGAAATTAAGCGCAGAGTTGAAGAAGCAGCTCGTATTCTCGGTATTGAACAGTACCTTGACAGAAAGCCTAAGGCTCTTTCAGGTGGTCAAAGACAGCGTGTTGCCCTCGGACGTGCTATTGTACGTAATCCTAAGGTATTCCTTCTTGACGAACCGCTTTCAAACCTTGACGCTAAGCTTCGTGCTCAGATGCGTACAGAGATTTCAAAGCTCTATCAGCGCCTTGGCACAACATTTATCTACGTAACCCACGACCAGACAGAGGCTATGACAATGGGTACAAGAATTGTTGTTATGAAGGACGGCTTTATTCAGCAGGTTGATACTCCTCAGCACCTCTATGATATGCCTTGCAATATGTTCGTTGCAGGATTTATCGGTTCACCGCAGATGAACTTCATCAATGCTACTCTTGCTAAGGATGGTGCAAACTATATTCTTAACTTTGACAAGTACAAGATTCCTGTTCCTGCTGAAAAGGCAAAGGGCGGAAACCTTGATGCTTATGTTGGCAAAGAAGTTGTATTCGGTATTCGTCCTGAGCACGTTCACGATGAGCCTGACTTCCTTGCAAAGTCAGATTGCTACCTCGATGCTAACGTTGACGTTACTGAGCTTATGGGTGCAGAGATTTATCTTTATGTTAACATCGGCGGTGTGCCTGTTACAGCTCGTGTTGAGCCTACATCAACAGCACAGCCCGGCGACAACATTAAGGTTGCTTTTGACCTCAGCAAGATTCACATCTTCGACAAGGAAACAGAGCAGACAATCACAAACTGATTTTAGCATTACAACGGCGGCAGAGCTTCGGCTTTGCCGCTTTTTAAACGCTTTTTAAACGTCCTAAGGGTTGGACAATTTACAATTATCAATTAACAAATAACAATTACAATGTTAAAATACTGTAGCGGCGAACTGTGTTCGCCAAGATGAATAACAAAGACATTTGAATTTTACATCAATGTTTACGTAGGGACACGGCGCGCCGTGTCCGTGCAAAATTGCAATGCAATTTTTTGTGAATGGGACGTCTGGGAAATTCCCCTGTTAGGCCAATGTCGTCAACTTAAGAAAAATATTAAAGTGATCTACGATTTTGAGGGTATTT
>CANBJR010000045.1 GCA_947369085.1 uncultured Clostridia bacterium | reverse complement strand
CAGATGACTAATCAGATTGCAGACGCAATTAATGACGTGCTGTCTCCTAAGGGTGTGTTTGTGATTGTCGAAGCTGAGCATACCTGTATGACAATGAGGGGGATTAAGAAAATCGGCAGTAAAACGGTTACAATGGCGTCAAGAGGAGATTTTAAGGATAATTTTCAGATGCAGAAAAACATACAGGAGTTAATAAAGCTTTGATTCGTGTAAATAAAATTATAAAAAACAGCCTTTTTTGCAGTTGTATGCAGGAGATAGATGAGACTGAAAAAGAACGTGTTTTTTGCGGTCACGGTATTGAACATCTGTTAAGTACGGCAAGAATAATGCTTATAAACGCCCTTGAAGAAAACCTTGACATTGACAAAGAAATAATCTACGCTGCTGCATTGCTTCACGATATTGGCAGGGCAAGAGCATATCGCCTGAATACCGACCATGCATCGGAAAGTGCAATAATCGCAGGGCAAATTTTAATGGACTGCGGTTTTGAACAAGCGGAAACTGACGAAATTATTTATGCGGTTAAGCATCATAACGACAAAGAAAAATCAAACAAGCTTTGTTTTTTGCTGAGAACTGCCGACAGACTAAGCCGTAATTGCTTTGCCTGCAAGGCTTATGAAAAATGTAACTGGAGCGAAAATAAAAAGAATAAGGGTGTAACTGTATGATAATCAGGGGCAAAGAATTTGACGTAAAAAATAATGTGTATATTATGGGGATTTTAAATGTAACTCCCGACTCATTTTCCGACGGCGGAAATTTTAACAGCCTTGATAAGGCATTGTATCATGCCGAGGAAATGATTGCACAGGGCGCAGATATTATTGATGTGGGCGGTGAATCGACAAGACCGGGTCATATAAAGATTTCTGATGAGGAGGAGATTGAGCGTGTTTCTCCGATTCTGTCTGCAATTCGTGAACGTTTTGACGTTCCTGTGTCATTGGATAGCTATAAAAGCAAAGTTGTCAAGGCAAATTTGGGACAAATCGACTTGATTAACGACATATGGGGACTAAAGTATGACTCTGAAATGGCTCAGGCTGCGGCAAAATCAAACCTGCCTTACTGCCTTATGCACAACAGGAAGAACAGCGAGTATATTAATTTTTTCGAGGACTTTATGGCTGACGTAAAGGAAAGTCTTGATATTGCCGAAAAAGCAGGAATAAAAAAGGAAAATATAATACTGGACGGCGGAGTAGGCTTTGCAAAAAGCTGTGAGCAGAATCTTCAGGTAATCAACCGCACCGACGAGCTTTGTGCTTTGGGTTATCCCGTAATGGTTGCAACATCGAGAAAATCGGTAATCGGTCTTACGCTTGACAGAAAGATTAATGAACGTTTAATCGGTACTGTGGCTACTACAGTAATCGGAGTAATGAAGGGTGCTTCATTTGTTCGTGTTCACGATATTTCCGAAAATTACGACGCAATAAGAATGACAAAATCCGTTTTGGAGGAAAGAAAATGGATAAAATAACTTTGAAGGGAATTGAGTTTTTCGGTTATCACGGCGTTTTACAAAGTGAAAAGGAGCTTGGTCAGTCTTTCAGTGTTGACTGTGAGCTGTATCTGGATATTTGCCTTTGCAATGATGACTTGAGCAAAACGGTTAATTACGCAGATGTTGCATGTGAAATAACCTCATTCTGCAGAGAGAACAGATATGATTTACTTGAAACCCTTGCAGACAATCTTGCAAAAGATATTCTTTTAAAATATTCTTTAGTCAAAGAGCTTGTTCTGACAATTCACAAGCCACATGCACCTATTCCAACAGGATTTGACGATGTGTTGCTGACAGTCAAAAGAGGGTGGCACACCTGCTACCTTGCAACAGGCTCAAATTTGGGTGACCGTGAGAAAAACCTCGATACCGTTTGGAGCGAGCTTGAGAAAAATCCGTATATTATGGGTATTTGCAAGTCTGATTATATTGAAACCGAGCCTTACGGCGTGAAAGACCAGCCCGATTTTTTGAACGGCGCAATAAAAGTTCGAACAGTTCTGACGCCTCGTGAACTGCTGAAATTTTGCAACGATACCGAAATGCTTTGCGGCAGGGTAAGAACAAGGCGCTGGGGTGAAAGAACGCTTGATGTTGACATACTGATGTATGACAGCGAGGTGCTTTTTACCGATGATTTAAAGATTCCGCACCCCGAAATGCACAAGAGAGCTTTTGTTTTACAGCCCCTTGCGCAGATAGAGCCGTATTTGATTCATCCCGTGAGAAAAATAAACGTTACCGAACTGCTTGACCGGTTAAATAAGGGTGAGTGATTATGAATTGTATTGCGGCTGTTGACAGAAATTGGGGAATAGGACTTGATAACAGCCTGCTGTTTCATATTCCTCAGGATATGAGCTTTTTTAAAGAAAAGACTGTAGGCAATACGGTGATTATGGGCAAAAACACCCTGCTTTCACTGCCCGGCGGAAAGCCTCTTGCGAACAGAAGAAATATTGTTTTAAGCACAAGCTTGTCAGAAAAGGACTTTATTGTTTGCAAAGATTTAAAAAATCTTTTTGAAAAAATAAAATCATATGACAGCGACAAACTGTTTGTCATAGGCGGCGAGCAGATTTACAAGATGCTTTTGCCGTATTGCAGTGCGGCGTATATAACGCGGGTGAATGACGAAAGAAATGCAAATAAGTTTTTTGTCAACCTTGATTTGTGTAAAAACTGGGAAATGACCTTTAAGGGTGAAAAACAAATATATAACGGAACTGAGTTTTGCTTTTGCGAATACAGAAACACCCAACCGAAAAATTTAGAATATTGATTTTAAAGTCAGCCGAAATGCTTTATGAGTGTTTTGGCTTTTTTGTCCTTATTTTATCTGTATAAGCCGATTTTTACACTCACATTGTGATGAAGAAACTCTCTTTCAAATTGTATTTTGAGCCGCTTTGTTTTATTTCTAAATATATTTTTTTATTAAAAACAAATCGTTTTGGTAAATACATAGAAATTGTCAAACAACAATTCTTTGAGTTGAATTTTGTCGGTTTCGTGCTAAAATATTAATGGTTTAAATCTAATATATAAATGAGGTGTAATTTGTGGATATGCTGGACATTTTAAAAAATCTTGCCATTATTCTTGTAGCGGCAAAGCTTTGCGGACTTGTTGTGCGCAAGCTGAAAGGCCCTCAGGTTGTCGGTGAGATTATTGCAGGACTTATCGTAGGCCCTTGTCTGCTGAATTTTGTTCAGTACGATAATTTTACCGCCGGTATGGCTGAAATCGGCGTTGTACTGCTGATGTTTGCGGCAGGTTTGGGAACGGATTTAAAAGAACTTGTCAAGACAGGTTTTGTGTCGTTTATGATTGCGCTTGCAGGTGTTGTTGTGTCAATTCTCGGCGGTGCGGCAGTTTACCTTGCGTTCGGCTTCGGCGAACCGGGTGCGCAGATGCTTGAGGCAATTTTTGTGGGAACAATTCTTGCTGCAACCTCGGTTAGCATCACCGTTCAGGCGCTTAAAGAAATGGGACATCTTAAAGGCAAGGTAGCTACTACAATCCTTTCTGCGGCGGTTATTGACGACGTTATCGGCATCGTACTGCTCACGGTTGTAATCGGATTTAAAAATCCCGAGGTTCAGCCGTTGAATGTTTGCATTAATATTGTTATTTTCTTTGCACTTGCAGTTGTGCTCGGCTTTGCTTTGTATTTTCTGTTCAAATGGCTTGACAAACGCTGGCCTCATTCAAGAAGAATTCCGATTTTCGGACTTGTTCTTTGTTTTGCCTGCGCATACTGTGCAGAAGAATTCTTCGGAATTGCCGATATTACGGGCGCATACGTTGCGGGTATTATCCTCTGCAACATCAAGGATTCACACTACATTGAAAGAAAAATGGACGTAAGCTCCTATATGATTTTCGGACCTGTTTTCTTTGCAAGTATCGGTTTACAGACAAGCTTTGAAAGCTTTGATATGTCTATGCTCTGGTTCTCAATTGCGCTTGTTGCCGTTGCACTTGTTACCAAGGTAATCGGCTGCGGCGGAACGGCAAGACTTTGCAGGTTCAATACAACCGACTCGCTCAAAATCGGAATCGGTATGATGAACAGGGGAGAGGTCGGACTGATTGTTGCCAAAAAGGGACTTGATACGGGTCTTATGGCGCCGGAATTTTTTACTCCCATAATCATTTTGATTATCGTTTCATCGCTTGCAACACCTATTTTGCTCAAACTTGTTTACACAAAGTGGCCCGATAAAAAGTCTTCAAATGAATCGAATTTGCCTGACGAAAAGGAAAAGGTTTATCCTCAGGAGTCAATCGGTGCAACTGCAAATATAACGGCAGACCAGTTTCAGGATAATAACGAAGAATAAAATATTATATACGCAAAAAGCGGTACAGTCAACATATTGACTGTACCGCTTTTATATTTTTTATTATTTCAAAGCATTGATAGCCGCTTCAATAAGGGCGATCTGCTCTCTTTCTTTTGCAGCCTGTCCTTTAACTTTTTCAATTACTGCTTCGGGTGCCTTTGAAACAAAGCCCTGATTGTTAAGCTTGCCTTCGCTCTGTGCAAGACGTTTCTTAACCTGCTCAAGCTCCTTGTTAAGTCTTGCAAGCTCTGCCTGTTTGTCAACAAGCTCATCCATAGGAATGTAAATTTTAGCGTCTGCTGTTACGATTGTAACTGCGCCGTCAATTTCAAAGCTGTCGGCAACCTCGACCTCGCTTGCAGAAGCAAGTTTTTGAATGAACGCTGTGCCGTCCTTAAAGGTTTGTGGGAATTTTGTTGCAACGTAAACCTTTGCCTTTCTTGACGGGGGTACGTTCATCTCTGCACGGCGGTTACGGATTGCTCTTATTGCCTCCATAACTCTCTGCATTTCGAGAACAGCCTCGGGGTAGTCAAGCTCTGCATTGTATTCGGGATACTTTGCAAGCATTACCGTTTCGCCGTCGTGAGGAATTGTCTGCCAGATTTCCTCGGTAATGTAAGGCATAAACGGGTGGAGAAGTCTGAGAATTTGGTCAAGTACATAAAGCAGTACCTGTCTTGCGTTCTGTGCGTCCTCGCCCTCGCTTGAAAGTCTTGCCTTTACAAGCTCAATGTACCAGTCGCAGTAGCAGTCCCAAATAAACTCATAAACCTTCTGAACGGCGATGCCAAGCTCAAATTTTTCAAGATTTTCGTTGACTTCCTTTGCAACCGTATTGAGTGTTGAAACAATCCACTTGTCCTCGGTCGTGAGGTTTTCGGGAAGTTTTGAGGAAACGTCATAATCGTCAATGTTCATATGAACATAGCGTGAAGCGTTCCAAAGTTTGTTTGCAAAGTTGGAGCAGGCTTCAATTCTTTTTTCGGAATATCTGATGTCGTTACCCGGCGAGTTACCCGTAACAAGCAAAAATCTCAGTGCGTCTGCGCCGTACTTTTTGATTACTTCAATCGGGTCAACGCCGTTGCCGAGTGATTTTGACATTTTAATGCCGTTTTCGTCACGGACAATGCCGTGAATAAACACGGTCTTAAACGGAGCTTCACCCGTCTGCTCAAGCGCAGAGAAAATCATTCTTGCAACCCAGAAGAAGATAATGTCATAGCCGGTTACAAGAGTGTCTGTGGGGTAGAAATAATCAAGCTCGGGAGTTTTATCAGGCCAGCCGAGAGTTGAGAACGGCCACAAAGCAGAGCTGAACCAGGTGTCGAGAGTGTCCTCATCCTGATGCAAATGTTTTTTACCGCACTTAGGGCAAACTGACGGAGTTTCTTTTGCAACGATAATCTCGCCGCAGTCGTCGCAGTACCACGCAGGAATTCTGTGTCCCCACCAAAGCTGACGGGAAATACACCAATCTCTGATGTTCTCCATCCAGTTAAAATAAATTTTTTCAAAGCGTTCGGGAACAAATTTTGTTTTGCCATCACGAACAGCCTTGATTGCAGGCTCTGCAAGCGGCGCCATCTTTACAAACCACTGCTTTGAAACCATAGGCTCAATCGTTGTGTGACAGCGATAGCAGGTGCCTACATCATGAGTAAGCTCTTCGGTTTCCTTGAGTGCCCCGATTTCTTCAAGGTCTGCAAGAATAGCCTTTCTTGCTTCCATAGTTGTCATTCCTGCGTATTTTCCGCAGTCAAGCACTTCAGGCTCATTTTCGGCAAGCTGCCCCTTGGCTTTCAACTCGTTATACTCTTCAACATCTTTTAAACCTGTCATATGACCGTCATATGTGAAGCAACGGACAATAGGAAGATTGCAGCGCTGACCAACCTCGAAGTCGTTAGGGTCGTGAGCAGGCGTAATCTTAACAACACCTGTACCTTTTTCCATATCTGCGTGTTCATCGCATACAACAGGAATTTTCTTGTTGAGCAGAGGGAGAATTACATGACAGCCGTGCAGGTGCTTATAGCGTTCATCATCCTTATTGATTGCAACAGCGGTGTCGCCGAGCATTGTTTCGGGTCGAGTTGTTGCAATTTCAAGATATTCGCCTGTTTCCTTAACCTGATAAAGCAAATGCCAGAAATGACCGTTCTGCTCTTTGTATTCAACCTCAGCGTCTGAAATTGATGTACAGCAATGAGGACACCAGTTTACCATTCTGTTGCCGCGATATATTTTTCCGCTTTCATAAAGCTTTACAAAAACTTCTTTAACAGCTTCTGAACAGCCCTCGTCCATTGTAAAGCGTTCACGTTCCCAGTCGCAGCTTGCGCCGAGCTTTCTGAACTGTTTGGTAATTCTGCCGCCGTATTCCTTCTTCCATTCCCAGGCACGTTCAAGAAACTTTTCTCTGCCGAGGGACTCTTTTGTGATGCCTTCCTTACGCATAGCTTCAACAATTTTAGCCTCTGTTGCGATTGACGCATGGTCTGTTCCTGGAAGCCAAAGTGCGCTGTAGCCCTGCATTCTTCTCCAACGAATCAAGATGTCCTGCAAGGTTTCGTCAAGAGCATGACCGATGTGCAGCTGACCTGTAATGTTTGGCGGCGGCATAACGATAGTATAGGGCTTTTTGTTTTTGTCTACTTCGGCGTGGAAGTAGTTGCCCTTAAGCCAGAAATCATAAATTTTGTCCTCGAATTCCGAGGGGTTATAAGATTTAGCAAGTTCCTTTGCCATAAACATATCTCCTCATACATTGCAAAGTGGTAAGCAAAAATCAAAACGCTTACATATACTTATATATTATCTCATTTTAGTGCGCTTTTGTCAATCAATGAGAGGAAAAAACTGCGGAATTTGCCGCAATTAATGTGTGAGCAAATTCCGCAGTCGAAAATAAGTGTTTTATCAGTTGATTTTAATTTTCAGCTTTAATTGCCTGAACAGCCAAAGGTTCAGTATTAACCTTGTTTCTGCAAAAGATAGTTTTGAATACCTTGCGTATAAGAGGCTGAATAAAGAACATCTGACCGAAAAATGCAAATGGCAGATTAAAGCAAACAAGCTTGAACCACGTTGCAAACAGTGTGATTATGCTGAATCCTGCATAATAGGGATAATAGATGAAAGCTGCAATAAGACTCATGGCAGGACACATAAGTCCGACTGTGGCACAAATGATTGCGCTTTCAAAAATTACGGGGTGGGTTTCACGGGGGTTAAATACCTTTGAGGCAAGCTTGAAAGAGCAGGGGCTGCCCATAAAAACTTCAAGGTTGAATGCAAAAATAAACTCCACAAGCACAACGCTCCATATCGGCATATAGCTGCCGAACATATATACGTCGCCTTGTTTGTTAATTGCTTCAAGCACGCCCTGAGTACCGTTTAACTCCATCAGAGTTGCACCGTTGACCACATAGAGGTTGTAGAAAACAAAGGCGTGGACTGTGACTAATACTGTGAGAAAGGCAAAAACCGTTCTCTGAAACTGATTACTTGGCATAAAATTTACTCTCCTTTTTTGTAAACGAAAAAACGACACAATATGCACCTGCACCAATCCGAAAATAAAACATATTTACCGTAATCAGATTTATGTGCATTGCACTACTTGTGTCGTTTATGTATCGTTTATTAAATTTCTCAGTTAGTTTATCACTTTTTCAAAAAAAAGTCAAGCAAGGCTTTATCGGTATTTTACAAGCAAGGAAAGGTTTGCTTTTTCAATATCATTTACATTAGAATCACTGTAGCTCGGGTTTTCTATGTACCATTTGGTTGAATGGAAGTAGGTTCTGATCTGTGCGTCTTTGAAAACACGTCCGTATCGGGCGTAGATTTCGTTTATGGCCTGTTGGATTTCTGCTGAAGAAAGCCTTGAAACTTCGTAGTCGTTAAGTTTTCTGTATGAGGAATCGTAGAATACAAAATCATTTTTGTAAGTGTTTCCGATTTCGCTCGGCGATGAATTTTGTGTGGTAATTTTGCCCTTTTTGCTTGCGGAGGATGACGACTTTGTACTGTCTTGAGTCGGTGAAGTGCTGGGAGCAGTCGGGTTGGTTGCCTTCTCAGTCTTTACTGTAACGGTGCATATGGCTTCTTTGCCGTTTTCAGATTTGCAGGTAATGCTTGCAACACCGGATTTTACACCGGTAACAAAACCGTCGCTGTTCACTATTGCCACTTTTTCGTCGCTTGAGCTCCACTCAAGAACTCCGCTCGGTGCGTCAGACGGTTGAGTTTTGGCGATAAGCTGAATTTTCTTGCCTTCCTTCACCGAAACATCGGTACTCGACAGATTAATTGATGTAACTTCTATGTCAGCGACTGTGACATTGCAGGAGGACTTAATGCCGTTTTCTGTTTTCGCCGTCACAACGGCTGTGCCTGCGCTCTTTGCCTTTAAGGTGCCGTCAGACACGGTGACGATTTTATTGTCGGAGCTTGTCCAGTCCAGAGCCTTGGTTTTGGCGTCCTCGGGAAGAGTTTTTGCCTCAATTTTGAATGAATCTCCGACAGTCATAGTAACCTCGGTTTCGCTCAACTCAATGCTTTCAATCTCTTTGTCAAAGAAGCACGAGCAGAAAACAAATGGAACTAAAGCAAGAATAAAAAGCAAAAGTGCAGTTCTTTTCATAACAGTGTCCTCCGATTATTAATCGCTCTAATATTATTTGTCATTTTTGTAATTTTAGTATAAAGCATTTTACTGTTTTTGTAAACAATTTTGTCTTTTTATCGAAGAAAATAAAAGAATTATTTTACTTTAATTTGCGCAAAAGCTGTTGACATAACTAATATAATCAGTTAAAATATAATTGTATTAATGTAATAATACATACTGTACTAAAGGAGCGATGTATATGATAAGGAAAATTAAAAATTTATTGTTTAAAATCAAGGACAAAACCATTTCGCTTTCGTTAGGTGTATGCAAAAAAGTAAGGAGGATTGCTGTGCTATTTGCAGAGAAAGTTTCGGAAAGTACGGGGAAATTTGTTTCTTTAATAGGTAAATATGCGTTTGTATTCTCGGTGTTTTCCGTAATCGGAGTGGTAATGTTTTTTGTCAGACGATTAACTGCAAAGCAGGGGCAGGGATAAGAGTGAAGTTTGTTATATAATACATATTACTTTTTAACCAAGTACACTTCAAAGGTATTGAAATCGCATTTAAATGAATCTGCCAACTCTAACTCAAAATCTCTTTCTATGTATTTTGGGGTTTGAGTTAATTTATTCTTTACAAACCAAACAGTATCATCGGGTTGAATTTTATCTGAGAGTTCATTTTTATCTATACACTCTACATTATCAAATGCCGCAAACCAAGGCTTGCTATAGGTGCAGATGTGTCTGTTTTCGGGATAGTAATATGACATGATTCCAAACGCATTGTCGCAGTAGACGAAAATATCCGACGAAGAATTTATTTTTTTAAACCTGTTTAGAAAATTGGTCATTGACGAATTATATTCAAACATTCCTGTCATAACAACACAAACAATGTTCAGAACACAAAGCAATATACAAAGTGCTTTTTTGAACTTTGCTT
>CANBJR010000044.1 GCA_947369085.1 uncultured Clostridia bacterium | reverse complement strand
CTGCGGAACAAGTGCAACGCCTGTTTCGCTTTCGTCAAACGCTCTGCCGGATGTAATTACGGCTTTACTTCCCGTATGTATAAAACCAAATGAATAGTCACCGTGCAAAGCACCGCTTGTTTCCGAAACCCTGAGCAGTGCAGGCATTTTATATACCGTTTCAACGTGTTCGACATTTTTAATTTCTTTGATACTTTGATTAATAAGCTTATCGTCAGTATTCGCACTAAATTCGGTTACCAGTTCTCTGTTAGAAATATGGTTATTGATTTTTTCTTCTATATTTACTTTCAGCGGAAACGCTATGCTTGTAGAAATAAGCACAAGAACTGTTGATAAAACAATGAAAATACAATATAGAGCAGATAAAAGCTTATTTGACGATACCGAAGATTTCAAAAGCATATTGAGATTTCTGTTTTTCATCTTACTTTTCCTCTAAAGCTCCGTCTTTCATAACGCATATTCTGTCGGCAAAATCAATTACAGCGTCATTGTGACTCACAACAAGAACACCCTTGCCCGAATCTGCAAGCTTTTTAAGCTCCTCAAATATCATCAGTTCATTTTTGCTGTCAAGGTTTCCCGTAGGTTCGTCAGCAAGGATAAAATCAGGATTGTTGGCAAGCGCTCTTGCAATTGCCACCCTCTGCTGTTCGCCGCCGGAAAGCTCAGACGGGTAGTGGTCAATACGGTGTGAAAGTCCTACTTTTGCGACAAGCTCCTCTGCCCTTTGCTTCATTTCCGCCTTATTTTTAAATTCATTGTTTATCAGCATAGGCACCATAATATTCTCGTAAACCTTGAGATGAGAATTAAGGTGAAAAGCCTGAAATACAAAGCCGAGGGATTTCATTCTTACATCGGCAAGCTTGTTTTTGTCAAGCTTTGATACGTTTTCGCCGTTGATTATAACTTCACCCGAAGTGCAGGAATCAAGCAAGCCTGCAATCTGTAAAAGCGTGCTTTTGCCGCTTCCCGACTGTCCCATAACTGCAATAAATTCTCCCTCGCTTAATTTTAACGAAACGTTATCCAGTGCGGTAACTTTATTGTTATATATTTTTGAAACATTTATCAATTCAATTGTATTCATATTTGCCTCTCAGTCTAATTCATAGCGTTTATCGGCTGAATATCCGTTAATTTCTTTATTAAAATCACCTGACAAATAAGCGGAATAATTATTGCTACCACCAGCGATACACAAATAAAGAACAAGAATAAGCGCCAGTCAATTATATACACAAGCGTCTGATATGCTCCGTGAATAAATATATAGTTAGTCAAAGCGACAAGTGCCGCCGACAAAGTGCCTCCGATTAAAAAGCCTTTCAATGTCAGTGAAAGCTGTTCGCCGCACATACAGGCAAACACCTGCCTGTTTTTATAACCTATAGCTTTTAACAAACCTATGTAACTCTTTCTTTCATTAATGGAGGAAACTGATGATTGTACCAACGTGATGATTGCCAAAATAAATAGTGCAATAATTAAAAACACACCAACCGAACCGAATAAATTTGCCATTAAAACTGTGCTGTCATTTATTAACTGTTCAGGCGAGTTTGCAATAGCGTACCCCATTTTGCTTACTTCATTAAATATGTAAGATAAATTATCAAAATCGTCTGCCACTACATAATAACTGTGCAGCGAAGAATCGTTCCACCAGTTTGCAAGTTTGCTGTCCTTGGACGATAAATTAACACCCGCCGATTCCAATGCCATTTCTGTCATTTTTAAATCAGTTTCTCTTGAAACTAATATATCCTCAAAACTTCCCGATTTTGCAGGAGTGCAGTAATAGGTTCCGACAATTTTTAATTTATACTCGGGTGACGGCATTATCTCATCAGTATTGCCGGAATACGCATCCTCCCTATAATTATATATAACGCTTACATTATCGTTATACCCTTTTACCGTAATTGTTTTACCAATCAAAGTTGTTCCGTCAATATAATCGAGATCTTCGTAGTTAATGGTTTCGGGTTCAAACGGATAAAAAAGGCTCGGTACTATACAACTGAAAATCGGTGAATCATCTAAATTTTTGCCGGCTGTTATGGTTTTTTCTTCATCACCAATTAATCCGCATACGTAAACCGCAGCATCTTCATTTTTTATCTTTTCATCAATTTTATCCCGATTTCCCTTTTCATTTTCAACATCTAAAATGTTAAACATACATACACTTCTGAACCCCGCAATATCATCCACCGAGGAAACGTGTTCAACGCTTTCAATTGATGAAATAGCATCATCAGTAAGCGGCAAAAGCCACGGGTCAAGTTCCAGCGATCTCGCTCTGTAGTCATTTTTGTATTCATTGAGTGCCTTACCTGTTACCGCCGTAAAACAAGATATAACCGTGCAGGCTATTACAAGCAAACACATAAGCACTATAACTGTATTGCTTTTTCTGTTTCCTTTTATATTTGCTTTTGATAAGAATCTAATGTATGAATATTTCATAATGTTTCACCACAAGTACGAGGCAGGGACTGCCATTATTTAATTTTGACAGTCCCCGAATTAATTTAGTAGGTTTTTAAAAGGGTGGCAGAAACTCTGAAACCGCCTTTACTTTTAACTTTCATCTAATTCATTGCGTCCCTTGGCTGAATTTTTGCAAGCTTTTTCAATAAAAGCAATTGACATACAAGCGGCACTATAATGGCAACAATCAAAGAAATTGCCAACAATATAATAATATCACTCCAATTCACAATATACAAGCGATTCACAAAAACATTACCGGTACTATTAAAATAATTAGCGGCAAATATAAACGCTGCTGAAAATAGTCCGCCCATAATAAACCCCTTAACCGTCAGTATTAACTGTTCGTAACACAAACAATAAAATATCTGACTGTTTTTATATCCGACAGACTTAAGCAAACCTATCTCGCCCTTTCGCTTATTCAAGGCGCTCGTTGTCGATTGAATGAGAATTATTATAAACAAAAGTGCCGGAGCAATTAGCAAAACTACACTTACTACGTTCAAAATATTTAACATAACCAAGTCGCTTTCACGCATACCAAATTCCGGGTCGTTAGCACAGGTGCATCCCATTTTGCTGATTTCATTATAAACATAAGGTATATTATCGTATTCATCAACTAAAACATAATGACTGCGCAGACTATGTTTACTCCACCACTTTTCAACATCTGATTTGTCGGAATTGAGATTATATCCTCCTGCCTTGAGTTCGTCCTCTAAAATCCGCATTCCTGTTTCTTCGGAAATAAACATCATTCCGCTGTATCCAAAATTTGTAGGTGACTCATAATAAACACCTGCAACTTTCAGCTTGTATTGAAGCGCAGGTAACTGTACCCATTCATTTCCGCCTTGAGTGCCGTCAAAGAAATTGTAAAGCACCTCAAAATAATCTCCGCCGTTCGCTGTTACAGTTAGTGTCTTTCCAATAAGAGTTTCACCATCAATATATTCCGCAGCATCATCTTCCTCACTTGCTCCGGAAAAAAGATTAAACTTATTAGAGATTATACAACTGAATGTGGGCGATTCATCAAGAGATTTGCCTGCAATTACGCTCTTCTTTTCATTTCCAATCAAAGAAAATGTCCAAGCGCCTGAATCCTCTTCAGCAATTTGTTTTTGCAGATTATCACATTTTCCGTTTTCGTCAGTTATTTCAAGAATGCTGAAACTTACGTCTCTCATTCCTTTGAGCATAAACACTTCCTGCACATGGTCTATACCTCGTATAGTTTTTAATATGTCATCAGTAAGTTCTCCCGACCACGGCAACAATTCCAAAGCTCGTGACCTAAAATCCTCTTTACGCTCATTGATTGATTTCTCTACAGTTATAGAAAAAGAAGAAATCAGCGCAATAGAAATCACCATCAAAAACATAAGTGCTATTATTAAATTGCTTTTTTTGTTTCCTTTAGAATTTGCCGTAGCTAAGAATTTAATACCGCTAAGTTTCATTTTAAGTCCCTCAAAAAACCTTTGTCAATTATCGGGCTCATCGATAATTAGTAAAAGCTAAAATACTAGTACCATTTAATGGTAGTAACCGAATCTCTAAATCCACCGCCACTTGTATGGGTATAATATAGACGCCAATCGCCAGTATAATTCAGTGTACCATAACTCACAGAAATTGGTGCCGATCTGTCTTTGTACAACGTAAAAGATTTATAACTTGTCTTAACACCAGTACTTCCATGTTCTGCACGCGACTTATTTGTGGAACTGCTATAATTGCTGTAAATTGTTGGATAACCTGCAAATTCATCAGTTACCGCCGCTGATTTTTTCATATTTATCCATGTTGCAGCATTAGAACCCACATCGGTCGTAACACTTACTGTATGAACATATTTTTCTGAGGCTGCTCCCGCACTTATCGCAGCTACGGTCAACGCACACACTTATGCCAATGCAATTAAAGTAACCTTTTTCATTTTACTTGTTTTATGTTTCATAGATTGAACCTCCTCTTAAATTCATAAAATTTTAATAATTTAGATGTGACGCCATACAAATAAAATCAAATTTTAAACCATTGGACTCTCCTCCTTGCCACAATTTAACTATATATCATAAGACGCAGCACGTCTACAGTTTTGGCACAACGTGAAAATTTCAGGCACAAAAAAACAAAAAGACATTTCTGACAAACTGCCAAAAACATCTTTTTCATAAAGGTAAACATAAATGTGTTCATAGATATTTTAATATTACATAGCAAATAAAAATAGTATTGTCAATGTAACAGACGTGACTACTCATATTTTTTGAATTTCTTTACTAATCAATTGTATTCATATTTGCCTCTCAGTCTAATTCATAGCTTCTCTCGGCTGAATATTTATAATCTTGCGCAAAAACATAATCTCACAAATCAGCGGTACTAACACAACAACAGCAAGTGCAACAAACGTAAATACTAAATAATCTACATAATTAATAATATAAATACGATTTGCGTAACTGCTGTTATAGTTAATCAGATTGATTATTGTAACTACTATCGCAGAAATTCCGATACCAATTATAAATCCTCGTAATGTCATCATTATCTGTTCTAAGGTGACTAAGCAAAAAATATCTTTGTTTTTATATCCAACTGCTTTCATCATACCTATTTCCTCTTTTTTATTGTCAATCATATTCTTTGATGACTGCAATATGAGAATTAAAGAAATAATAAATGTTGATAAGGTTATTATCACGCTTAAAATATTAAAAAATGTCGAAATAACAGGTGTGCTTGGATTTATGCCTAATTCCGTCCCATCCACAACATAAATATTCATTTGTTTCAGTTCATTATAAACTTCACTTAAATTATCAAAATCATCAACAGTTATATGTATATTATGGAATTCAGGTTTGTTCATAAAATCTGTCAGTTCATCGTCACCTCTGCCGGAATGTTCTACAGCCATTTTTAACAGTTTTTTTCCGGTATCTTCTGAAATATATATAAGGCTTGGATTGCCATCCGCAGTTACTGAGGCATAATACACTCCTACTATATTTAATTTTACTTGAAACGACGGTATATTAACACGTTTTGCTTCATTACCGTCGAAAAAGTCAATATTAAATCCTTCACTGCCTTCGTTTAGTGTTATGGTTTTTCCGATAAGGCTCTCGCCGTCGATATAATCAAGACCGCTTGTTTCGTACACGTCCTCATCAAAAGGATAAAAAAGATGCGGAATAATACAGCTGAACTCAGGTGTTTCGTCCAACCTTTTACCTGCAATCACCTGTCTTTTCTCTTTGCCAATCAGCGACCATGCACTTATTAATGTATCTTTTTCATTTATAAGATTTTGCACCTCTTCATATGTACCGTTCTCATCATAAATATTCTCTATATGGAAAAACTGAACTCTCAGTTCATCTTCAATATCTATCGATTCAACGTGATTTATTTCACTAATTTCATCCAAGGTTTTTTCATCAAAATTTCTATTATAAGGATATGCTTCAATTGTTCTTGCTCTGAAATCGTCTTTGTATTCATTTATTTCTTTGGATAGTGTAAAAGCCAGCAGCGATATTACAGTTAAAGAGATACACAATAGTGCAATCACTACTACGCCTAAATTACTATGTCGATTACCTTTTAAATTTGCTCTTGATAAAAATAAAGTATCCCTTAATTTCATATTTAACCTCTATTATGATTTATTACCAACAGCAATACGCTGTTGGTAATAAATTAAAAAATTAATATTATGATTAATAATACGACTTCGTTTTAAAACAGAACTTAGTTTTTACTATAAATTATTTTCAGCTCTGCATATCCGTTTTTCAGGCTTTCTTTGTCAATGCAAAACAGATTTGTTCCTCTCTCACTCTCCTCTTTCCCTCATTTTCAAAAAATTACTTCTTTAAGATGCTTTTAAGATTTTCGGGTTCTTTCGACTGCTTAAGTCCGCAAATTGAAGCAGAACCGCATGCGTATGAAGCAAACTTTTCGGCTGTTTTTTTAATTATGCCAGCTGCCATTTTTTTAGTTGCATTAGCTTTCATAGTTTTCTTTTCTCCTTTCCTTTATTTTTCCTATTATTATCAGCACAGAAATCATCAGCAATATACACGACAGCAAACTGCCGTAATGCACTGAATAGCAGTCAAGAACAAATGCTGCAAGACCTATCAGTGCTGAAATTAATGTTGCTTTCAGCTTTAATCCCTTTCGTTTTTCTTCGGGAATCGGTTTATTACTGTTTTCTACCGGACTGAAAATTACAACGACTGACAAAGCAAACAAATTAATTGGCGCAATCAGATATTCGCAATGATATGCTTTCACAAATTCAAATAATACCAGCACCAAAGCAAACGCAATACAAAAAAACAGGTTGCATCTGAAATATGTATCAGCATGATAGCCGCCCGAAAACTGTCTTATCGGAATAAAAACAACCAAAAAAATCACGCTCTCAATAAATCGTCCTGTTACTGCGCCTATTGATAATATCAGCACTATATTGAGCATAGTTGACAACGCAATTTCTACTCCGTATTTATAGCAACTGAATTCATCAATATTCCTTGATATTACTTTTGAATCTGCAAGAAACTCTGTTATTCTCTCTGATATTGCCTCAATCAAAATTATCACCTCTTTGTCACAATTTAACTATATATTATAAAGCACAAAACGTCTACAATTTTGGCACAACGTGAAAAATTCAGGCACAAAAAGCAAAAAGACGTTTCAGACAAACAGCCTGAAACGTCTTTTTTACAAAAGTAAACATAAATGTATTTATAGATATTTTAATATTATATAGCAAATAAAGACATTGTCATTTTCAAAAAAATCCGCTATTCCGTTATATTTTTTTGCAATATCCTTTATTATTTTCGTTCCCAATCCGTGAAGGTGCTTGTCTTTTTTAGTCGTTTTCAGTTGCGGATTATTTTTGATTACCGAACCGTTAATCGAATTTTTCATACAGAACGTATAGCTGGATTCATCTTTCTTGGCAGAAAAATGGATCTGTCTGTCTTTATTTACCTTTTTGCACGCTTCAATAGCATTGTCAAACATATTGCTTATTAGACTGCACAGGTCAAGGTCATCAATACCGCTGAAATCTGACACGGTGATGATTGAAGTTTCAATATCCAAGCTTTTTGCTACTTCTGCTTTGCAGTTAATTACTGCGTTTACTATTTTGTCATCTGTATTGACAAAAGCGCCGGAAACAGACATTTGATTCAAATAATCACTTACATATTGCTTTGCCTTGTCAAAATCCTCATTATCTAATAACGAGGCAATTACAATGTTATGATTTTTAAAATCATGTCGAAGTTTTCTTATGGTTTCATATTGACTTTCAGCATTTTCAAGATATTGCTGTTGATATTTTTGCTGAACTCTGAGCAGCTGATTTTCCCTTACCGCACTGTTTTTTATGCTTAAATTCACTACAAGATAAGCAGTTACAATATTAATAACTACTATTCCTAATATACATATTACAATCAGCCACCTTATACTATCAGTGATTTCCTGTAGTGATATAAATGTCAACAAAATCACAATCACTATACTGATAAAAAGCACTGCTAATATCAGCACCCATTCATGGTTGCTCAAATCGCTTTTGTTTTCGTGTCTGAAAATTCCCAGTGTAAGCTTGTATATGTACAGAATAACAAGCTGGCACACCACTACACTTATAAAACGTTCAAGTGACTGAGCAGCAAAAATATCATTCAATTGCCGGTGAAATAACACCGAGGAAAAATTGGCGACTAAAACCGTAACTATGCTGATAAAAATTATAGAAAACGAGGAAATAAAAAGTTTTTTCAGCACTTTTCCTTTAAGCCTCAGTAATGAATAAACAAATACTATTATAATATACGCATATATATACAAACCGTCAAAGTATATAAAATAGTTAATCAATGTAATAATTGCGGTCAATACAAGACTGCATACCAATCCGCCGCTTTTTATAAAGGAGCGTTTTTCTTTATCTCCGAGAATTGAGTACACATAATGAGATACCAATATTCCCTGAAATAAATTAATTCCGATTTCAAACAATATCCAAATTATATACTTCATACCAGTTTCCTTAAATATAAGATATGCTTTTCAATTACTTCTTTTTTGAGGTTTCGGCTTAGCGGTAATCTTTTACCAATAGTTTTAAGCTCAATTTCATCATTGCTTTTGTCAATGAAATCAACATACCTAAGATTAACAATATAGCTCTTATGAATTCTGATAAAATCATACTTTTCAAACTTATTTTCATAATCTTTTATCGCTGCTCTCATTCTGAACGGAGCGTCTTCATCGCTGACAAAAAAATTAATATAGTGCTTTTCACTTTCAAGATAGACAATATTTCTAATCGGAACAATACGACTTCTTGAAAATTCATCCTCAAACGCAAAGGTTTCATTTTGTTTTATATGGAACATCAACTTTTCAGCCGCATTATTAAGCCCTTTAATCAGCGTATCTCTGGAATTTTTCCTGATAAAATCAAATGGCTGAAAATCAAAGCTGTCATACACCAACTCAGAATGGGAAGAAATAAAAATAATATAACACTTTGAAAACTCTTGTCTTATTGCCTTAGCCACATCAAATCCCGTGAGATTTGGCATATCAATATCAAGAAAAATAACGTCAAAATTATTTCTGTTATGGGCCTCAAGCAAAGCCCTGCCCGAAATAAAACAAAATACTTCAAATTTGTCCGTATATTGCCCAAACAAAGTAGTCAAAGTTGGTTTCAAAAATAAAAGTATTTCTCTGTTGTCATCACAAACTGCTATCCTCATTGTAATTTTTCACCCCAAAAAATTTTCATTTAATTAATAATTTATTTTTTATGTTTCAATGTTAATCCCAACCGGTAAACCTTTGAATTTACAACAGTATGAGGTTATTCTAACATAAATACTATGTGTAAGAGTAATAAAGGACAATGCTCTTAATGATATTATTATATCACATAATGGTAAAATTTTAAATATATATATTATAAATAACGATTTTTAACGAAATTTTTATTTTATTACTTTTTGGGATAATGTTTAACCTGTCAATATAATTTCTTAGTTCAATCACACTGCTTTTCATCATAACATACCATCAAAAAATTAAACCACCCTTTGAACAACAGAATTTCAAAGGGTGGTTTTTCTATAATTTTGCGTTATTTATTGTCAGTAAATCGCCATGCTTGTCAGTTCTTTTCAAACACTGAAAGTATAAGTCTGAATCCGTATGTCATCAGTAATATTCCGATAAGAATACCTATTGTCTGTGCAACGAAAATCATATGGAAAATTCCGTATATTCCTCCAATAAGAACAAGTATTCCTAAAATGAGTGATAATATCCATATTTTCGAGCCGCTTTTTTTAACAGTAAATGAAACAGCAATGGAACTTATGCCGCTGACAATAAGCCAACCGGCAAACATCCAGAGAATACAAATATCAAGCATAGCACGTATGCCGGGAGAGAATAATGCAAGCACGGAAAATACTGCTGCTACAATGCCCAGGACAAGGCCGAGTGTTCCCATAGCAGCCTCGCCCTTTGACTTTTCACCGTTGTTGTGATTTGTTGCATAATCAAAAATCGCACATATTCCCCAAGCACCCAGCAGAATA
>CANBJR010000043.1 GCA_947369085.1 uncultured Clostridia bacterium | reverse complement strand
ATATATGAACAAAGTCAATGCTAAAATCGGCACTGATTACAAGCCCTTCAACTACTACGGTGCAGAGGACGCTGAGCACGTTATCGTTGCTATGGGTTCAGTCTGCGACTGTGCAGAAGAAGTTGTTGACTACCTCAACGCTGCCGGCGAAAAGGTTGGTCTCCTTAAGGTTCGCCTTTACAGACCTTTCGTTGCCGACTATATGCTCAGCGAACTTCCTAAGACTGTTAAGACAATTTCTGTGCTTGACAGAACAAAGGAACCCGGTTCAATCGGCGAGCCTCTTTACCTTGACGTTCTTGCTGCTATCAACGGCTCTGACTTCGCAGGTGTAAAGGTATTTACAGGCAGATATGGTCTTGGTTCAAAGGATACAACACCCGGTGACATCATTGCTGTTTACAGAAACGCTGAAAGCGAAGCTCCTAAGAAGAGATTTACAATAGGTATTGTTGATGACGTAACAAACCTCTCACTTCCGATTGTTGAGAATCCCGATACAACTCCTAAGGGCACACACAGCTGTAAGTTCTGGGGTCTCGGCGCTGACGGTACTGTTGGTGCTAACAAGAACTCCATCAAAATCATCGGCGACAACACCGATATGTACGCTCAGGGCTACTTTGCATATGACTCAAAGAAGTCGGGCGGTCTTACAGTTTCTCACCTCCGTTTCGGTGATACACCCATCAAGTCAACCTACTACATTTCAAAGGCTGACTTCGTAGCTTGCCACAACCCCTCTTACGTTGACAAGTATGACATTGTTGACGACCTCAAGGAAGGCGGTTCATTCCTTCTTAACTGCGCTTGGGATGTTGACGAGCTTTCTGAAAGACTTCCCGGCAAGATGAAGAAAATCCTTGCTGAAAGAAACATCAATTTCTACACAATCGACGGTATCAAGATTGGTAAAGAAATCGGTCTCGGCGGCAGAATCAACACAGTTCTTCAGTCAGCATTCTTTAAGATTGCAGACATTATTCCTGCTGAAAAAGCAAAAGAGCTTATGAAGGCTGCTGCTAAGAAATCATATATGAAGAAAGGTCAGGCTATCGTAGATATGAACTACGCAGCTATTGACCGTGGTATGGAAGACCTTAAAAAGGTTGAAATTCCTGCTGACTGGGCTAACTGCACAGACGATGCTGTTGCAGATAAGGTTGACGGTCAGGGCGCACTTGTTGAGTACGTAAACGGCATCTTAAAGCCCGTTAACTCTTACAAGGGCAACAAGCTCCCCGTATCCGCATTTATGGATCACGTTGACGGTACAGCTCCTAACGGCTCTGCTGCATTTGAAAAGAGAGGCATTGCTGTTGACGTTCCTGAATGGAATTCCGACAATTGTATTCAGTGTAATAAATGTGCTATCGTTTGTCCTCATGCTGTTATCCGTCCCGTTCCTATGACTGACGCAGAGGTTGCTGCTGCTCCCGAGGGCACAGACGCAATTCCTATGATTGGTCTTAAAGACTTAAAGTTTGTTATGACTGTTTCAACTCTTGACTGTACAGGCTGCGGCGCTTGCGCTAACGTATGTCCGGGCAAGAAGGGCGAAAAGGCTCTTACAATGAAGCCTATTGATTCACAGCGTTCAAAGCAGGCTATCTTTGACTACGCTCTCACAGTTGATGAGAAACCCGAAGTTGCCGAGAAGTTCAAGTTCTCAACAGTTAAGGGCAGCCAGTTCAAGCAGCCTCTCCTTGAGTTCTCCGGTGCTTGCGCAGGCTGCGGTGAAACACCGTATGCTAAGCTTGTTACACAGCTCTTCGGTGACAGAATGTTCATTGCTAACGCAACAGGCTGTTCATCAATCTGGGGTGCTTCTGCTCCTGCAACACCTTACACAAAGAACAAGAAGGGTCACGGTCCTGCTTGGCAGAACTCACTGTTTGAAGATAACGCAGAGTTCGGTCTTGGTATGGCTCTCGGTCAGAAGGCTATCCGCAACAGACTTATTGAATATGTTGAAAACATTGAAAAGGATACTGACAGCGCTGACCTTAAGACAGCTTGCCAGAACTACCTCGATACAGTAACAGACTCAACTTCAAGCCGTGCTGCAACAGACGTTCTTATTGCAGAACTTGAGAAGAACACAGACGACGCTAAGGTTGGCGAACTCGTTAAGAAAACTCTTGTTGACAAAGACGAGCTTGCTAAGAAGTCAATGTGGATCTTCGGCGGCGACGGCTGGGCTTACGATATCGGTTTCGGCGGTCTTGACCACGTTATCGCATCAGGCGAAAATGTAAACATCCTCGTATTTGATACAGAGGTTTACTCAAACACAGGCGGTCAGGCTTCAAAGGCTACTCCTGTTGGTTCTGTTGCACAGTTTGCTGCTGCCGGTAAGGCTGTCAAGAAGAAAGACCTTGCAGCAATCGCAATGAGCTACGGTTATGTATACGTTGCACAGTGCGCTATGGGCGCTGACAACAATCAGGTGCTCAAGGCTATGGTAGAGGCTGAAAGCTACAACGGTCCTTCACTCATCATCTGCTATGCTCCCTGTATCAACCACGGTATCAAGGGCGGTATGGGCATTGCACAACTTGAAGAGAAGAAAGCTGTTGAGGCTGGCTACTGGAACATCTTCCGTTTCGATCCTCGTCTTGCTGATGAAGGAAAGAATCCGTTTATGCTTGATGGCAAGGCTCCTTCTGCTTCTTACCGTGACTTCATCATGGGCGAAGTTCGTTACAACTCACTTAGCCGTTCGTTCCCCGAAAGAGCCGAAAAACTCTTTGCAGAGGCTGAGCAGGTTGCTGAGAAGAAGTACGCTCATCTTGAAAAGCTCGCAAGCTTTGATGACGCTAACTAATTTTTAGCTACAATCTAATATAATTAATTTAACCGCAGAGGCAGGTAATTTAACTTGCTTCTGCGGTTTTTTAAACGTTTTTTTAAACGTTACATAAGTCGGTTTTGAATTATAGGTAGGTATCTCGGTAACTGTACATTTTTCTGACTCTAACGCAGGATACCGTTTTGCGCCATCTTGACTATATAGCATATTCCAAAGTTTACGTAGGGACACGGCGTGCCGTGTCCACACAAAATTGCACTGCAATTTTGTGAATGGAACGTGTGGAACCCGTCACCTACGGAAATGTTTTTTAAACGTCCTATGGGTCGGACTTAAATTGTAGAACGGTATCTCGGGAGTCAGACATTCTTCTAAGTCTTGCGCAAGATACAACTTTACTTCTTTTTTAAACGCCCTAAGGGTCGGTTTTAAATTATAACGCGGTATCGCGGTACTTATACATTTTTCTAATTCTAACGCAAGATACAACTTTACATCATATTAACTAAAATAAATTAATCTTTGTGATTTTTTAAATTTGCCTGCGGAGGCACTCCGCCGGACACGGCACGCCGTGTCCCTACGAATGTAAAGGCAACAGTTTATTTATATCCGTATCTGTGTGGAATAATAACACAAACGTCTGTACTAAATTCGTAGGGAACAACCCCTGTGTTGTTCCTAACTGACATTCAGCTAACCCATAATAGGAACGACACAGGGATCGTTCCCTACACATTTCAAAACACTTCCGGTATATCAAAATTTGTTCAGCAAATAAACTTATCCAAACAACACGCACTATTATAAATCCGGAAATTTGCCGGTAGAGGCACTCGACCGGCCATTAATTGTAATTTGTTAATTGTTAATTGTTCAGGAACTCGACACAATTTTTAAAAAACTATTGACAAATAAATGCTTTTGTTTTATTCTATACATAGAATATCTATGCATATAAATTCTATGTATATTTGAAAGTTTGGGGGTGCAATATGGAAAACAAATTTTTAGACAGAGTGTCAAGTCTGATACAGAGCAAAACAGCCCGACAAAGCATAACTGCCGAGCTTGAAAGTCATATTCTTGACAAAGCGGATTATTACGAAGAAATCGGCTACTCAAAAGAAGTTGCCATGCAAAAAGCAACCGAGGAAATGGGTAATCCCGACGATACCGCCGTACCGCTGAATGCTTTGCACAAAAACAGCAAGAGCAAAAACGTATGGAGCATAATAACAGCAGTTTTCACCGTTTTTATTGCATTGTTTAATTTTAACTTCGGTTGGGATTTTATCTACTGCCAATATTGGGAGTTTTGTGTAAAATCTTCCGTTTTATACGACGATATATCTCTTCTTATATGTGCGGCTTTTGTCCTGCTGATTTACAAGGCTTATCGTCAGAAAAACTTTGTTTCTGCAATTATGATTTTAGCCGCATTAACTTTTGTATGTTTTTTTGATAATACCTATATGCTTTTTTATGACGGTGTTACCATTGGTTTGTTTCAACCTGCGTTCTATCCCTTAGCTATGGTTATATTTCACGGCTTTTTCGGTTATTGCGACAGCATTTTTGCTTGCTGTTATATTTCTGACAATGAGGGCGCTTTTTGCCGTTTTGGTGCAGTTGTGACATTTTTTATTTTCCTTTTTGCAACCGTTGCACTGCTTATTTCAATTTACCGTCAGAAGACAATGAAAAACAGCCGATGTTTTTATAAACCCGTAAGAATTATATGCTTTGTTATGGAAGTTGTGCTTGTCGTAAATATGATTATTATGAGCTTTTCAATTGCTTTTGCATGGTGGGGTGTTGAAGATAAAAAAATCGAAATGCAAACAGCGAGGGAAAATGCAATCGAGTTTTTAGTTAATGTGGATTTAACCGATGGAATAGAAACAATTACCGATAAGCTGTCGGAGGAAGGCTATGAATGTTATATCACAAAGCCGAAATATTCAGTGTTCAGTCGTGGATATAACGGCTCTTTTATAAGATTGTTTTATTTGGTAGATGATTACAGCGTTATGTTTAATGATGTGTTGCATAACGAGGAAAGTATGTTTTATGATGAGAACAGCGATATGTACCTATCAAAAGAGGAGTTGTCGCAACTCAAAGAGAGTATGACCCTCGATGAGTTTTTGTCTTTGGGATTTTATCGCAAGGCTTATTCTATGGATAAGGAATACAACAGCGACGGTGATAATATGACGTTTAATTTTAGTTTTTCGCTGAGCAATTCTTCCTACGGAAACTACGATTGCAATTTTATATACGATAAGGATAAGGGCGAGTTCATTTTAAATGAATTTGGAAAGGTCTAAAGGTGAGCTATGGAAAATAAATTTTTAGACAGAGTGTCAAGCCTGATACAGAGCAAAACCGCCCGACAAAGCATAACCGCCGAGCTTGAAAGTCATATTCTTGACAAAGCGGATTATTACGAAGAAATCGGCTACAGCAAAGAAATTGCTATGCAAAAGGCAATTGAAGGAATGGGCAACCCTGACGATACTGCCGTACCGCTGAACGCTTTGCACAAAAACGGCAAAAGCAAAAACATATGGAGCGTAATAACAGCCGTTTTTGCCGTTGCATTTTGTTTGCTTTGCTTTAACGTAATTCCGATTGAATACCTGTTTCGTTACGGTGACGCAAGCTATATGATTGTTCATTCGGTAACATTTGATTTTCTATCAATGTTAATCTGCGGTGTGTTTTTGCTATTGCTATGCAAAGCGCACAGGCAGAAGAATATGGCTTCTGCGTTAATGCTTGCTCTGTCGCTGATTACATCGGCTGTAGCATATTTTCCCGATTTTACACACCCTGCGTTTCATTTTTCGCCGTTTCAGCCGTTGTTGTATCCTGCGGTTATGATAATCAAAAACGGATTTACGGATTTTGCAGACAGCCTTTTCGGCTATGGCTATATTCCGGAATCGGAACAGATTTTTTACCACATTGGCGCAATAGTTATTTATATGATTATGCTTGCCGCCGCAGTTACTATGCTGATTGCAATTTACCGCCAAAGCAGAATGAAAAACGTACGCAGATTATGGTTGATAATAAAAATTGCAAAGCCAGTTTTAGGCATTGTGCTTGCCGTAAGCCTGCTTGTTACAAGCGTAACAACAGCTTTTGCGCTTATAAATATTGAGGATAAAAAGCTTGAAATGCAGTCGGCAAGGGAAAACGCAATTAATTTTGTTATCAATGCCGATTTGTCGGATACTAACGAGAAGATTAACAGCGAACTGCTGAATTCCGGTTACGAAAGCTATTTCAGCGACGGTAACATCTGGCAGGGAATGCAGAAAACCTACCACAAGGGCTACAACGATTCGGTGATAATAAGGGTTGAGATGGACGAAAGCGTTTTTTATGCTCTCACCGATTTTGACAGACCGTTTGCCATAACAAAGGGATACGCACCTTTGACAAACGAGGAACAGTCGCAAATCAGTCAGGGAATAACGCTTGATGAATTTATGCAGAAAGATTTTTACGGCAAAGTAATGAGCGTGTCAAAGGCTTATTATCCCGATACTAAGCAAACTTCCATATCTTTCACCTTTGATTTGCCTGACGAGCAATTCGGAAGCTATGTGTGTCAATTTGATTATAGTGCCGAGAGGCAAAAATATATACTTTCTTTGGCAGACGAAATGATAAACGGAGAGTATTACTAAATCTTATACTGATTATGAACAGGAAAAATTTTGAGTTAAACATATATTAAATTACTAATTAAGAAACGGAGTGTTTATAATGAAAATCAGCAAGGAACTTATCAAGGGAAGCACATCAATGCTCGTAATGAGCGTTTTAAAGGGTAAGGATTTGTACGGTTATAAGATAATCAAGGAGCTTGAATTGCAGAGTGAAAGCGTTTTTGAGCTGAAAGAAGGAACTTTGTATCCCATTCTTCACGCACTCGAAGAAGAAAACTTCCTTGAAAGCTATTGGGAGGAATGTGACGGCAGAAAGCGCAAGTACTACCACCTTACCCGCAAGGGCGAAAAACAGCTTTCCGAAAAGCAGCAGGAGTGGAAGGTGTTCACAAAGTCGGTTGACAAGGTGCTCAGCTATGCAAATTAGCGGAGCAAAGAATAATTAAGTGTGGAGTTTGGAGTGTGGCGAGTGGAGTTAAGGGTCGCTACGCTCCAAATTTGTAATAGTGAGTGTTGTTTTGAAAGGTATGTTTGCTGAGATGATATTGATATGACGGTAACGTATGAATAAAAATGAAACGTTATCGTTACCGTCGTAGGGCCACGGCACGCCGTGTCCTTTTTAACTATGATACATTCCCGTTTACATCATCATTATATTAACAAACAAACGTTTTTTTGTAGGGGGCGGGTTCCCACACGTCCCATTCACAAAATTGCAATGCAATTTTGTGCGGACACGGCGTGCCGTGTCCCTACGCAGACGTTGATATAAAAATATATGAAGGCAAGTTGTATCCTACAGCGGAATGCCACCGCTGGCAAATCGGTCTAGTACATTGACACGCAAATCGGGATGGATAAGTTAGCTATATTGGACAACGAATATGCCCGAATTTTAATTGATATGTAGGTTATGTATCGGGACGTCTGGGAAGCCGTCCCCTACGGATTTAATACAGATATTTAATATAAATTAAAGTGAGTTGTATCTTGCGTTAGAGTCAGAACAATGTACAGTTACCGAGATACCGGGCTATATTTAATAGCCGACTTATATAACGTTTTAAAAAGAACAATGTACAGTTACCGAGATACCGATTTATAATTCAAAACCGACCTATGTAACGTTTAAAAAAACGTTTAAAAAAACGTTTAAAAAAACGTTTAAAAAATTTTTTTCGGAAATTGCATAAATATATGCAATTTTTTTCGTTTTTTTCACCGTAAGTGGAGGTGAAAAAATGATTATATATCAAATGAAAAAACCGATTGAATGTTATGATACCGACTGCGTGGGAGTTACAGGCGACAATATTGCCTATACTCAGGAATTTTACATAAAGGGTGTATCTGACAACTCAATCAGCTTCACGCTTCATCTGCGATTTGCAGACGGAAGCGTAAACTCAATTACCCCCGACGTGGTGATTCCCGACAGCGAGGGTACAAAACTAAGATGGATTGTCAAGAAAAACGACATCTTTACACACGGCTACTTTGAACTTCAAATTGAGGCAAGAAACAATATCGGCCTTGTGTTTCAGACTGAAATCGTAAGACTTTATGCCGATGAAAGCCTGCCTGTTGAGGACAAGGAGTACAGTAACCCGAATTCCGAAACCGTCAGACTGCGTGAAGAAGCATACTCTGCGCTTGAGGAAATGAAACAACAGCAGGTTCAAATTGAGAATAACCTAAAAAAAATTGAGCAGACCGATGTTGACACAAAGGCGGACAAAGCCACAACCCTTGCGGGCTACGGCATAACCGACGGCGAAAATACGGTAAACAAGGTTTTTGGTAAAAATGAAATTACCGACGAGGAAATCAATTACCCCTCAATCAAATATTTGAATGATTATTATTATGATTTTAATGAGATTGACGATGAACTGGCAAAAAAACTCGACAATACCGCAGGAGCAGTCACAACCGACAACATAGCAAGCAAAGCTGTTACAAATGACAAAATCGCTAACAGTGCAGTTACATCAATTAAAATTGCCAACAATGCGGTGTCAGGCAGTAATATTGCTCAAAACCAGATAGGGACAAATCATTTGCAAAACGGCACAGTTACGTCCGACAAACTTGCCGATAGTGTCAAAACTACAATTAATGCTAAAGCTGACAAAGCCACAACCCTTGCAGGTTACGGTATAGCCGACGGTGAAAATACGGGAAACAAGGTTTTCGACAAGAATGAAATTACCGACGAGGAAATCAATTATCCGTCAATCGGATATTTGAAGAATTTTTACTACGAATACTCCGAAGTTGACAGTTTGTTATCCGAAAAATACGATGTTTCAAATATCGAAACAGGCAACGGTGAGCTTACGGTTTATACGCAGAGTGCAATTGATTCTGCACTCATTAAATCCTGTACATTTGACTATCAGAAAACGGGAAAAGTTGTGAACATATTTTTCAATATCGTGTTTAACGAGGGCTCAATAAACTATCTGCAATTTACCGGACTGCCTTTTAGCTGCAGCGGAATAAGTAACCAGAACCGACATATTGCTGCGACAACTAAAAATACCCAAGTAATAGTGTATCCGCTCGGAAGCTGGCTTGTGCTGAATTTTAACGAAGTAAAGACATTTGCGCAGGACGAAACGCTCAAAGGCATAGTAACAATAAAAACCAGTTAGAGGAGGCTGATTATATTATGGAAATCAAAGAAAAAATTGCACTTGATATGCTGACAACAGACAGCGTATCGGTATTAAAACAGCAGTACATAACGGTTGACGGAACTGATATAAGGGTCGGTGAGAATGTGCGCAATGCTTATATGAACACGCAGACCGAACGTAATTTACTCAAAGATATTTTACCAAAAGAGTTTTACGATGCAGTTATGACAGTCTGGGGAAATGCTCCTACAATAGCAGAGCCGTCAGCCGAATAAAAATAAAACTGCCCGATACAGCTCTAAACGTATCGGGCAGTTTTTGCTTTATTATGGCTTTTCGCCTGTTAAAAATTCTATGCTTCTCTCAATTGAATCCTTTGATGTTCCCCATTCCTGTCCTTTGCTTCTGTAGTCAAACATCGAACAGAAATGTGTAATGTCGCCTTTGAGAGATTCAAGATAATTTTTGGTGAGTGCAGCGGTTTCAGCGTGAAAATCAGCAAGGTACTTTGACGGCATACCGCCCTTTGCTGTTGCCGCTTCCATTATAAATGAATAGTGCTTAAGACAGATAAACGGCTGTTTGTTGTACAGCTTGCGGAATTCCTCTCCTTTTGCCCACTCAATAAAAATCGTAGCCATAAAGTGGTGCATATCCCACTGTATTCTGTCGCAGACGTAGCAGGAGTCAAGCTCGGTTTTCAGCCCCTCAAGCATTTTTTTGTCAGGCTTTCCTTTGAGCTTTTTCGGCATAAAATTATCTATGATTTCCTGAAGATGACTTTCAAGAATAAGTGCGTTGGGGAGTTTTTGTCCGCTTTCAAACATCTGCGAAAAATGGCGGTGGCAAAAGCCCTTTTTGTTAGTTTCAATCCTTATGTTAGGCTCCATCATAGCGTCGCCCGTGATGAATTTGACATACTGCTCTTCAAGCATTTTTTCCATTCGGCAAATCGGACAGCCGTCCTTCGGCATAAAAATATCATTAATCGGAATTGTACAAATAGTTTCTTTCATTTTATTCCTCCGCATTTTTATTTTATTGTATCACAAAAAGTTACTTTGTGGTATAATTATTTTCAGTG
>CANBJR010000042.1 GCA_947369085.1 uncultured Clostridia bacterium | reverse complement strand
AAGTTTTTCAACCGATGTGATACTTTCTCGTCTTAAACAAATATCACACAATTGCAAAATACTGTTTCGTAAAGCCGCTTTTTCAGCTTCAGCTAACCTTTTTAGCATTTGAGATTTATCTGTATCAGCTTCGATATGTGTTTGAAGCATTGCTTTAATTTCACTAAATTCTGATTTTATTTCGGTTAAGTTACTTTCAATTACTCCCGTACCACATATATTTTTAAGCCAATTAATGAATCGTTTTCTGATAGGTTTCACAATCATAGTGGTTAGCGTAATAGCCGATAGAATATATCCAATCATTGCTCCGATAAGTTTGATTATTTCAACACTTGTGTTATCCATCTTCTTCACATCCCCATGTTTTATACATCACTAACACCTCTTCCAAATCATTTAAAATACGTTTATTGTCTCTTTCAGTAGTATTTGTCTTTAGATTATTTATCAATAAAAATGTTCTCCAAAGAGCTTTTCGTAATATTTGTCCATATCTCGAATTAAATTATGTGTATTCCCATAAGAAGCATGAGCACGCCATCCAGCATAAGACATTCGTGCTTTATCAATAGATATTAAACCCGCCTTGTATTTCTGAGCAAACTTCTTCATCTTACGCTTCATATTGTCTTTACTGCGTTTACGTAATTTGCAAATCACCTTGCCAGTATTCGTAAGATATGTATGAAACCCAAGAAAATCTATACCGTTTTTTAATGGAAATATTTTCGTCTTTTCGTTGAGTTCAAGACCATACTGTGATAGATAAGATCGAATAACCATAAGACATTTTTGCAGGTACTTTTTATCCTTGTGGATAAAATAGAAATCATCTACGTACCTACCATACCCGTTTATATGCAATTTTTCTTTCACGAGATGGTCTAATCCGTTTAATAGAACCAAAGCGTATAATTGACTACTTTGATACCCAATAGGCAAGCCAACGCCGTCACTTTTGCTGACGGAGTCAACAATTGTTTCAGACAGCCATTTAATATCTTTATCAACAAATAGTTTGTATAACTTTTCCTTTACAGCTTCATGGTCAATATTAGCGAAAAACTTTCTTATATCACACTTTAAAATCCACCCATCAGCATAATTACCTTCCTCTACTGGCACTAACGGCAAGCCGTTTTTATTTTTATATTTTTCACTTTCTGCTTTGTTAGAAAAGAAGTAATGCTGTAATTGGCGTTTTAACCTATCAAGACCAAAGCGTGTTCCTTTTCCATATTGTGATGCATAGTTATCATAAATAAGCCTGTTACATATAGTTGGATACAGAACATTATCACAATAAGAATGTTGTACAACCTTATCTTGAAAAGTGCTCGATTCAATATCTCGTTGTTTAGGATAATAAACCTTAAACTTAGTCGATTTTCCTGTCGCATATTTCTTTTGCTTCAGTTCATCCGATAAACGTACACATTCGCTTAACATATTTATTTCAAATCTATTAGCCGACGGATTGTTTATTTTCCCATGTCGAGCACTATAAAATGCTCGTTTTATATTTGAAAAGCTATAAATACTATCATACATTCATTTACCTCTCTAATTCCTCGCTGTGTATAGTCGGCATACCTTTGATACCAGACATCAACGATTTTGTGTTTATCCGCAAACGTAGCCAAAATATAGTTGCATAATAAAAGGCAACCGAAAACGGTTTCGCCATAAAAATACTTTAGTTACACTTTTGGATGGGATATGCTTTCCTTTGGCAGTGAAGATATTGTTTTCAGCCTAAAACCTACTCAGTCTAATCGAATCACCGAAGCCGGGCGGACTCCAAGAATACCACGATACGCATTGACATTGTTGTCATTACCGCTACGATTCACATACTGAACGTTGCATGCATTATCAGAATAGGGAGAACGAAGCCGCAAAAATTAACAAAACATACCCCGAAAATATATTAAAAAGACGACCTTTTTAAGTCGCCATTTTTCCAAGCCAATATCATCTTCTTAACATCCATAACTTGTCTTACCCAATATTCACAGCTTTTATCGTTAATATAATTCTCATCAAGAGAAAGCTCGATATATAGCAAAAGTACATCACAGTTATAAATAGCTTCTGACTGACAAAGTAGTCTTTCTTCAAATTGTGATCTAATATTTGTATTTAAGTAATTCGCTTTTAGTAGAAGCTTGTATATTTCAATAACTGTTTTTTGAATTGGGTCAACAAGTGTAAAACGTGCTTTTTTAGGATAGCGATCTGAATTATTTGAAATTTTCATTGTATGCTTAATCAGTCTTTTTGCAAGTACAATAACTTTCAACTCGTCACTTTTCTTAAAGATATCACTCATTTTTATGCTCCCTAAAACTCCAATTATAGTGTGGTTTTTCTTCCTTAAATAACCAGTACCTAAGCCAGTCATCTAAAAATATAGCTAAAGATGATAATAAATACCAAGCGACTGCAAACTGGAGGCATACTTGACCAAGAATGTTAAATGGTAAATTCGAATAATCCCATACATTTAATCCTAGCCATAAGTTCAGAACACAGCCAAAAACAAATTCAAGTATTAAAATTATCATAGTGCCGATTGTACATTGTTTCCATATAGGTGTATCCCAAGATAGAAACTCGTTTATCAAACCTACACACAAAAAGCATAGACCACCTAAAACAAACATAGACCAATGGGTAGGATGACTACCCATCAGTTTACGCCAAATCATTTCAACAGCAATATAAAATATGCCGCCAACCATAAAAAGTGTGAGGTGTTTAATCAGTTGTTTCAATAGCATCACCCTCTGTACCAATAGATTTAATCATGTCAAGTAAAACATCAGAGCAGTATTCGGCAGGAATATCTATTCCATATTCTACATTACCAATTTCCTCAATCGTTGCCATTGAGTTAATATAATTCTTCAATGAGTTAAAATAACTGGTATGATAAGTTTTGAATTGCGTGGCAGTTTCAATGATTGTAGTCATATCTTCTACCGAATAGAATTTACACAACTCATCTTTTGCGTGATAAGGAATACTCGTTACACCTTGCGCTATCATTTCCTTTAGTGTAATAAGATTTAGTTGTTCTTCCGTTGTTAATTCAAAATGATGTGAAATACCGTCTGAAAGAGTAACATCAATACCGTTTACAATGGTTTGGTTACAAGCTTCACTCATCGTCTTAATCTTAGCAGTTCTAACCATTTCAAGAGTATTGCTATCAGTTATTTCCTCATCAGTAGGCTCTTGCGGTTCGGGTTCTTCGGGAACTGGAACTTCTGGCTCTGGTTCTTCAATAACCTTATTGGCATCCAATGCTTCTTTCAAAATCTTATACTCATCTTCCGTAATCTCTGCAAGTTTTACTGTTTTGCAGTTATATAAAGGAAAATCTAAAAGTTCATCTAAATGATAGAACTCTGTTTGGTCTGATGACTGTATTCCACAAGCCTCGGATTTGTCATTACATAAAAGTATTAGACTATTACGAAACTGATATTTTACATAAACGATAGTCTGTAATACATCTATAACCTCTTGATTATAAATTACTTTGTAAAACATACTTCTCACCGCCTTACATTATTAATGATTTATTTATTATTTTGATTAACAGGGAGAACACAAATGGCTCTCCCTGTGATTTTAGCCCACGCAGAAGCCGAAAGCAACGCCATAAAAGAAGTTGGCGATGTTGTTGGCGCTGCCGCCGTAGTTGGGGACAACCATAAAGACGTCTGAACTGGAGGGGTTAGGAGAACGCAACCACCAGCTCGCAGCCGAGCCATTTCCCGAAAGGTTGTATTGTTTCTTAATTCTTTGCGAATTACCTGAATACAATGTAAATCCTTTTGTTTCGGCATTAGGAGACACTTCTTCTGTATACGGCGAGCTTCCTGATAGATTTACTTCTCGTTGTGAGAATAAGAATAATCTGTCTATAGATGTAACTATATCAATTGAAGTATTACCCGCTGTAGATAGAACTTGTACGGGCTGAATAATTGAACGAATTTTTTCCGGCAATGCCTGAAATACGGTTGAATTTAGCCAAGTGCGCATTTTACTTTTAGCCCAGCCACCAGAGTTTGTTGCACTGCTATTCATCTGATATGTAGCGTTAAGTAAATCACGCATACCAAAAACAACGTGTGACATTTGCACATTATCCGTAGTGCTTTCTTCTTTCTCAAAATGATTAAAGCCGTGTACCGTGAAGATAATTGCCTCATCTGCAATCTTAGTTGTATTTAGTTTAATTCTAATCTTATCTCCGACTGCTAAATGAGAGAGAGTATCTCCACTGCTGTCTAAAGTATACTCTGTTCTGTAATAATCCGAACAACAAATCGCATATAACTGTTGCAATGTGTAACAAGATGTAAAATTATCTGTGTCATTAGTATATAGATAATCATACTGAGCAACAGGATTACCGTCATCATCTCTTACAACTTCGGTTATACCTTGCTCATATTTATCTCTATCCAAATACATCAAAGGACGAACAGGAACTTGACAATTCTCAAAACGAGCTGTTAATGTAAGGTCTGAAACAACGCCACTTACAGTATTGTCATTAAGGACATTGTAAGTAGTTTCGTCAATTATGACATCGGGATTGTTGCTTTCCCACTTGTCAAATAAAAACCATAAATCACCGCTACCTTGTTCTTTTGGAGTGTCGCCGTCATATGATATATCAGCAAAAGCATCGACTATGTATTCAGCCAAAACAGTTTGTCCTGCCGTTGTTACATTTAATCCCTGAACAAACTTTACTGTATATTGCCTTACATTTGAAACATAGGTTGCTGTAACAATCATATCAGTAATTATAGATGTATTAGCCAAATCTAAATTCCAACCATTGTAAGTATATACTTCACCTACAGTACTTTGTTTTATCGGAGTGCCAATTTCGCCTGTTTCAATCGGGTCATATGCTTTACTTCTTTCATCAACATATTCAACAAATAACTCTGTACCCTCATCATTTTGAAATGTTACTTTATATTGGGGAATAAAAACATCATATGTAATGGTTAAATCTTTCCATTGTTCTGTATATGCTTGTAATTTTTGAGTATTTATTGTCGGAACGTGAACCGTACCTGTCAGTACAGATTTATCTGTGTTTTCTGCACCGTCCTCGGATTTTCCACCGAGTGTTAATAAATAGTCGAGTAAGTCTGTGCTGTCAAGAGTCCAGTCTATATCAGCAAGATAAACATTCTTCAAATTCTTTGCACTATTCAAAATATCCTGTATGAAATCCACTGAACCATTTACTTTAGAATCTTGAATATAAAGTGATGTTAAATTATCATAACCGTCAATAGTAAGGTCTGTAATATCTCTTTGATTTCTCAACATTAAAGAACTTGTGTATTCAGAAAGTTTTAATGTTTCAAGGTGACCACCTACCGGTAAATTTACCGCATTAACCTTAGTTCCTTGACAATATACTTCTCTTATGTTTGCACACTTGCTAACATCTATACTGCCATTAAGGTTTGTGCAATTAGTTACATTAACGACCTTTAATTTGTGTGAATTGCCGAGACTGAAAGTATCGCCTGTAATACCCTCATTTACATATCCTTCGGCATCACTACCAATAATAACGCTTTCAAGATTAGTAGCTTCGTTACCCAATTCAAGATACTTTATATAACAACCCGATAAATCGCCAACACTCTTAATATCACTTGCATTATAAATAATGATATTACTATCCGAGTTCGCATCAAGGGTACTCGTAAATGTTACTGTGCCATTTGCTTCACATCGTTTAGTCTGAACAGCCTGTCCGAAAGCAACTGAAACATAACCCTCATTAAATGATGTAATATTAATATCTTTGGTTGGAGGAACAACATAAGAAGTCGGTGTTGACATACGAACGCTGATTCTATTTGTTGTTGTTGCGGCTGAACCAATAAGATATTTTGAACACCAATAACTAAACCTATGTTTAAGCCAATAATCTCTTTGCGATGCTTTTGAGCCTTGTGCCATATTAAGATATACTGTGCTACCAGTATTCATATAAGGCTCAATATACTTACATTGAGTATCTGCACAGAAAATTCCCTCACTCCAAGCAGATTGATGTGAGTTAAACTTATTGCTTACATATTCATAATTCAATCCCGCACTAACCATATCCTGTGCGATTTTTCTTATATCTGCCGCAAATACTTTTCTTACATTATTCCATAATACAGATTTTTGACCATTATAAACATCAGTTCCATTATATGTACTTGTATCTTCGAGCCAATAGCCGAAGTTTAATGCGCCAATATTGTCAATGCCAAGTGCAGTGTCTCCGTCATAGGGTAAGAAAGTCCAATGAACACCGTCCCAAGTTGTTATGAACTGGTTTTTAGCACGGCTATCAACCATTAAGAACAAATCCGTGAATATATAATAAGCAAGGACAGGAGTTTTAATGAAATAATCCTCAAATTCATATTCAAACTTAGCAAGTCTGTATTCAGCAGAATCTGTGTTGTATGTAGTATTACCATATACAACAGAGGAGGGAAGAGCTTTGTTTGTTGCGGTTTCTGGGTTAGTACTTGCAACCCACGATACTACTCTTTTTAATTTTGTAGTATCTTCAAAACCATCAGGGAAACGAGCTTCAAATGCGGCTTGCCAAGCTGGAACAACTGATGTATTTCCGCTTGAGTCTGTAATTGTGATTTCGGAATCAAAGTCATCACCGCTAAACTCTGTCAAAGCCAAACCGTTATCCTTAAACTCCCAAGACTGACAATTATGTTCGTCATCGTCAGTCATACCAAATACTTCGGGAGTACCCTTGTCGTTGTTAAAATTGTACTTACCCCAGAATGTCGTTACATTAGTATCAGTGTTTTTCCAATAGATAACAATAGGTCTGCCATCAATAGACTGTCTTACTCTACTATCAGTTTCTTGTGGAGGTGTGAGATAAATACTTCTTATAATTTCATCCCATATCTTCATAAGACAGATATTGTTTGCACCCTCGGAAGAAGCCACGTCAGCCTTATAACAGAATGTAGAAGTCGGCACACTCTTATCACCGAAAATCTGGTATTTAGAAACTTTTACAGCATTATCAAATGACATATTGCCACTATTATCAAGAGTTCCACCGAGCATAAATCCGCCCTTGAATTTACCTTTGAAATTCTTCACATAATATCCAGCCGAAGTTGTACCTTGAACATCAAATTCCGCCCCTGTAAAAGTAAATGATTTGTCGGGATTTAGCTTGTCAACAAATCTGCCGCTTACACCCGATTTCTTATCACCTTTATATTGAGGCAACTCAGGACACTCTATAATTAAATAAGGACATTCATCTGGGAGTAAATTAAAATCAATATCGTTATTAGAGTCAAAAATATTATTACGATTATTTCTCACAATCATTTCATTGACATCTGGTGTATCGGCAATATAATTATGTAATACTTGATAACTGTCGAGTGAAACGTTGTAACATCTAATGTTATAAACTTCTATTTCGGCAAACTCTGAACCTAATGTAATACCTACAGATTCGCTTTGGTTAAAGTTATCACTGGAACTATATTTGATAATTCCTGCAATATTTGAATTTACATATACATAAATTAACTGATTTCTATAGTTGTTTGCAGAATTTCGAGGTGTGATAACAAAACTCAATCTAATATCGGTTTCATCATTGTACTGGACATTAACTTTATTATTGTTGTCTATAAACAAAGTACCGTCATTAGGTGTAATCTGAATACCTTTATTGTCGGCAATACAAGAAATTACATTTGATGAATAATCATATACATTCTTTGCCTTAAAATTAAATTCAATAGTCTTGCCAAGAGTTGTATTTACATCTGTAGCAAATGGCTGATAGGGGATAGTCATTGTTCCGCCAAGAGGAATTTTAAGACTGTTGCCAGTCCAACCATCTTCAACAAAGTCAATTCCGTTAAAACTTACATCATAAGTTGTCCCGCTACTATTGGTGTATGAATACTTTTTTCTTTGCTCAATAGGTTCATTATTACTTCTGTTGATAGGGTTGAATAAAAACTGCAAATTAGAAGTTTCTGCTTCAACAATTTCTATAGGCGTTGCGTTAATTTCTATATCTGTTGTTAAGTCACCATAACTTAACGATAAGGTATGATTACCTTCGGTCATAATTCTATAAGTCCATACATTTGTTGATGCACTTGTTACATTAAATGTATTACTCTCATCACCGTCCACCGAAGCCGTAACAGAACATTTATTCTCGTCACCGCCATATACGACATAATTAACTGTAGCATACGAATACTGAGTAATCTCTGTGCTTTCACATACTGCGAATAAAATCGGAGTTTTATTGTCACTTTCAATGTGTGTAACACCAAATTTTAGCGACTCGCTGTTAATTGCTTCGGTATAACCAGACAACACTGTGGACATATAAATCTCAACAGTATGACCGCCGTGCGACAACCCCTTAACCTCAATAAGCTGCGTTTGGTTAGACCTTGTTGTTGTAATTGTGCTTTTTTCAACTCCATCTACTAAACAATGAATTGTCATTGTTCCGCTACCAACAGGTTTAACAGGGATTGAGAAATCTGTTTCCTGAACGCTCATAAACGGAAATTCAGAAGTTATGTAATTGTATGATACTGTAATGTTATATGTTAAAGTCTTTTTATTTCCCTCTGAGTCTGTAACAGTAACCTTAACTGTATTTGTTTTATTAGGCGTTAAGTATGAACCTAAATCAATCGTTGTATCGCCTTGTGCAAGGTTTTGTGTTGTAAGTACCTGATAACCGTCAACATAATAAACAGCCACACCGTTGCCAGTGCTATCTCCGTCATTATAAACTGACGAAAAGTTATATTTTATCTCACAAGTACAACCATTCTTTTCGTCATAGGGAATAGAGAAAGTATTAGATGTCAATAAATTCCTTAATTTCATTGTGACGAAACTTCCACTACCACCGCCGCCAGTTGCAGGAAGTTGAACTCGTGCTACTTCTGTTCCTTCAACATCTGTTGTAACAAGCCAATAGTTTTCATTCTCGTCTTGTTCAATAGACATATCAATGCCTTCAATGCCAGCTTTGATTGTTATACTGTCACCCAAGACTTCATCAATACTATTGTGTAACGAGAGTTCTTTTGTGACTTCATCAAAAACAAGTTTGCAACCATAATTAGACTTTAAAGACTCATTGATTTTATCAAGTGATTCATTTGTGGCTTTACTGTCTATATCTGTCACTACATCATCAGAGAGTTTTTCTTTTGTGATTGCCTTACTTTGAATATGAACCGTATTAATCTGATTCTGTGCAATATTATTACCAGATACCGCACCACTGGCAATCTTCGTAGATGTAATCGCACCATTTGCAATCTTGTCGGAGGTTACTGCCTTGTTTGCGATTTTATCCGATGTCACCGCACTGTCTGCTATATTTACAGTTTCAACAGCACCAGAATCAATTTCATCAGTACCGACCGCATTGTTCTCAATATTTTCACGCTTTACTGCTCCGTCCGAATCATCAATCTTGCCCGAAAGAGCCGTATCAACCTCAGCTTTAGTATAAGCATCTTCTATGCCATATCCCGAAAGACTATTAGATTTGTCTGCTTTTTCATTATGTAGCTTTGCAATAGAAGCCAATTTATAAAACTCTGAAAGTGGATTTTGACCAAAACTTTTAGCCACACTATCATAATCCGTTGCGAAAGAAATATTTTCTTCTGAGTTTTCGCACCATATTCTTTTTATATTTCCTACATTTTGTAATGCACCAGATGTAACATTATTTACATCTTTGCCAAGCCATACATAATACCCATTTTGTGTATCGTCTTGATAACCAAATGAACCCTCTTTTATCTCATTATCCCAAGTAAAAGAAAAAATGCGTCCTGCTGTATCAAATAGGAAAGAATAATTTTTAGTGCCTAACTTATTTAATAGAGAATCAATATCATTTTTAGTGTAGGCATCTAAAATACCGTAACCAGCAAGGCTGTCGGATTTATCTGATTTCTTATTTATTTCATTAACAACTTCATCTGATAATTTTTCAGTAGTTACGGATTTTGAAGATAAATGAGTAGTGTCAACAGCACCGCTATCAATTTCATCAGAACCAACAGCGTTAATTTCTATGTTTTCTCGCTTTACAGAACCCTCGGAATTATCTAATTTTTTATCAATTGCCGCCTTAATAACTTTGCCTTGAACTGCATTTACTCCGTCATCAGTTAATACATCATCAATAGCAATTGTTCCTTCGGGTGTAATTAAAGCAAGTTTATTTAAAGCCTCTACAAAAGCAGAAAAAGCCTGAGAAGCCTCGATAAGTTTTGTAGTATTATTTGGGGCAACATACAGTATAATACCATCAAATTTAATGTTACCATCAGCGGAAACTACATTGATAGTTCCGTTGACATTACCGTCAATATCTGTTATTCCTGTTTGTTCCACAAATTCTATAATACCGTTTGCGGCATCAACTATTTTACAATTTATACAACAGCCTTGACCGTTCCTTTTTATTCCGTCAAAAGTAACTGAAGTTGCCGATGATAAATTAATAGCTCCATTATCATCTAATAATGTAAATTGAGCAATTTTAATGCCACCCTCGCCTTGAGTAGCCTTTAATCTAATTCTATTATCCCGCCAAGCATATAAGGGATAATTTTTGCATTTGCTTGAAAGTGCCATTAAATCCTCCTTTATCAAAATATAAAAACACCGCCCATTTAATAAAGGACGATGTCTAAGTTTAAATATTGAATTGTATATATTTTTAAGCATTAAACACCAAATGTAAAAGATGGTGTTTCAACACTCGTCTGGTTTATAGAACCAAACAAATCGCAAAAGCGCAACTGTAGTGGTTTACGTTTATAATCCGTACTTAACGACAACGTGCCATTCTTTTTGTCGCTATAATCTATATGTACTGAAAGTAGTACAGGAAAAATCCAATCGCTATCTAATG
>CANBJR010000041.1 GCA_947369085.1 uncultured Clostridia bacterium | reverse complement strand
ATTCTATTGTTTTCTCAATGAATAACTTCTCCTGAGACTCGTTCTCGGTAACACCGTAATATTTCTGAATGAGCCTTATGATTTCATCGTCAAATTTATGAACATTTCAATCCCATAACAAAAAAGACACCCGACCGTAGTCGAGTGCCGTTTTTGTCTGTGTATCTGTTATGCCTGTATCTCCCTGCCATCCCGAAAGGTGACCGTGATCTCCTTATTCCTGCCGACCGTGACGAATTCAACCATACAACCCCAAAGGCTGCTGTCAAATTCTCGGATAATTCCGTCCTGTTTCTTTAGAACTCTGATGAAGTTTGCAAGCTGTTCGCCCTGCGCCTCTTTTTCGGAAATGGCAGATACCACCTCATCGTACCGAGCCTTTGCCGTATCGTACCGATTAACAAGCCTGTCGTAGCGTTTCTGATACTCATCCTGATCTTGTGCGACACGGGCATTCTCTACCATGATGTTCTGCGTCATTTCCACAAGCACTGCCATCTCTTCCTCCAGCTTGCCTTTTTCTTCCTGTAAGTCATCGGTGACGCAGAGTGTTCTGAGGATAATCTCCACATTGGCAATAATATCAGCTTTTTCACTGACAAGCTGATTGTAAGCAGATACAAAGGCATCCTTGACCTCATCCTCCGTAACGTGAGGAGTATTGCACTTTTCTCCGTTGTACTTGCGATTGCAGCGGTAGATGACTTTGCGGTATTGGTCTGTAGAATGCCATACCTTAGAACCGAAAAAGCTACCGCAGTCGGCGCACTTTATTTTGTTGGAGAATATGCTCACACCACTGTAACGTGTGCCGCCCTTTGTGCGCTTGGCAAGTTCTGCCTGCACCATGTCGAACACCGCAGGACTTATGATTGCTTCGTGGTTGCCTTCCACATAGTATTGTGGTACTTCACCCTCGTTCTTTTTCATCTTTTTCTGCAGAAAATCAACTGTAAACTCCTTCTGCAAAAGGGCGTCGCCTTTGTACTTCTCGTTTGAGAGCATACGGCGTACCGTCTGCTGATTCCACACATCTTTGCCCCCAGGCGTTTTTATACCTCGCTTTGTCAATTCCGTAGCAATGGAATGTGGTGTCATGCCTTCAAGGAACAGCTTGAAAATCAACCGCACCGTTTCTGCCTGTTCGGGATTCACCACAATCTTCCCGGTTTCTTTATCCTTGTCCAACCCAAGGAAGCGACTGTAGGCAAAGCTTACCTTGCCGTCTGCCATTCTCTTACGCTGTCCCCAGGTAACATTCTCGGAAATTGAACGGCTCTCTTCCTGTGCAAGGCTCGACATAATGGTAATAAGCAATTCGCCCTTGGAATCCAGCGTCCATATGTTTTCCTTTTCAAAATAAATCTCAATGCCCTCATCCTTCAGCTTCCGCACTGTGGTAAGACTATCTACAGTGTTTCGTGCAAAACGGCTGACTGACTTTGTGATAATGAGATCAATTTTGCCGGCAAGGGCATCCGCAATCATAGCCTTGAAGCCCTCTCGCTTTTTGGTATTCGTTGCAGAGATGCCTTCGTCCGTATATATGGCAACGAACTCCCAATCTTCACGGCTTTTGATGTAGTTGGTGTAATAATCCACCTGTGCTTCATAGCTTGTAGCCTGGTCTTCGTGGTCAGTGGAAACACGGGCATACCCGGCAACACGGCGCTTTTTTGTGCTGTTAATCGGTGAAGCTGTGTATCGGCTTATCGTTGCCGGAATTGTCGTTACTTTTCTTTGCATTACGCATCTTACCCTCCTTCCACTTAGTCGTCATAAGTTCTCGCATATACTCCTTAAATTCATCAGTGTGTTTCGTGCCTTTTTTCTTGGGCTTAACATACTCGAGGTTCTCGGTATGTCCGTCCTGAAATTGGAATGTAATCATCTGCCCATCCACCATAATTTTCTCAAGTTCGGTATCCATTCGCTCCTCGGAAAATTCATCTAATCCAAGAACATCACAAACCATATCTTTCAGAATATCGTCCCGGACAGAAATGTTCCCACAATTCCTGCCACAGTGCCAAGTTCTTATTTGTGTGCCGTCTTTTAGCTTTGTACCTTGACTTCTGAAATTTTCTCCGCATTGTCCACACTTAATGAATCCCGTGAATTCGTAAAACCTTCGTCTGTTGGGATTCGTGGATTTATGCTTGTGCAGTTCGCCCCATGCGATTCTGCGTTCTTCTGTCCAGCAGTCTGTTTTGGCTGTGGACTTCCATTTCTTCTCCAAAACAGAGCAGTCATAGAAATTGAATTTCAGAGTATCCTTGCCGAGTACCGTTATATACTCGACTTTTTCAGAAAAGACCGTATCGTCAAATTCGTCCATTCCAAGCACCTCGGCACATACGGCTTTAAGCGTCTTTTCGGGAATTGACTTACCGGAGCAGTAATTTGCACCTTTCTCGCTCTTTGTCCTACAAATCCAAATATAGTAAACATCATTGGGGTCTTTCCGTTGACGCTTGCCACTCCTGCGATAACTTTTTCCGCAGATACCGCATTTGATTTTGCTTGTGAAGCAGGATGTATTGATACTCCAATTTGCCAATGCACCAAGTTCTCTACGTCGTTCTCGCTCCTTTTGCACCGCTTGATAGGTTTCCATTGGTATGATGGCTTCGTGCGTGTTCTCAACAAAATACTGTGGAAGTTCTCCACGGTTGATTTTGCATTTTCCTGTTATCGGATCTGAAACATACTCTTTCTGAAAAAGAAGATTTCCCGTATAAGTGATATTGCTTAAAATATGTCTGATAGACGTGTTGCTGAAGTGTTGACCTTTATAGGACTTAATACCCATCTTTTCCAGCTTCTTCTCGGTGCTTTCTGCGGATAATCCATTTAAGAAATCGTCAAAAATCATTTTAACGATTTTGGCTTCTTTGGGTTCTACTACCAGGTGGTCGCCGTCCCAACGGTAACCGTAAATCTGAAAGCGTCCATTCGGAATTCCCTGTTCAAAGCGCTTCCTCGTACCCCATTTCACATTGTCGCTGATGGATCGGCTCTCTTCCTGTGCAAAGGATGCAAGGATAGTCAGCATCAACTCGCCGTCACCGCTCATGGAATTGATGTGTTCCTTCTCAAACCGCACCTCTACTCCGATGTTCTTCAGATGTCGTACCGTTTCCAGCAAGTCAACCGTGTTCCTCGCAAACCTCTGAATTGACTTCGTGAGTATGATGTCTATCTCACCGTTGTCGGCGGCCTTAATCATCCGCTTGAACTCATCACGCTTAGCTATCCCCGTGCCGGAGATGCCATCGTCCGCAAACACACCTGCGTACTGCCAGTCAGGATTTTTCTGTATCAGGGAACTGTAGTAACTGATCTGTGTAGAGAGGGAATGGTTCATTCGTTCCGATTCCATTGAGATACGGGCATAGGCAGCGACTTTCTTCTTTGTTTTTATAATCGGCACTGCCTGTTCGACCCTTGTGATTTTTGCCATAAAATCACTCCTTTCCGACAATATATATCACTCTTTACGGCTTAGAAGTCAACGATATATCCGAGAATAATGTGCCGAAAACAGGCTTGTATTTTTCAAGGAATATTGTATCAATCCGACGATACTCTTCCTCTGAAACAACGCCCTCTTCGAGCATCTTTCTGGCAAGGTGCATGGTGGTCTGATACAGTTTTTCGTTTCTGAATTCTTCTTTACTCATCATTGCCACCTCCGAACCGGTCGGCGATATAACACTCGTGGCTGCAATATTTTCTGCGCCTGTCACCGTAGATGTGAAACTCCTTGCCACAGTGTGGGCATTTGAAATTGTAGACTGCTTTTCGCTTTACCCGGTCAAGATGACTGTTCCACCACTCGTTACGGCATTTATCGCAGCAGAAACGTTTTTTCTTCTGTTTCGCTATCTGCTGGATAGTTATCCCACAGTTCTCACAACAGGTTGTCTCACCAGTGAGTGTTACGGAAGGCTCGGTTGCCGTGTTCCCATTGATATCGTTCCTTCGGCAGAAAGACTTCACCGTGTTCAGCGATATGCCAAGCATTTGGGCAATCTTACCATAGCCGTTTCCGGCCACTCGGAGTTTTATAATTTGCGCTTTCTGATTATCGGTCATATTATCTCGGCTCCTTCCGAGGGAATAGGTCTTATGGTATCTCCCTCACTTACTACCGAGAAATTCAACCCTATCGTTAAGGCACAAAAAGCCGAGTACCTCGGCACGTAATTCGTGAAGACAGGTTTTTCTGATAACTGCTATTTATGCCTTAGCACTACCGAGCAATTTCCTATAATGCAAAAAAGAGACCTGCAAGCTCTCCGAAGAGATACCCACAGACCGTACCTGTTCCAAAAAACTCTGTATTTTCAACGCTTGGAACACAAGGAACACCAAAAACCTATTTTAGTACAAATTTTGTAAGAAAAATAAGGTATATAAAAATATGTAAAATATATAGAGAAATAGGGATTTTCTGTTCCTACGTGTTCTCGTGTTCCAGTTAAATTCTGAATGTATAGTCAAGGGCAAGCCATCCGCAAGCGGATGGTGCTCTCAGCGAAACTTTCACAGGCGGATCGGAAATCTAAAAATATATCGTTATCAAATTTAGTGATTTTTTTCGACTATACAAATATTTCCAAGTCCACAGAAATGTTGATTTTAAGAACTAAACAGAGAAAAAATAATGCCCACCGAAGAGAAAATCTTCGATGGACAAAATTTAAAACTATTTATCAAAAATCGTCAATAATGCTTTTCAAGGCTTCAATATTTTCTGTATCATTGCCGCTTATTACAAGTAATTTAACAAAAGGATTCGCTTTCAAATTAAATTTACGAGAAATATTGTTTACATATTCCGTGCAGTCATCTGAAGTCGTTTTACCACATAACAAATACAAACCAATTATATCATCTTCATAATTAAAAGTAGAAATTGAAAACAAGTACTTAAATACACACTCTTGAACCGCATATTTTTTTACATTATCTAACGATTGAAATTTAGCATCAAGTATGATGTACTTTGTCTTTTTTTGATATTTCAACTTAATGATATAGTCTGGTGTATAGTGATGCCCCTCAAGAAAATGATAATACTCAGAATTATCAATCTGTCTCCATGGGCTTTGGTAAACACAGGTCGTATTTCTATACAAATTTATATTATTCTGCTGCTTCAGATTACCAAAAATAGAAGGCTGAAAATATACAGTGATTTTCTTTTCTCCTGACTTGAAATAAAAAGTATTATTGCATCTGATATTATTGTTATATTTATTAGAAGTGTCATATTTATAATTTTCAGAATCTATATATTCAAATTCAGTGTCTTTATCAACGAAATATAACAGCTTAGTAAGACAATAATATTCATAAATTTTACTTATTGACAAAAAGCTAAGCAATAATTCATCTTTTCCTAAATCATAATTGCCGCATGAAAACCACTTGTTTATTGTTTGATAAATTAATCTATAAGGCATAATCGACTTAAATACAAGTGTGAAATTAGGTTTATATTTCAATTTTTCTCCTTTTATGCCTAATGATTTTGAATAATTATGATATATTATTCTGAATGAATTTAAAAGCTCGTTTACTCTTTCCAAATAATCTTCTTTTATTGCGTTAATACTCTTTGTAAAAATACAGTAAAATGAATTAATATATCCGTCATATTCTTTTTCATTGTTATAACATAAAATAATTTCTTGTAAATTATCTTTGATTAATTGTAATTCTTTCAAAGCAGTAACTAAAAAATCGACCAGTACATAATTTTCATAAACATTTTTTGAGTAGCAAGAAGACTTTACCAGTGTTTTTACAGGCTGATAAAACTGCTTATTGCTTCTAATTCCACTATTATAATTGACAGGTACCAATTCATCAGTATGCTGAATAATGTATTGCATTGTTTTAGGTGATACAGACTGTAAATTGTTGAAAGTATCAACTTTATCCGTTTGTATTAGCTTCTTATACGGATTATTATTAATTGCACCAAAACAGCGAACATAGGTATTCTTTACTTCACCTAAAACTTTAAGCTTATATTCAAGCGATACTATTTCACTTGGCTTTATGCCTGTTGAAATTTTCGAATTTTTATGTTCTTCATATAAATACTTTTCACAATGATTATATATGAAATCAACCATATTGATGACATTATTATTAATTTTATCTCTTGAGACCAATACAGCTAAATTGTCTGATCTGTATTCTATACCATTAACAACTGCCACAATTTTTACTGCACCGAAGCAATCAAGAAAAGGCTTTTTATCTTTTAGAATTATTTTAACAGAATTCTCAGTATCTAAATGCGATTCAATGTCATATATTTCGTCATTAATAACAAACTCAGTGATAAATAAATTTTTATCAAGAAATTCAAAAGTATATTGATTGTCATTATAAATATAATTATTGGCTGTTGGTAATTCATAATCATCAGTAAATATGTCAAAATCACTACTTAGTTCAATATTAAAATCGCCTTGACTGTTCGAATGAAGTATTAAATTTAATATCATAGTTAAACACCTTGAAATTATATAAGGTATTGGCAATATCCCATATTCTGCTCTTGCATATTTTTGATATCGTCAATAGCTTTTTTGGTCATATAGAGGTGGTTTTCATCACATATCTGAGTTAATTTTTCAAAAAATGTTTTATAGCTATCATAATAACCATTTATTTTAGGAAGTATTTTTTGAAGAATTGCATAGTCCAAAGCTTTTTCTTTTGCCTGAACACCGGTCTCGTCTTCCATATTTTTTTGTGCAGCAGCAATATAGTTTTTTATGGCAATCTGTATTCTGGGACTGATTGACATATTGCAATTTCTACATAAACTAAAAATATTATCTAAAACATTAGAAATCGACTCATTTACATCTGTTTGTTTTGCAAAAATGTTTAATATATTAGAAAATCTGACCGGTAATAAATCTTGCTCCGCTTCACCATTATATTCTTTAACAGGGACATCGTTTGGAAGCTTTATAATGCAAGCTCTGTCAATAAGTCTTGGTGATAACTGCTCTGTTGTCTGGTCAGTATTTATGGTCGCCAAAAAGCGTAAGGTTTCCGGTACATATAAATCTTCTTCAGTACCAATATTGATATAAAAATCATTAGAATTTTGTTCAGTACGAACTTCAGTAAGCCTCATAAAATCAGCCCAATAGTATTCCATAGGACTTAAATTCGCCTCATCAAGCATAATCAGATAGGGATATGTAGATTTATTTCCTTCTTTATTCAACACCATAAGAGCATCATAAATCTTACCGTTACTTTTATCATATTTTTTTGTTAGAGGGTTGAAATATCCAATCAAATCTCTTTTGGTTGTCCATCCCCTTTCGACCGAAACGGGAACATAACGATTCATTTTTGAATTTCCAAATGAATTCAGTCCTAAAGAATCAGCAATGATTTTACAAATAGAAGTTTTGCCTATTCCGGGTTCGCCGGAAAACACAGTCAAAAAGTTTTGCGCTATACTGATATAAATATTTATAATATCATTCTTTTTGTAATTACGGCGTTTTTGAACAAATTCCACTAAATAATCAACTAAATCCGTATCGGTATGTTCATCTGATTTACATTCGCTCACATTCTCTATTATGTTTGTATAATTTTCACTTTCTTCTTTTAAATCCCATTTTGCCGCAGCTTTAAGCATAGCGTTTGAGAGATATGGATCAAACGCTTTTCCTGCCGTATCATCTAATCCCTTTGTAATAGCCTCATGAACTTTTTCTCCGGCATTAGAATAACGATTTTCTAATTTATATACATCATCATTCAGGACATCTTTTTTTATTTCTAACTTACTTATTTGCTCATTTAGTGTATCTATATTCCCAATTAAATTTTTCTCATCTTTAAGTCTATTAATTTCTTTTTCCAGACTTTCTTTTTCTGATGATAAACGATCTATATCCTTTGAAATATTTAAGGATTGGCTGTTGGAAAAAGTCGTATTATTTTCCTTTAACTGTGAATTTTCTCTTTGTAAATTTTCGACTTCTTTGCTCAAATCATCATTTTCTTTTTCTAAGGTTTTATATATCTCTCTTTCTTTAACTATGCCATCAACTAAAGCGGCTGAATCCGCATCCTTAAATGTTTCAATTAATGCTTTAAACAAATTTTTCTTTTCTGTTTCGAATCCTTCTGCCGATAATAATAATTTTTTTACCCTTTCTATCCTTGAATTTTTAATATCATCAGAAACATCAGAAAGGAATGGTGAGTTTGTGCAACGGCGGCAAAACTCCTCAGAGTTTTCACACGCGAGTTGCAGATTAACAACATCATTTAACTTTTCAATCAGTAAATAATCAGGTACAACATCCTCAAATTTTGGATTACCATGAATTTTTGCACATCTTGTAAAACTTGATTCATAATAACTATCCTGTTTTACAAATACAATCTCCTCAAGCCCTTTATTATAATAACTAATAAGAAAGTTATGAGCATTTGCCTCTGCCTTAACATAAAATTTATTGTCTATAGCTCTGTTTCTTACCATAAAGGGACCATAGAATTTATTTTGAAATTCAAGCAAAACAGACTCGCCATCAATCAAGTTATTTTCCGATAAGTATATACTACTATTGCCGAAATCATTTAAACTAATATTTTGGTCTTCAGGGGTAACTACTTTATAAATATTACTTTTATTAATATTTCTTATCACACTATTTAATTTGATATTGTTTTTCAATAAATTTTCAATATCTATTTTAACTTTATAAGTTAAATCATCATTTTTCACCAAAATATCATCATTTACATTGACTTCATAAAGATTAACAACTAATTTACTTTCAGAATTATCAGTACCAAGTTCATCAAGTTCTTTCTTAGATTTGCTATTATATGTTGACCATGCTAAATTAATTGCTCCTCTTTCAGGATATAGCTCTTCTAATTCACTTTGACTAATAGCAACTAAAGTGCCATTCTCATCTTTGTATTGAGGGAAAAAATTATAATATGTATTTCTTTTTTCAATTCTTCCATATAATCTCATATTATTTGCCTCCGCTTTATCTGAGTTTAATTTATTGGTTTCTTCTGCATTATTTTCTAAATTAGCATTTTCAAAATGATTATTTAATGACTGTTGTTCAGATTTTTCAATATCCGAATTTGCATCTGTATCTTTAGAAGAACCATTCATAGCAGATAAAATAAATAAAAATTCGTTTGATTTAAGAAAATCATGAAATCTTTCATCATTATTATCTACATAGCACCACCTAAAGAAAAATATCGTATAACATATGCAACGTCGCTTATCGTTACTTGCTTCATCCATGAAAGATATTATATCATCATAATTAGCAGAGAATAAATCTAAACTAATATCATCTTTAATGGTAAGGTATGCTGCATCTGCAAACACTTCTCGTAAATTACTATCAGAAAATATAAATTTAATTTGCTGCTTTATCGGTTTCATCTTCTGAATAACCCGTCTGGCTTTTCTGTTAATATGTTCGTAAAAGTTGTCAAATATGATATTGATGATTTCATCGTCCAAAAGTGAATAAAAATCAATAACCATTGAATAGAAATCAATCTTTTCATTTTTTGCCATAATTATGCCTCACAAATTACACATATAAAATACTTACAAAATTTCACCAGTTTATCGGTATTTATGTATTAAATATATAACATAATTAATATATCACATATACAATTTTATGTCAATATTACAAACAATTAACCGAAAAATTTGTTATTATACAAATTCTAACAAAAAAAATAATGCCCGTCAGAGAAATCAATCTCTAACGGGCATAAGTACTTTTAATATATTCAGTTAAATTTTTGTTGCGTAGTCCAGCGCAATCCAGCCGGCACCGCTTTTCAACTTACCCCAGCCTTTGGCGGAGCCTGTGCCTTGTTTTGTTTCAACAATGGTGAAAACTCCTTTGCCGGTGAACTTGCCTGTTGTAGCATAGTTTGTGCCGGGACCTTTGCGGATGTTCAGGTCTGAAATTGAAATCTGCACCTTGAAGGAGCTTGTGGTGTTCGTGGTTTTTGGTGTGTAAACAGCTTTTCCACTCTCATCAAATACAGAATAGCCTTTGTTCCGGTCGGCACATTTCTTTGCATTTGACAAATCATAAAAAGCACCCTTTTGCGATTTTGCATCTTTCCAGGTTTTTCTTACACGATAGAGTGTTTTCTTTGCCGTTGAAGATGTACCTGAGCCAAGCTGTGCGTTTACCTCCTTTGCAATCTGACCGTGAAGATTGTAGAGGTAGTCGCCGGGACAGGACTTGTTAGCGTAATCACGATGAACCGTCATATTGCAGCCGTTGCAGTGGTTCATTCTCTCTGATTTGTTTGTTGACCACACAAGCCTTTTGATACCGTTACGCTTGCAGATGTCAACGAGCAATTTAATCAAAGACTTGTAGGCGGTATTGTTTACCCTGTAAGGGTGGTAGGTATCAGAGGCCACCTCAATGGTAATTGCTCGGTTATCGTTTGATGAAGATGAAGTACACCAGCTGCGGTCCTTTTCCTCTACATACAAACCGATTCGTCCGTCATAGCCGATACCGTAGTTTGAAGATGCCTCCTTGCTCGTTGATGCAAAGATTGAGCCGAGTGTTTCAACAGAGCATTGTCCTACCACGCAGTGGATAGAAACAGTATCAATTTTATGATTTCTGTTGACGCTCCTGTTTGGTGAAATTCTTGTGTAGTTTACTAATTTACTGTTTGTATAAGCCATTGTTATTCCTCTCCTTTGTTGTTTGATAAATTTTCAAGTGTTTCTGCAGGAATATCCTGCTCGGTTGTAATTACTTTTTCGTCAGCCATTCATTTTCCCTCCCTGTTGTGTAATTGTGAAAGTACAGATTTTAGTTTCTCTGGTATTGGCAGTCCTAAGTGTGATGAGTTCTCTAAAATTGAAACTCCCTCGTTTGAAAGGTAGAAGAAGATTACTGCTGTTCGCAGAACTCCGACCTCTTGCAAGATAAACACATCAATTAGATTTGCAATTCCCACAAGTGCGAAAATTAGCACCTTTCGGCAGATGCCCTTAAAGCCTATCTCGCTTGAAAGATTGCAGTCTGCAAAAGCGCACATCAAGCCTGTTATGTAGTCGGTAACTACAAAGGCAATAAGTGCGTACAAAAAGCCGTCTGCTCCGCCTAAGAACCAGCCGAGAAAGCCGCCGAAAGCGGAGAAAACAATTTGTATTGTGTTCCAGATTTGTTTCATAAAAATTCCTCCATTCATTATTTATTTTTTAACCCACGCACTCCACGTGGAATTCACTCTTGAACGAATATACATATCAAAGGGTGAATCCCTTGCGGTGTAACGCTGAATTACAAGATTTACACTGCAGGAAAACACCTCAAGCATACCAAATACAAGTGCGGGATAATTAAGGTTTTCCTGTGGTAATGACCTTCTGAAATAGATGCCGGGTGAGGTCAGCTCGTTAAGGCTTACGTCATCGGCAATAGCCGACTGTTGAAGTCCCATAACGCTGAAGCCATTCATATATATTTCGCCCGTAACATCAAGAGCCGCCTTCGGGTTTGGATTGTTAATTCCAACCATCTTCTTGCGAAGTGCAATAAGCGGAGTTCCCTGCGGTACTGTGAAATACATATCCGTAACTGTCATAGAGTCGAAAACATCACGGATTTCAAGATGGAAATTGTATGAAGAATTTACATCAAAGTCGCAAAGCTCAAGATTTGAAAAAGAAAAGCTCGTGCCGTTAATATCGACCGAGCTTAATAAATCTATGAAGTTTCCGTATGATGATGCATTCGTTTTCTTGTATCGGTAGCGGACTGATTTCAGGCTGTTTTTGTCTGTGCCGTCAATGGTGATTGCTGAAATTGAACCGCTGAATACAAGCTGCATTTCCGACTCGATTTCATTAGTCCTGCGGAGTGTAATTGAATATACATTCGGTCTGTCATATGGGATAACCGTTATTGTTTTGTAAACACTCCTTGTATATCCTCGTGAATCTGTGACCGTCACCTTTACCGTAACATTTCCGCTTTTTGAAATTTTGCCGAGATTTAAAACTCCACCGTCAGTATTCGATACAGTCACTCCGTTGCATACGGCTGTGTATTTTGTAATTTGCGACCAGTTTCTTGATGTGGCAGTCCCCGGAGTTATTTTCAGAGTTGAAAAGTTTTGTATGTAGTAAGGGTTGCCACCTGTTACGGCTGAAGTGGTGCTGTTGCTGTCAGCACAAGTGAATTCAGAAAACAGCGGGGCAGAGTTTGCTGCCTTTGTCCGTATTGTCGCAGTC
>CANBJR010000040.1 GCA_947369085.1 uncultured Clostridia bacterium | reverse complement strand
TCATTACATCAGTATTTCCGTCATATGTGTATGATACGGTACTGTTGCCGTCTGCAACGCTTGTAAGCGTTCCTGTACTGTTGTTGTAATCATAGGTTGTTGTATTTCCATCCTGATCTTTTGAGGTTTCAAGCAAACCTTTGCTGTCATACGTAACCTCTGATTTCAACTTTGTATTGTACTTGCCTTTTACTTCAAGTGATGTTGCTAGTCCTTTAGAATTATAGGCATAGTTATAGGTAACACCTGTCTGACTTGTTGCTTTGGTCATATTATGATTATCATCATACTCATATTTATAATCATAACCCTTGGCATCAATATTCTTTGTCAAATCAGAGTTTGTGTACTCCATTTTTGATTTTTCTTCTGAATTATCAACTACGCTTGTCAAATTTCCTTTACTATCATAAGTATAACTCTGTGCGTTGTCTTTTACAAGACAAATATTGTCAAAATATGCATAATTTGACTGATTATGATAGCGAACGCACACTGTTATTGAAACCGGCGTCTTTTTTGTATTAGTATCATCATCACTAAGATTAAATGCTGTTGAAGTAAACTGCCAGTCAGAATTTGGTAATGAATAATTAAATTCCGCAGGCGATTTCCATACAGAACTATTATCTGAATATGTTACTTTTATTGAAATCTTGAATTTGCGCAAATCTTTGTCATCTTTTGGAACTGCACTTGCTTTTGCCCAGCCGCTTACAATATATGTATCGTTTTCGCTTCCGCTTACGCTTACAGTCTGCTTAATACCTTTTTCAACGTTGCTGACGCCTTTAATTCTAAATGAATTCGAACCTTGTTGGTGAGCTGTGCTTTTTACATCTGTCGAAGTATCAAGTTTTGAATACTCATCATACCAACCGACAGGCAATCCGTTTGACGAATAGTTTTCAAAACCGCCGTTTTCAAGAAGATTACAATCGTTTACCACGCCGTATTCTTCAAGCTGTATTCCGTCAAAATATGCTGTTCCTGTTGATTGTCTTAAAGCAAGATTTACTCTTGTTTTGCTCGAATTGGATGGTACTGTAAAAGTTTTGCTTACCCTCTGCCAGCCGTTATCAATTGATGTTGTTGTGTTTCCATATACAAAATCGGTATAGTAAAGGTTTGAAGTCCCGTCGGAATTAAAAGATTCTGCACAAAGCAAAGCGCCCGAATTCTCTGAACCATTTGTAACACCAACAGTTTTTATATATCCCGAAAGAGTATACGTGCCTCCCGGTTTAAGAACAGCATTGCTGAAATCCTGATACACTCTGCTTCTTGAATCACCTGAATAGGAAGTGCAATTGATTTTCATGGATTTTTGTCCGAAATATTTTTGAGAGGAATCAGAAACTGCCGTAAAACTGTTTGTTCCGCCCCACGAGGCTGTTGCCCAATTACTGTTAGACTCCAGGCTGGGATTTTTTATCAGATTCACCGCATTTGAACCTGTTGAATATTCAGTGCTTACTCGATTCAACTGCTTAATATTGCTTGCTGATGAATTCTTTACGCCGTCTGTATATCGATATACTGACGCACCTAAATCACGGTTAGTAGTTTTGCTCTTAACCGATACAGTTCTGCCCCATTCATCAAACTGGTACGTTGATGTAAGGTCATCAGAAGTGCCTGAAACTCCGTCTGCACCATATGTTTTTATAATTGTTGTGTTATATTTGGTTCTGTCAAAAGTTATTTTTTGACCTGATGTTTTGTTTTTTCCGATTTCCTTAATTGTGCTGACTTTCTTGCCGGATTTTGAAGATGTATATGTAAACTCTACTTTGTATCCGTCAACATCGGTAACAGATGTCATACTTCCTTCGGTATCATATGTAAAGGTTACATATTTACCATTGGGTTTTATGATTTTTGTAAGTTTTCCCGAATCATTGTTATACACTGTAGTTCTTCCTGCCGGGTCTTTTATATTTCGAAGATATCCGCTGTCGCTGTTGGGCATTTTCTCAAAAAGTATTTTATTTCCACTTCCATCTGTTACAGAAACAATAGATTTATTGTCGCTGCCATAATTTATTGTAACAGAATTACCGTTTGAATCAACGGTTTTTACTAAAAGACCATTATTATTGAAAATCAGCTTGTTATCCTTGTCATCTTTAATAGTGTATTTGCTACTGTTAGAACTGCCTATTGTAAGTTCTAATTTCAAGCCATCTTCATCAAGATATTTGCTGTCCTTTTTATAAAAATAGTGGTCTGTGCCGTCTTCATCGGTATATACATACGGATAGTCTGTTTTATCATCACCCTTTAAACCAAATTTATCGGATGTTAGTAGAGTTTGCTGAACATTTAATCTCCAGCCGTGTCCGACATACGGCATTGTGTTTGTATATTTTACTCCCGCCATATATCCATTGTAAACATGTTGGATTGAAGCAGGCGCATATCCGCTTGCTGTTGAAGCATCGGAGGTTACAAATACGAGATTGCCCGAATAATCGTTGACATATGCTGTTCCGGCTGTTCCTACTGAAAAACTTGAATATGTCCAATAATCTTCCAAACCTTTATTATTTCGGTATACTATTGTAAACAGAGGTCTTGGTGTTGAAGAAGCAGGATAATTTGAAGAATAAAATGCCGCACACTGAGCTACTGTTGACTCATCAGGTGCTTTTAGCATAATACCATTATTCGTTTCTCCGTTATACCAGCGTTTTACGCATTTTGTAACATCCCAATTATGCCATGCATCAGGATCGTTTGCAACAAATGTTTCATAATCAACAACATCTGATTCAAAGGCAGGCTTATTATTCCATGTAAGCGTGCTTTGTGACCAGTTCCCACTTACATAATAAGCAGAAACATTCATATCATCATAAAAACTGTTGTTATACAGATGCATATTTACATCTGCTTTCACAACCATATCGCCTTTGTTAAGAGTAGGCAGTGACTTCATTTTTAAATATGCACGGTACATACCTTGACCAAAAGTTCCTACGTAAACTGTTCCCGTATATCCTGTTGAGCTTTCATATCCATATGCTGTATTAGGATGAGAATTATCAGCAAACGTACATTCAGAAGTTTGCCAATCCTGGTCAGTTGTAAATCTTGGGTCAACAGTCACCGGGTATTTGCATTCTGACAAAAACGCTTTATCAGTTGACAAATTAAGAGTTAATTTACTGTTTTTTTGTTCAGCAATAGTTAAACTGAGTTGTGTACTTGTTTTTCCATCTGCATCTATCATAAAAGGGGCTTCAATTGTATATACCACTTCACCCGATTTATCACACAGCTCAATTAACTTGTCATTTACAGCTTTTGCAGTAAGGCTGTTGATTTTGTATTCAATCGTAAAGTCACTTTGTGCATTTGAATTTTTTAGAATTATATTTTCTTTAACTCCAACGCTGCTTGTAATGTACTGAATATCAACATAATCATAAACATTCTCATACACAATTTCTGATATCAGATTCTTAAGTGTAGTGTACTTTTCATTACCCTCTAATTTTTCATTATTTGTAACTACGGTTGCTTTGACTTTGTTAGTATTTTTATAGCCCCAACTAAGCTGATAGTCGTCAGCTTTGATTTTTATCATATTATTTTCTTTTGACTTTTTCGAGTAGTTCACCTTAATATCACTGCGTTTATTAGTGTATTCCTCACTCATCACCTCGTCCCTTGAAGCAGATGACTCTGTTTCGTTAACAAGGCTGTTATCATAATCTATCCATTTACCTTTTTCATCCTTAAAATGAACAGGCTGTTCGTAGCTCACAGCCATAAATGAGCCGTCATCAAGTCGGAATTGTTTTGAATATTCTTCTCTTTTAGTTGTAACTTCATCTACAATATTACCGACCTGATAAGGTTTGGCTTCCTGCGGATTTCCCGCAATGATTTCCTCCTCAACGCGAGGAATATTCTGTGCGAATACCTGCACCGGCAACGTTAAACCTATCAGTACTGTTAACACTACCGAAATTATGCCTATTGTAATTCGTTTTCTGCTCATTGTAATGCCTCCTCTAATTTAAATGTTTTATTCCTAACGCAAAAGCTAAAATAATTAATATATTAGCCTTTATAGTTGTATTTTATCACAATTTATTCAACATTACAATAATTTTTATGACTTTTTTACATTCACCTGTTATTTTATGATTAAAACCATTATCTTTTTTAGAACAAAAGTTTATTAACTTCACATTCATCGTTGAGTTCTCTTAAGGATATATACCCTTTGTCCATAAAACTAAACAAGATTGTTTTTTACATATTGAAGGATTATATCCCTTTCGTCCTACTTTTGGTGTAATGTTCTTGAGATATATCTTTACTTCAATCCCCTCAATGATATGGTCAAATGTTATTACCGAATCAGAAATTTTTATGCAATCTGAAATAAATACCTGTGCTCTCCCTTGTTTTGGACTATAATATGATGTGGTGTGCTTCATTGCAAACCTATTATGCCACAAAAGGCACATAACCATCACTGCTTTCGGTTATGTGCCTTATTGTATTTGAGAGGTTATTTTTTTACATCCTGTCTTTTCGTATAAGTAAGCAGTCAGGGTATGGTCTTAAACATCGCTTTTGATGCTTAAATTGTGTTTCAAACTTCTCATACAGTTTCAAAAATTCCAACGTTTCAGTCTTTTACATCATCAAAAATCTTTACTAATTATTAATGCATCTTTAGATAAGAAAAATTGTTGTAAAATTTAAAGAAGTTGTGAAAAAAGAGAATTTTTACACTTCATTCTTCACAACTCCTATTTTTATGATTCTAATTTTAATTTGATCTTCTCCGAATTCTCGTCTGAATAATCGAAATTCTCAAGAAGTTTTTTATAAAATTCCGCTACATCATTGTCTGTCAAAATCCAACTGACCTGATTATTTTCAACAGCAATTTTATAGAGATTTTTAATCTGAGCATTTGACCACTTATTGATTTCAGATAATTGACTTATAATTGTGTGGGTATTGGCAAAGCTTGAACTATCTTCTAATGATAATATAAGATTCTCTTTCTTTTCCTCTTCCTCATTTATTATATAACCCTCATCAGATTTTTTCACCTCATCTTTAAGTTCAAATGATATATTTTCAAGTTTTTCATTAGCGCTCGTTCTGTCAATTATTGATTTAACTAATATATCAAGTTCACTTCCATCTGTATAATCAGCAGATGCAAAATATTTAATTCTGTTGTCCTTTATCATTTTATAGACTTTTTTCTTGTCCTTTGTATCAGGATTATAAACACCTATAGAATGACCACCGTATGTATTAACCAGTTTCATACATGGTATATCCGTATCGCTATCGCCTATGTATACCATATTTCTGAAAGGGACTCTAATGTCTTCCGGCGAGAAATAGTCATTGACACCTTGATCGTTAATGTCTAAAACGCCTTTTTCAATTCTAAATAGAAATTGAGTTTTGTTTGTATAATTAACAACCTGAGCTGGCCAGACAGCAACACCAAACTTATCAAAATAAAGTGAACTAGCATATATTTTTTCAAAGGCACCATTTTTTGCAACAGTCGTACCTTCAATCATTTCCTTTAGTCCGGAAGATATAATATAATGTTCAACAATAACATTATGCTCTATACCATAGTGCCTAATTCTTTCAAACCAATCTTCAACGCCTGGAAACAAATTAACCTTTTCACCATACTCTGCCAATTTTTCTTTGGTAAAAACAAAACGTCCCCTAGCCTTCTCCTTCATTTCGTACATATAAGCTAAATTTTGATCCATATCGTTATCTTCAGCTAATTTATTAGATTCTGCCCAAAAGCTTTTTATATCATATCCAACAGATTGAATATAGCCCTGTGCCTGCATATCATCGGGAGATAATGTTTTATCAAAATCATAACAAATTGCTACAACAGGTTTTCGTTCCTTATGTTTTCTTATAAATTTATTATCGGCCACTATTTTTCCTCCTTTGACTAATCTATTATAAGTGCAATTATATCACACTATTTTTTGATACAATAATTATATATTTTTGTTTTTAGTACAAAGAGCAAACAATTTAGTAAATGCACTCTAAACATAGTGTTATCAAAAGACATTGATGTTACTTCATCATCAGAATTGTAATAAAAATATATTGTATTTTCGCGCCATAGGTCAACCCTGTTAAATTTCCTTTACCGTCATAATGATAGTTTACTGTGCGGTTTTTGTCAGCCTTTTGTATTCTCATTCCGTTACTGTCATATTTCATATTAACTTCATTATCATCGGTTTTTACAGTTTTTAATATTCTTCCGTTCTCTCAAGTGAAACTGATTCCGTCACGATATGAAAGTGGGTTGCCAAGCTCGTCATATGTAATTGTTGTTCCGTTGTATGACGTCAGCTTATCTTTCCAGTTTGTATCACCGTAGGTGTATGTTATTTCTGGTATTAAACCGTTTGGCGACCTAATTGTTATTGACAGGTTGTACGCCTTAAAACTTGAATTTTAGGCTGTGGGCGGTTTTGCGTAAAGCAAAACCGCCGTAATTCTAAATTCTTTTTAACAAATAGAGAATATTATATCTTACTTATCAATCAAGTACGATGAAATCTGTTTTATTTTCTTTTGCCCATTTTTCTGCGGCAGTCCCTTTGTATCCATATATTACAACTTCGCTATCTACTAATGGATTTGGTGAAGTTCCATCTTCTCCCAAGTCAACATATGTGTTGATTTTATTAATGGTTTTGTCAAATTTGAACCTATCACCCATACTAATTCCGTTAGCCGGGGCAAAATTTTGAATATAATTTGGAACAACTATAATAGATTCTCCATTTTCGTATTCAGTTTCAAATTCATTAGTTGAAAAGAATAATAGAGTTTTCATATCTTTTGTATAAAGATTACCGCATTTTGAAGAATAATAATAAGGATTATTCTTATCAACATCGAATCCAATAATATATACATACCTGTATTTATCTTCATCGGCTATCATTCCCCAACCAGACGATATAGCCTCTTGAGTTATTATTTTAACAGTTGATGGAATATGTATTGTTACACTCGCATTACCGCCAAAGGCTCCAATTATTTCTTTATAACCATCTTCCGACTCAATGCCGCTCTCAAAATAACCGCCTAATTTAACAACAGGCTTGCCGTCTATTTTTTCGGGAATTATTAAATCATCACCAAATAAAAAGCCACAATATTTATTTATGCATACACCGTCCATATAGTCAGTAATAAGGAAGTCCCCTACTCTGCGACTGTTTTTCTTAAAATATTTTCTTGCCAATTCACTTTCTGTCATTGAGTCACAAACATAATAGTATGGCACATCTTCATAGCCTGTGTTACTGTCGCTTATATATTCTTGATATCCCTCTTCATTCTTATAATTTGAATAATCTTTGCAAGATGATAAAGTAAGTAATAACAATAAACTAATTATTATTGAAATATTTTTCTTCATACTCATATTTAACTCCTATTTATATGTATAGTGATAAAAATATTTTAATGAAAAAATATACCAATATTTTTTCCACCACAAAGAACCGGTTGTCCTTCTATAACGATATGAGTCTTTATAAACTTTTCCTTGAGTGGTATAAAATTTATCGAATTTCTTATTAGATGTCCAATTTCGATATATTGTTCTTGTTATTTCATTAGCAAAAGTATACCTCCATTTTAAAACATTTTTATTATCTTAAATTGCGCTATTAGGCAATCCCATAGCATCATCAACTGTATGTATCATAACCGCTTTTCCTTTATTGTAATGATATACATTTTTAGCTTGTATAGATGGATAATAATCATCTGTGCTTCTAGTCAATTCAACTTTTATCACATGAGCAGAATAATCCTGAAATGTATGTAAAGCTAAACCAAGTAATATTTGCCATTGTACTGTATAATCTTTAGCATTATTTAGAGTGCTTATAAAATTAGATGTTGCATTTTTCGCAGCTTTTATATGCCCTATTTTATTTTTGTTTTTTGGAGTGTATTTTAATACATTAGGTAATTTATAATAACCACTACGAGAAGACTCAGAAAATTTATATTTCTTTTTATTTTTCTTGACATCCATAGCTAAATTATATAAACATTTTCCGATATCAAGTGATTCAGCTCTTCCGTGAAAAGGTGCACTATACTCATCCGTGCTAGCGAAACCTTTTGTATCAGCTTTATAAGTCCAATTTCTTACATTCTCATAAGTTTTTCCGCTAAACCCTTGCTTATTTGTCATGTCCTTATGATCAGAAGAACTCCAATAACCAGTTGGATCAACATAGATAACAGCATTATTCTCACAATAAGCAAACATATTTGTGCTTATTACAGAGTTTCCGGTATCTGCGTAAACATCCGCGTTCAAAAATCTGCCTGTTATTGGGTCGTAGTAGCGGCTTTGGAGATAGTAAAGACCTGTTTCGTTATCGTAAACATAACCTCTGTAGCGGAACGGGTTGAGGTTTGCAAGGTGCGTGGTGTTTGCACTTTCAATCGTATTGTTTGAGCCGTCCTTGATTGAGAGAATTTTACCCCAAACGTCATAGACATACTTTGCAACTACTGTTCCGTCCTGCTTTGTTATCTGCACAATGTCCCCCTGCAAGTTCTTTACATAGTAATACATTGTACCGTTGTGTGCAAACGAGGTCGGCGCACCGTTACTGTCGTAGTAAAAAAGCAATGTATTACTGCCGTAAGTAAGTCCGATAAGATTATTACCGCTGTCGTAATAATAATTTGTTATATCATTTCCGACTTTCTTCTGAGTACGCATTCCGTTGCAGTCGTACTTCATTTACACATTGAATTTTAAGGTTTCGGCGGTTTTGTGTAAAACAAAACCGCCATGTTATATATACGTTAAAACATAGAATTGTTCATTGTATTATCCAAATACCTTTTCAATTGTTTCGCCATCAGGGGTTATGCGATAGAGCTTATCATCGGCATCAGTAAAATAAATCCATTTATTATCAATGATATATACACCGAAAACCTCTTTATTGTTGTAAATTTGTTTTACTTCATCGGTTTTATGGTCAATAATATATAATCCATTTTTATCTGAGTCAGAATAAACTCCCATACATACCAAATCACCATAACCGTTAATTACAGTTGAACCAATAGTATCAAATATTTCTTTTTGCTTTTTTGCGCTTATATCAGTAACAACTACACTATTTTTTTCTTTGCTACTATCGGAATGAATCGTACTGTATGCTTTATCATTGCTGATAATATAGTTGCCATAGTTATCTTCTATTTCAATCTTATCAACAACCGTATCACTCTTCGCATTATATTTATATAAATAATTCTCACTATTGTTTGAATCATCATTACTTGAAGCAAGATAAATATAATCCCCATCAAAGCTTGGCGCACTAAAATAACATTTGTCAATTTCATCTGTTGAAAAATACAGATTTAATTTATTATTTTCATAAGTATAAATTTTGTATCTTGTTATAACTCCCATCGGATCATCGCTGCTGTACCAATATTGCTTACCATCAATGTAAAAAACGCATAGACGAGGTTTATCCTTTATTGTGTCACTATCAAGTTCAATAAATGGCTTATACTCATTTTCCTGAATATCATAATAGTCTACCTTGCCATAGCCTATGCCTTCATTTAATAGGATATTTCCGTCTCCGATAACATTAAGATTAAGGGTAGAGGCAGATATAGAAATCCCCTCCCAATAAATTCTTTTGGTAAAATAATTTGAGATTTCATAAGTACCGTACTTAAACGGATCATTGCTAACATAGTTATAGTAAAGTTTATCATCAATTCTTGCAAGATTTGACCAAGGTTCATGCGTATTAGCAACAGTATTGTTGTAAGAATTGTCCACAGGATCGCCATCAATGGTTACAAAATTAATGTAGGTTGTATTAAAAAATACAAGATATATTATTAACGATATAATTAACAGCGGCATTAATAAAAATAGCAGCACTCTTAACACATCAAAAATCGTTTTTTTCATTATGAACAAACCTCCGTTCCAAAATTAAAACTTATTACAGCTCTATATGCTTCTTTTGGCGAAATATATGTACCCATTCCCAGCATATTTGATTGAAAATACTGTTTATTTACATTTTTTACTTTTCCGTAAGATAATGCCGTGCTGCTTATTTGCATACAGTTCCAATTTTTCCAGTTATACATTTTATTACCTCTTATTAGCATTGACTCCGGGCGTAATTCATTTTTATAATACTTATGGGTAGAATTACTTAAAGATTTAGATATTGCCTTTGTTTCTGGATTAACCCTCATTTTAAAAATTTTTGAATTATATGCCCTAGAATATGCATTCATATATCTCTTTATATACTGCAAGGAACCAAGAAAATCACCTGTAAATCTAATTGATTTAGTATAGTTTTCTTGATATTTGACACTAAATCCATACTCTTTATTATATCTATTAATTATATTTCTAACTTTTTTATTAATATCCTTTTGGGTCGTAGTTCCTAAAAAAAGCAATTGAATACTTTCATCACCCCAATAAAAATACCACCAAAAACCTGGTTTTTCCTGAATTAATAATGAAGTATGCCCTGCTTTATATATCTTAAAATCTACACTATTTGGTGATTGAATCCACCAAGCATCTTTACCGGTTACATCATACTTCATTACAGCATTATTCTCACAATAAGCAAACATATTGGTGCTTATTACAGAGTTTCCGGTATCTGCGTAAACATCTGCATTCAAGAATCTGCCTGTTATTGGGTCGTAGTAGCGGCTTTGGAGATAGTAAAGACCTGTTTCGTTATCGTAAACATAACCTCTGTAGCGGAACGGGTTGAGGTTTGCAAGGTGGGTTGCATTCGTTGTTTCAATCATATTGTTTGAGCCATCCTTGATTGAGAGAATTTTGCCCCAAACATCATAAACATACTTTGCAACTACTGTTCCGTCCTGCTTTGTTATCTGCACAATGTCACCCTGCAAGTTCTTTACATAGTAATACATTGTACCGTTGTGCGCAAACGAGGTCGGCACACCGTTACTATCGTAGTAGAAAAGAAGTGTGTTGCTACCGTCAGTCAGTCCGATAAGATTATTACCGCTGTCGTAATAATAATTTGTTATATCATTTCCGACTTTCTTCTGAGTACGCATTCCGTTGCAGTCGTACATCATTTCGAGTTCGGTATTGCCTTTGGTAATCTTGCTGAGACTTCTGCCTGTTATCCAATCAAAAATCATACCGTCACGGTAATTTAGAGGATTGCCGTTTGCATCATAGTCTATTGTTGTTCCGTTGTATGACGTCAGCTTATCTTTCCAGTTCGAATCATCATAGGTATATGTTTTTGTTTCTTTTAGATACGCAGGGTAAAATCCGTTTACACTTAATTCATATTCTTCTACCTTTGTAATGTTTCCTGCGTTATCATAAACGATTCGAGTATAAAGTCCGGTGTTTCTGTCGGCTGACCAAGAAAGCTGATTAAGCTCGTCATATGAATATATTGCAATTTCAGTTCCGTTTTGCTTTATACTGCTTATATTGCCGTTGCCGTCATAAGTATATTCGTAGTTGACAAGCTGGTTGTTACCGTACTTCTGCGTAAGCTTACTGACTATGTCTGCGTTGTTGACAGATTGTATTCATTCACGCTTAAATTTTTAGATTGTGGCGGTTTTGTTAAAACACAAAACCGCCAACAATCTGATAATCACTTTAAAACATAGAATCGTTCCTCTATCATAAAATGTAGAAAAATTTAATATTTATTCTCGCCATTCAAAAGATTCATATTGAGGGAATTTTTCTTTAAACTCATCTTCGCTATATTCTTCAAGATCGTACTGCAAATCATCTTCACTTTTTGGAACAGAATAGTTTTCAAGATCAAATGAATAATATTTGCCATTAAAAATCATTACTAAATAATCTTCATAATGAGCAAATTTTTCAAGCTTACCCATTAGTAACGTATCCCATAAATAATCCTCTTCATTAACTAAAATATTAAAACCACTAATATATGAGTGATCGATATGGATTTTTGCTTTGCCAGAATACGTGTAAGTATTACCGTCTCTGTCATCTGTTATTATCAAGTTTTCCTCGGGCACCTCAGTTGCATTATAAATTATATCATCAATAATGTCACATCCTGATATAAATAATGGAATTGCAATCATAAATAATACCGCAGTAATTTTAATAAAATTTTTCATTTTAACCTCCATGTTTACAAACAAAAATATATGGATTAACAGAGTTATAATAATCAAAATCGATATGCCAATAATAAGGAATAAGCATAGCTGATTCTTGAGGAGCATATCCTAAAATATTATTTATATAACTTGTTATACCGTTCCATTCTTTTACTTCAAAATTATAATAATCAGTAATACTAACCTGTACAGAATATCCGCGTATGACATTAGTTGCGAAATGACATGAAAATAATTTTTTTATTACAATAGTTGCAGTACACCAACCAATTGCATAATGTAAATCAATATTATAGTCAGATACTGATTTATCATTATAGTTTAATTCAGCTGTTTTACTAAAGTAGATTTCATTTCGATGAATTATCATTTCCAAATATTCATTTAAATTATTTAAATATTTATTGACGAAATTTTTAAACAATGAAGTTTTTTTAATTTTATCTTTATACATATCATTATCAGAAAAATCATACCATTTATCTAATTCCCTGTTTATATAGGCATGCGCATAAAATTGAATAGTCATAGAATTATTTATTGCCCAGTGTGCAGCCGCTCCTGTGATTTGAAAACCCAATGATTCAAGAGCAAATGTAAGTGGACTTTTTCCATTTCCGTCAAGATGAATTACCGGATTATTA